>JAZKCB010000106.1:0-40698 GCA_040388335.1 Pseudomonadota bacterium | reverse complement strand
GCAGGCTGAGAATTCATAAGTGTTGTTATCATTAATTTCGCTGCGCGTCCTGCCCGCCAGCCTACCCGGAAAGCCACTATGACCCTGTACAAGACTTCCCTGGCCGCCGTGTTGCTGGCCGCATCCACATTTCAGCTGGCCTTCGCGCAGGGCGCGGCCCCGTACCCGACCAAACCCATACGCATCGTCGTGCCGTACCCGGCGGGCGGCGGCATCGATGTGATTTCGCGCGTGATTGGCGAGCGCCTGGGGCGCAGCCTGGGCCAGCCCGTGCTGGTCGACAACAAGGCCGGCGCGGGCACGCTGGTCGGGGCGGAGTTTGTGGCGCGCTCCCCGGCCGACGGCTACACCTTGATGGTGACGACCGATGCGACCCTCACCATCAACCAGCACCTCTATGCCAAGCTCCCATATGACCCGGTAAAAGACTTCACGCCCATCACGCAGCTGGTGGTGCTGAACCAGCTCTTGCTGGCCAACCCGGCAGTGCCGGCCAACAACGTGAAGCAGCTGATTGCCTATGCCAAGGCCAATCCGGGCAAGCTCAACTACGCCTCTTACGGCAGCGGCAGCCAGCCGCACCTGGCGATGGAAACACTCAAGGCCCAGGCCGGTATCGACATCGTGCATGTGCCGTACAAGGGCATTCCGCAGGCGGTACCCGCGGCGGTGGCGGGTGAGGTTCAGCTCACATTCTCGGGTGCTGCGTCATCGCAGGCCTTCATCAAGGCCGGGAAGCTGAAGGCGATTGCCGTTGGCGGCAAAAAACGTATGCCCCTGCTGCCGGACGTGCCGACGTTCGCCGAGTCCGGCTTCCCGGACGTCCCTGCCAACGCCTGGTTCGGCCTGTTTGCCCCGGCTGGCACACCGCGCGAGATTGTGATGAAGCTGCATGCCGAGGTGACACGTATCATGAAAGACCCGGAGTTTGTGCAGAAGGAAGTTATCGCCAAGTCCTATGACCTGGTGGCCAGCACGCCCGAAGAGTTTGCGGCTTTTCTTGTACAGGACAGCGTGCGCAACATGCGCGCCGTGAAGATCTCCGGCGCCAGGGTCGAATAATCTTGGCAGGTCGCGCACCGGTGTCAAGCGCTGCAGTCTGGCGCGCGTACGACCAGGCCGAACTTGACCGCCAGTACAACAGCCGCGGCTCGGTGCCCGACGTCAGCATCTACCTGAACGATTACGCCAGCCGCACGCTGGCTGCCAAGGCGTCGCTGCGCTGCCTTGAAAACATCGCCTATGGCAATGGCCCGGATGATTGGCTTGACATCTACCCGGCATCGACGCCGAACGCCCCGGTCATGGTGTTCTTGCATGGCGGCGACTGGCGTGCGCTGTCGAAAGATGACAGCGGTTTTGCTGCTCCGGCGTTTGTAAATGCAGGGGCCATGTTTGTGGCACTCGATTTCACACTGGTACCGGAAAGCACATTGCCTGGCATGGGCGCTCAGGTCAGGCGCGCACTGCATTGGCTGTGGCAAAACATCGCGGCCCATGGCGGTGACCCGAGACGCATCCACATCGCTGGCCACTCATCAGGTGCCAACCTCGTCGGCCAGCTGCTCATGACCGACTGGGTGAAGGACTTCAACGCTCCTGCGGACCTCATCAAAAGCGCGGTATTCATGAGCGGGCTGGGCGACCTGGAGCCGGTGCGTCTGTCGTTTCGCAACGAGAGGCTGGGCCTCACACCGGAGGTCGTGGCGCAGGTGTCACTGCTGCGGCACGGTGCCGTGGCGACCTGCCCCTTGCTGGTGGCGGTGGGCGGGCATGAAACCACCGACTACCTTCGGCAAAGCCGTGCAGTGGCGGACTACTGGAAAGCGCAGGGCCGTCAATCTACCCTGATGGCGCTGGCCGGCCGCCATCACTTTGACGCGGTGCTGGAGTGGGCCGACCCGACCAGCGCACTCTTTGCTGCGCAGTTGACCTTGATGGGGCTGGATGGCGCATCAGGTGAAGCCGCCCCGGCTGTCTGGCTGGGCATGGACCAGGCCGCCCTGGATGCCTCCTACAACCAGCTTGTCTACGCACCCAACCAGCCCGAGTTGATGCAGCGCTATGCCGACAACAGCGCGGCGATACGCACCAGGCTGGGTGAGCCGCTGCGCTTTGCCTACGGCGACAGCGCCATTGAGGCGCTTGACGTTTATGCCACCGACAAAGCGGACGCGCCTGTGGCCATCTTCATTCATGGTGGTGCGTGGCGTGCGGGCCTGGCCCGCAACAACGCCTTCGCTGCTGAACTGTTTGTGCGTGCTGGTGTGCACCTGGTGGTGCCGGACTTTGCCCCGGTGCAGGACGTGGGCGGCGACCTCGCCCTCATGGTGGCGCAGGTCAGACGCGCGGTGGCCTGGGTGCATCAGCACGCAGCGCGCTTTGGTGGTGATGGGCAGCGCGTGCATGTGCTGGGCCATTCTTCGGGCGCGCACCTGGCGGGTGTGGTGCTCACCACCGACTGGGCCGGGGCGTTCGGGCTGCCGCCTGACTTCATTAAAAGCGGCCTGTGCTGCAGCGGCATTTTTGACCTGGCGCCCGTGCGGCTGTCGGCCCGCAGCAGCTATGTGCACATCACCGACGATTCAGAGCAGGCCTTCAGCCCGCAGCGCCAGATTGCGCATCTCAACGCGCCACTGGTCGTGGCCTGCGGCACGCGGGAGACGCCCGAGTTTTTGCGGCAATCGCATGACTTTGCGGCGGCCGTTGCCGCAGCCGGAAAACCCGTGAAGCTGCTGGTGGCCAGTGGCCTCAACCATTTCGAGATCATTGAAACGCTGGCAGATGCAGGTAGCCCGTTGGGCCGTGCGGCCCTGGCGCAGATTGGCGCGCAGATGGGCCAGGCGCAGGGCTGAGACAGCGCCATCCTGTGCAGGCGCCCGGCCGCACACAAAAAACCCGCACTGACGATAATCTTTTGCACAAGACAAGTCCGCCGGATTTCACGGCAGCGCAGCTTATCGCAGGAGACACATGAATACCTTTCGCAACGCCCTGGCCATTGCACAGATGGAGGCCGGGCTGTTTCGCCGATTCCCCAAGCTGAAGGTATCGGTCATCGGCATCCTGGTCATCCCGGCGCTGTATGCGCTGATTTATCTTTCCAGCGTCTGGGACCCGGCCGGGCGCACGGCCTCGCTGCCGGCCACCATCATCAACCTGGACGAGGGCATCAATTACGGCGGCCAGCAGGTCAACCTGGGGCGCGAATTGGCAGACACACTGCAGGCCAAACAGGCCTTCGGCTTTCGCATAGAAACCGACGAGGCCGCGGCACGCAAGGCGGTGCGGCAGGGGCACTCGGCTTTCACGCTCATCATCCCGCGTGACTTCAGCGCCAATGCCGTGCCGGGACTGCATTCCGGCGGCGGCAAGCTGGTGGTGTATGCCTCTGAAGGCGACAACTACACGGGTGCCGGTCTTGCGCGGCGTTTTGCCGGCGAACTGGGCCACCAGGTGAACGAGACGCTGAATGAAAAGCGCTGGGCCATCGTGCTGGGCGCCACGGCCAATGCGGGCGAGAGTGTGGTCAAGTTGCGTGACGGCGTGGGCAGGCTGAAGACCGGCGCGCAGGCCATGGAGGCCGGGTTGGTGCAGGCGCATGCGGGCTCCGCCAGGCTCGCCACGGGCAGCGAGCAGCTCGACGCCGGCGTGGGTCAGCTGGCCGGTGGTGTGAAACAGCTGGGCGCAGGCATTCGCACCATGGATGCAAAAAAACCAAAGGCGCAGGATTTACAGGCCCTGAAAAGCGGCGCAGCCAGTGTGGCTGCCGGCCATGCCGAACTCGGCAAGGGCCTGGAGGAGCTGCATACCGGCGCCCAGAAACTCACCGAAGGTGCCGGGCAACTGCGCGACGAGACCAGCTCCATCCCGCTGGTGGGCGGCCGCATTTCTGCCGGCGCAGGGCAGATCGCCGATGGCGGTGCGCAGCTCACGGCCGGCCTTCAGTCGGCACGCAATGGTGAAACAAAACTGGCAGACGGCGCGCAGAAGGTGTCCACCGGTGTCGCGGCGCTGACCGACGGGATGGGTGAGCTGGGCAACGGCATTTCAACCATGGCGGCGGCACTGCCTGCCGATGCCAGGCTCGACGAACTCGCTGCGGGAAGCAAGGCCTTGCACCAGGGCACGCAGGACCTGCGTGGCGGCCTGGGCAAACTGCGTGATGGCTCGCAGCAGCTGTCGGCGGGGCTGGAGCTGCTGTCCAGCTCCTTGCCCACACAAATCCAGTCGCTGGAAGGCAGTCCGCGTGGCCTGGCTTCGTCGGTGGAGCCGGTGATGGAGATCGATGCACCTGTGGCCAACAATGGCGAGGGGTTTGCGCCCAATTTTGTGCCGGTGGCGCTGTGGCTGGGCGCGGTGATGACCGCGTTTGTCTTTCACCTGCGGCGCTTGCCTGAGGCGGCTCAAGGCCACACCCGCGTAGCGCAGATTCTGGGCAAGCTCGCCATACCTGCAGCCATCGTGGTCGGCCAGGCGCTGGTGATCCTGCTGATGCTGATTTTTATCCTCGACATCCGCGTGATCCATCTGCCGGGCCTGGCGCTGACGCTGGTGATGTCATCGCTGACCTTCATGCTCATCATCGTGGTGCTGACACGGGCCTTTGGCGATGCGGGCAAGGGCGTGGCGCTGATCCTGCTGATATTGCAGCTGTCGTCGGGCGGTGGCATTTTGCCGATCGAGCTGAGCGGCGCATTCTTTCAGAGCATCAACCCGTGGTTGCCGTTTACCTGGGTGGTGCGTGCGGTACGCGCCAGCATGTTCGGCGCTTATGACAACCAGTGGTTATGGCTCAGCGCCATCATTGCCTGCGCGGCGGCGATTGGGCTGGTGGTCGCGACCTTTGTGGGCCGCTGGCGTTTTGTCAGCCACGAAGACCACAGGCCTGCGATAGACCTTTGATCTGGCATGTTGGCCAGGCCTCAGGGCCTGCGGAACGAGAAGGCCTGCCGGGACCAGTACACCGAGGTCAGCCGGTCCAGCCGGACTTCGCCGCCCGTGGAAGGCGCATGGACAAAACGGTTCTCGCCCACATAGATGCCGGCGTGCGTGGCCACGCCGTTTTGCACAAATACCACCAGGTCGCCTGTACGTACCTCGCTGGATGCAACCTGTCGGCCCCAGCTGGTCAGCGCTGCCACGGTGCGGGGCGAGCCAATGTTGGCGCGGGTCTTGTAGACATGGCCGATCAGCCCGCTGCAGTCAAAGCCTGATGCCGGCGTGTTGCCGCCGTAGCGATAGGGCGTGCCGACCAGGCTGATGGCGTAGATCGTGACATCGCTGGCTTCCTCGGCCGACAGGCGCGGCGGCCCTGGTGGGTAGGGCGGCTGGTTGGGTGCTGTCGCACAGCCCGAAAGAATAGCCAGGCCCACCAGCACGAGCAGCAAAGCAAGTACCAACCCGGTGCGGCCAGCGCATCGGGAAATGCAGGAGCCACAAGTGCCCGAAGTGACGGAAGACCGAAGCGTCATGGGGCGCAGCATACCGCGCATCGCGGCATGTTGCCCATCCTGTTGATTTCCGTTTATTCGGAATCGGCTTTCGGGAAAAAATGGGCGTAGGGCTCGGCCTCCTTCAGCACCCGCACAAACGACGGCCGCTCGAGCAGGCGCCGGTGGTAGGCCTGCAGGTTGTGCAGGCTGTCGGGTATCGGTGCGACCCTCGCAGCGTAATAGAGCGCGGGGGACGCGGCGCAGTCGGCCATGGTGAAGCGGTCGTTCACCGCCCAAAGCCTGCCGGCCATGTGGCGGTCAACGATGCCGTAGGCCGTGGGCAGCGACTTGCTGGCCTGCTCCACACCGTAGGGGTCGTGCTGGCCGGGCGGGCGGATTCGGTCGGTCACGATCTTCTGCATCGGCTCGTGGATGTAGTGGTCGAAGAAGCGGTCCCATAGCCGTACCTGCAATGCGAGATCGGGCTCACGCGGCAGCAAGGCATCGCCGCCATTCACCCGGCTGGCGATGTACTCGATGATGATGCTCGATTCGGGAATCATCTGCCCGGTTGTGCGGTCAGCCAGCACCGGAAACTTGCCAATCGGCCAGATGGCGAGAAAGTCGTTGCGTGATTGTTCGTCGCCGAGGTCGACCACCGTACGGGTGAACGGCACGCCGGTTTCGTACAGCGCGCTCAGCACCTTCTGGCAGTAGGAAGCAAAGGGGTGGCAGTAAAGGTGCAGGCCCATGGCTTACTTTTTAACCCGCTTGTAGGTCGCCGTCATGAAGCGCTTCCCCCATGGCTCTCCTCCTTATCTAGACGGCATTTCTGAGGTCAGGTTAATCATCCACGACACTCCGAATTTGTCGGCCACCATGCCGAAGAGCGGCGAGAAGAAGGTTTTGCTCAGCGGCATGTTGACCTTGCCACCTTCCGAGAGTGTAGCAAAAATCCTTTTGGCTTCGGCCTCACTGGTCGGGTTGAGCGACAGCGTGATGCCCTTGAACTCGGCCTGGCCTGACGACATGCCGTCGGACGCCATCACGTCGGTATCGCCGATTTTGAAGCTGGCATGCATGACGCTCTCAGGCGGGATGTTGGCTGCATTCGGGCCACAGCCGTCGCCGGTGGATTGAGGCTCCGGGTTCTCCTTGAAACGCATCAGCATGGTGACCTCGGCCTTGAGCGCGGTCTTGTAGAAATTGAGGGCCTCTTCGCAGCGGCCTTCGAAAAAGATATAGGGCTGGACTTGCATGGTGATCTCCTTGGGTGCGTTGGTTGAGGGTCAGGCCTTGTCGTCGTGGGCATCCTGCAGTTTCTGGATGTCGAATTTGGTCATCTTCATCATGGCCTGCATGACGCGGTCGGCCGCTGCGGGGTCCTTGTCGTTTTTGGTCATCAGCTTGCCCAGGATGCCGGGCACGACTTGCCAGGTGATACCAAACTTGTCCTGCAGCCAACCGCACTGCTTTTGCTGGCCCCCTTCAGACAGTTTGCTCCACAGGTGGTCGATTTCTTCCTGCGTCTGGCAATCGACAAACAGCGAGACGCCCCCACCGCCAAAACCAAAGTCGGCACCGGCGTTGAGCACCATGAAGGTCTGGCCGTCGATCTCCAAGGTGCCGGTCATGAAGGTGCCCTCGGGCATGTGGGCACCCTTGAAGTAGCGGCGGGTGTGGCCGATCTTTGCGCCCTTGAACACCGAGACGTAAAAGTTCAGGGCCTCTTCGGCCTGGTCCTTGAAGGTCAGGAAGGTGGTGATTTTCTGCATGTTGGCTCCTTTGTGGTGATCTGGCTTTTTGGATGGTTTACGTGATGACGACGAACGGGGCGGGATGAAATCGACATGGTGACAAAAATAATGTTCTGGAGAACGTAACGATCGGTAAAGGAAGGTGTTTGATTCCGTGCCGCTGCGCCCTTCACGATTGCGGCAGCCCGACATGGAACAGGATGGAAGCATCAATCCGGGCTGGGGTGGAAGTCCGGAAAAAATTTCAGGACAGGACCCTTGAAATTTGTATGCCGGGGCTTAATTCCAGAATCCGGAGCGCCGGGCCAGGGTGTTGCCCGGCGTATTGCTCAACCTTGAATGGAGAATTCGCTATGTACCGACCCCCCTTTGCGCGAGATATTTTCGCGGAGGTCGATCGCCTTCAGCGCGACATGCAACAGGCGTTCGATCTGTCCCCATCCATCCGCGGTCTTACCCGGAGAAGTTTTCCGGCGCTGAACGTCGGCGGCACGCCCGAGACCATAGAGATCTACGCCTTTGCGCCCGGCGTTGAACCCTCATCGCTCCAGATCAACCTGGAGCGCGGCGTGCTCACGATTGATGGCGAGCGGGTCAGCCCCTTGTCGAAGAACGATGGCGCCATCCATATCAATGAACGGTTTGACGGCAAGTTCCGGCGGGTGTTGAGTCTTCCGGAGGATGCAGACCCTGAAGCCGTCAACGCGAAGCTCACGAATGGCGTGTTGCATGTCACCATCAAACGCCGCACATCCGCGAAGCCCCGCCGAATCGAAATTGCATGAACATGGCTGAAGAAGGAGCAAACATGAATTCAAATCTTCAAACTAGCGGCAGCAACAAGGACGTCCAGGCCAATGCCCCCACCTATTCGGAAGAGGCCCTCATCCCGCCTGTGGATGTGGTCGAGGACTCCGCAGGCATTACCCTCTATGCCGATCTCCCCGGGGTCACGCGGGAGAAGCTGGACCTGCAGGTGGAACTGGACACCCTTACCATCAATGCTGAAGCCGAATTGCCATTGCCTGAAGGCCTCACGGCCACCCATAACGAGATCGGGCTGGCCCGGTTCCGGAGGGTGTTCACGCTGAGCAAGGAACTCGACACCGAAAAAGTGTCTGCAGAACTCAGCCTTGGAGTGCTCAAGCTGAGGATTCCCAAGGCGGCACATGCCCAGCCGCGACGGATAGAAATCCAGGTCGCGTAAGGCCCGGCGCAGGGCGGTGCCAGCGCCGCCCTCTTGACGGCGCTAGCGCGCGGGCCCGCCGCGACCCTGTCATCAGCTACCCTTCGCAAATGCCCGCATTGCCGATCGATTTCCGCGCCAAGTCAGAGCTGGTAGCCCATCAGCTCATAGGCATGACCCTGCTGATCGACGGCGTGGGCGGGGTCATCGTCGAGACCGAGGCCTACGATCAGACCGACCCGGCCTCACACACCTTTGGCGGGCAGACGCCACGTAACGCCGCGATGTTCGGGCCGCCCGGGCGGGTGTATGTCTACCGGTCCTACGGCATTCACTGGTGCCTGAACCTGGTCTGCCGCGAGCCCGGGCACGGCGCAGGGGTGCTGATACGGGCGATGGAGCCCACGCACGGGCTGGCGCGCATGCGCGAACGGCGCGGGCTGGAGGATGTCCGCCTGCTGTGCGCCGGCCCGGGGCGGGTGGGGCAGGCGCTGGCGATCGACGGCAGTTTCAACCACATGCGCCTCGACAGGCGGCCTTTCAAACTGCTGGGCCAGCCGGATGCTGCGCCGGTGCGTGTGTTGACCGGGCCGCGCATCGGCATTACCAAGGCGGCGGAGGTGCCCTGGCGCTTCGGGCTGGACGGCTCGCGCTTTCTGAGCCGCCGGTTCTAGGCGGGTTGGTGGTGTTTTTGCTATTTAATTTATAGCTGATTACGCCCGTATTTATTGGTCTACAGCCGTTTTATGGGTCCAAAAAGGCCTGTTTTGGCAGCTTTCCGGCCCTGCGCGCGGCCTGGACACGCCAGCAAGCCCAAAATGTAAAGTCGACTTTACATTGGGCCTCGCTGCCTTATTCCGGCTGTATGCCGCCAGCCTGGATCGCCTTGCGCGTGCGCTCGATGTCGTTGCTGAGATAGTTGCGAAAGTCTTGCGCGCTACCGGCGGCCGGTACGGCGCCGTTGGACTCGAACGAGTCCTTGAGGGCTTTCTGCTGCAGCGCAACGAGCAGCGCCTTGCGCAGGGTGTCGGCGACCTGCGGCGGCAAACCTTTGGGCGCCATCAGGCCTATCCAGCCCGAGAACTCAAAGCCGGGCACGGTGTCGGCCAGTGAAGGTGCGTTGGGAATCGGGTGCGCGTCCTGCGCCATGCTGTGGCCCAGCAGGCGCAGCCGGCCGGACGACACCAGGCCCAGAGCGGCGGGCGCGGGCGTCAGCACCCAGTCGGTCTCGCCCGACACGACAGACGCCACGCCGGCGCTGCCGCTCTTGTAAGGCACATGCAGCGATTCGAACCCTGCGGCGTTCTGGAAAGCGAGCCCCGCCAGGTGGCTGGCCGAACCGATACCGGCCGACGCCATATTGGTCTTGCCGCCTTTTGATTTGGCGTAGGCCATCAGCTCAGCCGTGTTCTTCACGTTCAGCGCGGGCGTGCAGACCAGCACGTTGGACAACAGGGCAATCAGCGAGACAAAGTCGAAGTCGTTCAGCGGTTTGTAGGTCACGGCTTTCTGCAGCAATGGCGCGACGGTGATGGAACTGCTCGATGCCACGATGAGCGAGTAGCCATCGGGCGCAGAGGTCTTGCCGGTCTCAATGCCGATGGCGCCCGCCGCGCCGGCCTTGTTGTCGACCACGATGGCCTGGCCCAGCGGCTGCGTCATCTGGTTGGCGACGATGCGGCCTATCGTGTCCACACTGCTGCCAGCCGCATTCGGCACGATGAACTTGACCGGGCGTTGCGGCCACGCGCCCTGCGCGAAGGACTGCGAACCTGTGGCCATGGCCGCCAGCATTGCAGCGAAATCACGGCGGGAGATGTCGGAGATGTTGCTGCTCATGTTTGTCTCGCCTTGTGTTGTGGGTTGTTCTGAACTTCAGGCAAGGCCGAGTAACCTTGCGGCATTACCGCCAGTGACCGCCTTCAGATCTTCGCCTTCAAGCCCGCAACTCTTGAGCCAGCCCACCGGGTCAGCCTCGCCCACAGGGTAATCGCTGCCCATCACCAGCCTGTCAACGCCGATCCGGTCTCTGAGCACCTGCAGCACCTGCGGGTCGTACACGGTGGTCTCGTAATAGAACGAGCGCAAAAAATCGCCGGGCTTGATGCCGCCGGTATTGCGCACCGTGTCGGGCCGGTTCAGCGTGTTGCGGTCGACACGGCCCAGGTAGTGGGGAAAGTAACCGCCGCCATGCGCCATCACGACCTTGAGCGCCGGGAACTTCGTCATCACGCCCTCGTAAATCATCGAGGCCATGCACTTGGTTTCCTCGATCGACTGGCCCAGCGAGTTCCACAGGGCGTACTGCTGGAACCACGGGTCGCGCGCGCCTTCGGGGTGAATCCACGCGGTGATGTTGTGCTTTTCAACCGCTTCCCAGAACGCGTGATACGGCGGCGCACCGACATACACGCCGTTGTAGCTCGATGCGACATTCGCCACGCGCAATCCCATGGCGAGGCAGCGTTCAAACTCCTGCATGGCCGCCGTCGGGTCCTGCAACGGCAGTACAAAGCTGCCGACAAAACGTGTGGGGTGGTCGGCCTGCCAGCGCGCGGCCTGGTCGTTGCAGCGGCGGCAGAGCTCCAGGTCGGTCTGCACATCGGCCCAGCTGGTGCCCTGCAGCACCGTGCTGACGGTGAGCACGCCAATGTCTACGCCACGTGCATCGAGGTCTTCGATGATGGCCAGCGGCTCGTACATTCGCTCCATCGCGTTTTGCGTCCCTGGCCTGGGTGTTTTCGATGGCGTCGCGCCGAAGCCGGTAAACACCGTCTTGTTGGTCGACGCCGCGAACACGCTGCGCTCCAGCATGTGGACATGGAAGTCCACGACAGGAGTCTTGCTGGTCAAGGGTTTATTCATTGGGTTTGATGTTGGCAATACGGGCCACCTGGCGCCATTTGCCCAGGTCGTCGTTCAGCAGTTTGGTCAGCTCCTGCGAATTGCCGGACGCGGGCTGCACATGGATGCTGGTCATGCGCTGCGCCATGTCGGGCTGCGAGGTGATGCGGTTGATCTCGCCCTCAAGTTTTTTGACGACGGCTGGCGGCGTGCCTGCGGGCGCAAACAGTCCGGCCCAGAACTGCATCTGCAAATCCGGCATGCCTATGCTGTTCATGGTCGGCACACCCGGCAGTTCGGCAAACGGTGCGGGCGATGTGACGGCCAGTGCACGCAAGCGGCCATCGGCCAGGCCCAGCGCCGCCGGGCCGGGATCAACAAACGCCGTGAGCAGGTCGCCGCTGATCATCGCTGTGATGGTTTCGCTCATGCTTTTGTACTGGATGAATTCGCCGGTCGTCTGCGTCTTGATCTTGAACTGCTCCGCCGCAAACTGGAAGGCCGGCCCCGAGCCGCCATAGTTGGCCTTGGCCGGGTTGGCCTTCACATAGGCAACCAGTTCCGGCACGGTCTTGATGGGCAGCCTGGAGTTGACCAGCAGCACCAGCGGAAAGGTGGCCACCAGTGCGACGGGTACAAAGTCCTTCTGCGCGTCGTAGCGCAGCTTGGGCGTGAGGATGGGTGTGAACACCATGTTGCCAATCGGCCCCATGAGCAGCGTGTAACCATCGGCCGGCGACTTGGCCACAAAGTCTGTGCCGATGATGCCGCCCGCACCCACCTTGTTCTCCACCACCACAGGCTGCTTTAATGAATCGGCCAGACGCGTGCCAATCAGCCGCGCCAGTGTGTCCATGCCGCCACCGGCCGCCTGGCCCACGATGATGCGCACAGGCTTGGCAGGAAAGTCCTGCGCAAAGACAGGCAGGCCTGCAAGCGCAGCGGCTGCCGCAATAACTGCGAAACTTTGTCGGCGGTGGATGTGTTGTCTCATCTTGTCTCCATTCTTTGTTTTAGGTCTTCGCCAGGGCCGCTGCAGAACCGGCTTCGCCGGGCTGCCAGCGGCGTCCCCTGCAAGGGGAGGGGACGCTACACGAAGTGAGCGTCAGCAGGGGTGTGCCAAGTCAAGCAGTGAGCGCCAGCAGGGGTTTACTCAGGAAGTACGCCGATCTCCTTGGTGATCGCCGTCCACTTCACCATCTCGTTCTTCAAAATGGCCCCGGTCTGTTCCACCGAAACATTCGGCTCGGCAATCGGGCCCATGGTCGCGATGCGGTCTGCCACTTCCTTGTCGGCCAGCAATGCGCCGAGGTCCCGATTGAAGCGGTTGATGGCGACGGCCGGTGTGCCTGCAGGGGCAACCACGGCGAACCAGCCGACCATGTCAAAGCCGGGCATCGTCTCCGACAGAGAAGGCACCTGCTCCCAGCCGGCCACACGTTTGGCCGAGGTGGTGGCCAGCACGCGCATGCGGCCCTGTTTTGCCAGGGCTGCGGTCGATGCCAGGTCGGCCACCATCGCATCAATGTGTTTGCCCATCAGGTCCTGCACGCCGACGCCGACGGACGAGTAGGACACCAGGTTGGCCTGTGCGGCCGTACGTGCATTGAACAGGCGGGCAATCATGCCGCTGAAGGTGCGTGGGCCTTCATTGCCCAGCGTCAGTTTGCCGGGCTCTGCCCTGGCGCGCGCCACCAGGTCTTCAATCGACTTGATGGGGGAAGCCGCATCAACCAGGATGGCAAACGGGCTGCGCGCTACAAAGGCCACAGGCACAAAGTCTTTTTGCGCATCGTAAGGCAGCGTCTTGAACAGCAGCGGGTTGGTGATCAGCGCCGCAGTGGTTGCAAAGTAAAACGTCGTGCCGTCAGCTGCCGAGCGTGCGGCAAACTGCGCGCCAATCGTGTTCTGGCCACCGGGCTTGTTGTCAATGATGACGGGTTGCGCCCAGGTTCTGGCCAGGCGCTCGGACACCAGGCGCGCCACATTGTCAGGGCCTGAGCCCGCAGGCTGCGACAGCACCAGCTTGACGGGCTTGTCGGGCCAGGCAGCGGTTTGCGCGTGGCTGGTGGGCAGCAGGGCGGCAAAAGAAAAAGCGGCAAATGAAAGGGTGAGCAGTCTGCGGTTCATGGTGTTGTCTCCTTGGGTTTTCTTGAATCGTTGAAAGGCTTCAGTTTGAAATGGCGGGTTCAGTCTTGTTCTGGTGCGCCGACGAAGGCCAGGCTTTATGCCAGTCGGCCAGCAGCTGATCGAGATCTGCCTGGGTAGACGCGGTGCCAAAGGTGTAGTGGTCGGGGCGCACAACGGCGGCGTGGCAGTGGTGTTTTTGCATCCACAGCGCCGTTACGCCGTCAGCCTCTGTCAGGGTTTGACCCAGCGCGACAAGCGTCATCGGGGTATCCGGTGAGGCGAGCGTGCTATCCATGACCAGCCGCCAGCCGTGGCCAAAACGCCTGTCCATCAACACGGCATCGCCATCTGCTTGTGTGATGCGCGGTTGTGGAAACAGCGTGCCGCGCCCTGTGGTCATCGCCGACGACAGCAGCCCGGTTTCGAGGCGGGGAATCACATCCTGGCGCGGTGTGTCTTTCACCGTACCGCCGCATTCATCCAGCATGCGTTTGTCGCGTGCACGGGCCTTGTCGAGATCGCGTTCGCAGATCACTGCGCCTGCACCCTTGATGCGTGTGGTCAGCTCGCGCACATGGCGTTTGCGTTCGTTGCCATAGCTGTCCAGCAAGGTTTCGGCCGCGTCGCCTTTGACTTCATTTTTCAGCACGGCACTTAACTTCCACGCCAGGTTGGCCACGTCACGAATGCCCTGGCACATGCCCTGGCCCATGAAGGGTGGCTGCTGGTGGGCGGCGTCACCTGCGACAAAGATGCGGCCCTTGCGCCAGTCGTGTGCAACCAGTGCGTGAAAGCGGTAGCTGGCCTGGCGCCACAACTCGCCATCTTCAGGTGTGAGCCAGCGCGACAGCAGCTTCCAGGTGTTGTCGGGTTTTGCCACCTCGACAGGGTCTTCACCCTCTTTCAGCGAGATCTCCCAGCGCCTGTGATTGCGCGGGCCGATGACCATGGTGCAGGGGCGTTCGGGTTCGCAGTACTGCACGCTGGTGAGCGGCAGTTTCTTCAGGCCTTCCTCGTTGACCAGTACATCGACCACCAGCCACGGCTCGTCAAAGTCCAGGTCATCGAGTTCAATGCCGGCCTGCGCGCGCACCGTGCTGGTCGCGCCATCGCAGCCGACGACATAGCGGGCGCGAATTGTTTGCTCTTTGCCTTCGCTGTCTCGCAGCGTGAGCGTTGCGAGCTCGTCATCCTGACTCAGCGACAGCAGTTCCACGCCGAGTTCAATGGTGACGGACGGCAGCGCCTGCGCATGCGCGCGCAGGATGCGTTCAACCGGCGGCTGGGTGAATACGTTTGACGGCGTGTAGCCCAGCGGAAATGGTGGCGCGACCATGGTCATGCGGCGAATCAGCTGGCCGTCCACACCAAAATATTCAGACGGGGTGAAGGGTTCCATGTGCGGCAGTACGTCTTCGGCCACGCCGATCTGCTGAAAGACACGCATGATCTCGTGGTCAAGCGCAATCGCGCGCGGCTTCTCATACACCGTGCTGGTCTTGTCGCAGACATACGTCTTCAACCCGGCCTGGCCCAGCAGGCTGGCTGCCACGGCGCCCGAGGGGCCAAAGCCGACAACCGCAACGTCATAGACCTGGCTCATCAAAGGACCTCGTCGCCAATCGGATTGGACAGCAGGCCGACCTTTTCAATGTCGACCTCATAGACATCACCGGCCTTCATCCAGACCGGTGGCGTGCGTGCCTGACCCACGCCTGCGGGTGTGCCCATGACGATGACATCGCCCGGCTCCAGCGTCAGCACATCGGCCAGCAGTTCAATGGTTTCAGCAACGCTGAAAATCATGTCGCTGGTGTTGGCGTCCTGCATGACCTGGCCGTTGAGCCGGCCCTGGATCTTCAGCTGCGTGGCACCGGGCGGCACCTCGTCAGCCGTGACCAGCACCGGGCCGAAAGCACCGGTGTCGTCAAAGTTTTTGCCAATGGTCCATTGCGGTGTCTTCTTCTGGTAGTCGCGCACGGACATGTCGTTGAAGCAGGCATAGCCGAAGACATGGCCCAGTGCCGTGGCCTGTTTGGTGTGGCGTGGCACGCGGGTGCCGATGACGACGGCCAGTTCGGCTTCGTAGTCAAACCTTGTCGAGACGGACGGCACGCGGCCAACGGCCTTGTGCCCAATCAATGAGCTCGCGCCGCGAAAGAAGAACCACGGGTAGTCGGGTTTGTCGCGGCCGCCCTCCTTGGCATGGTCAAAGTAGTTGAGGCCCAGGCAGATGATCTTGCCGGGCTCGGGCACCAGCGGCGCGAGCGTGAGGCTGTCGAGCTTCAGGCGGGCTGCATTTGCTGCAAGCGCTGCCCTGCCAGCAGCAGCAAGGTCAACACCGGCGGCCAATGCAGCGCGCATGTCTGCAGGCACCTGGGGCTGTGCAGCGTTGAGGTCAACCACGTCATGGCCATCAACAACACCGAGGCGGGGCTGTCCGTTTTTCAGGAAGGTAGTGAATTTCATTTTTCAGGGATAGGGAAGGAGAAAAGGTCAGGCTTTGGAAGGCACAAAAAAGACGGCGCGCTGGGCTTCTTTCAGCCTGGCGCTGGGTGGGGCCGAAATACCCCAGTGATCGACGCGGCCTGCGGGCCACTTCCAGTCGTCTGGCATGCCGACCTTGTAGCTGTCGTCCACTTGTTGCACATCTGCGGTGTATTCAATGACCACACCAAAGGGGTCGATAAAGTAATTGAAGGCGTTATTGCCCGGGCCATGACGCCCGGGTCCCCACTCAATGCCGTGGCCGGCATCTTTCATGCGACCGCCGCCGCGCATCACCGACTCGAGCTCGGGCATCACAAACGCGATGTGGTTGAGTGCATCGTTGTCGGCATCGCCCAGCGCCAGGCTGTGGTGGTCGGCATTGCAGTTCATGAAGGCCATGATCCTGGTTCGGTCTATCAGGCGAAAGCCCAGCGCCTCTTCAAAAAACTTTTGTGATTTGGGGATGTCGTGCGCGTTGACCACCACGTGCGCCAGCCGCATCGGGTGGTCTTTCTTCTCGCCTGCATCGCCGTGGCGTTTGTCGCCAAACACCACCTGGATGAGACGCCCGTCCTGGTCGCGTACTGTCAGCCCTGTGCCGCCTGCTGGATCAGTCAATGTACCCACAGGCCGGGTGATGCTGCCGCCCGCAGCGACGGTATTTTTGGTGATATCTGCCAGTGCAGCTTCAGAGTGCGCCCTGAAGGTGATGTGGCGGATCTGCGGCTTGTCACCGCCTGCGTGCAGCGACAGCAAGTGGTGGTCTGCGCCAGTGCCACGCAGGTAGATGGCGCCGTCTTCACGGGCAATGACCGTCAGCTTCCACACATCGGTGTAGAAGCTTTCAGCCCTCGCAAGGTCGGGTACGTTCAGTGCAACGCTGCGCAATGCAGCAATGGTCGGGGAGGTCATGCGGTTGTCCTTGAGGTCGTGTTCATGCCGAGAAAACGCCCGGCGTTGATGTGTGTCAGTTGCTCAAGCACGGCGGCATCGAACCCGGTCGCGTTGACCCGGTCCACCGGCGTGCGGTCGTGAAAGTTGAAGGGGTAGTCAGTGCCCAGCATGAGCTGCGTGCTGCCGAACATGTGGGTGAGGTGCTGCAGCGTGGGGGTGTCAAACACCAGGGTGTCGAAATACAGCTTGCGCGCCTGGTCGATGGGCGATGTCTGCACCTGCTCCTTCAGTGCGGGAAAGACAGACCAGCCCTGCTGCAGTCGCGGCAGCAAACTGGCGAGCGTACCGCCACCATGGCTGAAGGCGATACGCAGCTTCGGGTGACGCAGCATGAGGTTGCTGGTGATGACGGATGCCGCAGCCAGGCCCACATCGGTCGGGTAGGCCAGCACCTGTTGCAGGGGTGGCGGGCCGACGAGTCTGTCCATGCCGGCAGGTTTGACAGCGTGTACAAAGACCGAGGCACCCAGGGCTTCGCAGGCTTCAAAAAAAGGTTCGAAGTGCGGGTCGCCAATCACCTTGCCGTTGACATTGCTCCCGATCTCGACACCAACCATGCCCAGCACCTCGACAGCGTGGCGCAGCTCGGTGATGGCGAGGGCTATGTCCTGCAGCGGTACCGCACCCATGCCGATCAGCGCGCCATTCGATTCGGCGGCCATCGCGGCGATCTGTTCGTTCAGAAAACGCAGCAGTTGCTGTGCCTCCTGCGGCTCAAACCAGTAGGAGAAAAGCTCAGGCATGGGCGAGATGACCTGTTTCGCCAAACCCATGTTTGGCAGGTCGGCCAGGCGACGGGTGGTGCTCCAGCATTTCTCGGACACCGTGCGGTAGTTTTTGCCCGCGATCATGATGTGCCGATGGCAGAGATCGCCCGCATCGGGCGCGACGGCGGTCGAAGGCCACAACTTCGGCATGGGGCCGCCGAAGTAGGAGGGGAATTTCTCGGGTACCACGTGCGCATGCACGTCGATGCCGCAGATGCAGGGCGCAGCAGTCATGGCTAAGGCCTTAAGTCAGCCGTGCTGGAGGCCGGCTGCCAGGACACCGGCGATGCAGATGGCCTCGTCTTCATCGCCGGTGCCGCCCGATGCGCCCACTGCGCCGATGACCGCGCCTGCGGCATTCTTGATGATGACGGAGCCGGTCTGCGGAATGAATTTGCCCTGCGACACCGCCGACAGCGAGCCGTAGAAGTTTGGGTTGTCCTTGGCGCGCTGCATCAGCGTGCGGCTGGAGGCGCTGAACCCGACCGAGGCCCAAGCCTTGCCTGTGGCGACGTCGATGCGGAACATGCTGGCACCGTCTTCGCGCTGCACGGCCTTGACGTGGCCCGCATCGTCGAGCACGACGACGGCCATCGGCTTGTAGCCGGCCTTGCGCGCTTCGGCAATGGCGGTATTGAGGATGGTGTTGGCCTGCGCCAGCGTAAGGGTCGTCATGGGTTTGTCTCCGTTAATCGCAGCTTCGGGTGAGTGCGTCGACAGGCATCGAGGCTTGTCGGATGGCGCAGTTTAGGCAGCAGGGCTTCATCCATCAAGTCGATATTCTGGATATATACAATCCATGACATGGATATACGCTCTATTGACATGAACCTGCTGGTGGTGTTCGACGCCATGATCGAGCACCGCAGCGTGACCCGTGCAGCCGAAGCGATAGGCCTGAGTCAGCCGGCGATGAGCGCGGCGGTGGCGCGCCTGCGCAGCTGGTTTGATGACCCTTTGTTTGTCAAGACTGGCGCCGAGATGAAGGCTACGCCGCGCGCCCTGGCCCTGGCCAAACCAGTGCGCCGCGTGATCGACACGGTCAAGGGCGAAATCCTGCAACGCTCGGGGTTTGATCCGCAAACCACGGACCGCATCTTCACCATACTGATGCCCGATATTGCCGAGGTCAATTTTTTACCCAAGTTGCTGACAGAGATCTCGAAAAACGCACCGGGCGCCAGGATTCGCACGGTGTCCCGCTCACGGCCTGCTGCAGCTGAAGCGCTGGAGTCGGGCGAGGCCGAACTGGCCGTTGGCTACTTTCCCGATCTGCACAAGGCCGGGTTTTTCAGGCAGAAACTGTTTGACAGCCCGCACGTCTGCATCGTCCGCGCGGACCATCCGACGGTCGGCGACAAACTGACCATGAAGCAGTACCTGGCGCTGTCGCATGTGGTGGTGCACCCCGAAGGGCGCGAGCATGTGTTTGAACTTTTTCTCGGTGCGCAAGGCCTCAAGCGGCGTGTGCTGCTGGAGCTCTCGCATTTCATGAGCCTGCTGCCGGTGATTGAAAGCTCGGACCTGATTGCCACCGTGCCCTCGGACCTGGCCAACGTGTGCCAGCGCTACACCAACATCCGCATCCTCGATGCGCCCATCAAGTCACCGCTGATTGCGGTGCACCAGTTCTGGCACAGGCGTTTTCACAAGGACCCGGCCAATGTCTGGCTGCGCGGCGTGATCCATTCATTGCTGGCGGCTGGCTAGGCTTGCCGGGGCGGCTTTGGCAGCCACGCGAAGCCGAGCGCACCGATGGCCAGCAATGCCGCGATGCTGGCGAGCACTGCGGTGTAGGGCTCTGCGCCGTGGGCGGCCGCATAGGTGGCCACAGTACCTGTGAACCACTGCATGACAGCGACACCCATGAACATCGACATCGTGAAGAGCGCCATGGCGCGTCCGGTGATGGCGGGTGAATAGGCGTTGCGCACATCGGCGTATTGCAGCACCAGGTAGCCCGAGAGCAGCCCGATCAATACAGGGCCGATCACGTCTATCCAGGTGCTGTGCGTGAAAGCAAACACGGTGAACAGCGCAGCCATCAGCAGCGTAAAGCCCACCAGCCATCGGCGCCTGCTTGCCGGGCCCGGGTCCAGCCGGCCGAAAAGCGGTGCGCTGATCTGCGACGCAATCGACATGATGATGGCCACATTGCCGCTTTGCACCAGCGAGAAGTCGTGCCGGTGAATCAGCAGCGGCCCCAGCCAGAGGCCGCGCAGCGAGATGAAGGAGGCGTAGCCCACGCAACCGAGCAGCACAATGCCGGCGGTGTGAGGCAGCAAAAACAGGGCGCCGAATTTACGCACGGCTTCGCCCATCGACTCTTTGGGCGGCTGCGTGGCGCCGCGGGGTGATGCGGGTTCGTGTACCAGCGCCCAGATCAGCAGCCATGCCAGCGCGCCCATGCCGCCGAGAGCAGCAAATCCCATGCGCCACGAGGTGGCCTCGATCAACCATGCCAGAGGCGTGCCCGTCAGCAGCATGCCCACGCCGCTCAGGCCCAGTGTGATGCCGGCAACCGCAGCGAAGCGTTCCGGCGGAAAGTGGCGTGCGATGAATACCGTGCAGACCAGAAATGCCGGGGCGCAACCTATACCTATCAGTACCTGGCCTGTCACCAGCATGCCGTAGCTGCCGGCCATTGCCGAGATAAAGGAACCGGCAATCGCAATCGGGAAGGCCGTGAGCACAGTGCGACGCACGCCATGCAGGTCAATGCCTATGCCCATGAAGAGTTGCATGGCGCCGAAGGCGAAATGAAATGAGCCGGCAAAGGTGCCGAGCGCCTGCGCACTTAAATGAAAGTCGTTCTGCAGCGGCGCCGCCATGATGGCGCCGACGGTGCGGTAGGCCTGACTGAGCGTGAACGCTGCCGTGAGGGCGAACAGCATGACCCACAGGTGGCGGCTTGCGTGGTCAGGGCTGGGCGGTTTCGCGCCGGGAACCGGAACGGGGCTGTTGGTCATTGAAGGGGCGTTGTTGGGACGTTTTGTGATTTGTGCCACGCCTTTGCGGATCAGCTGAAGCCGGGCGTGAACGGCAAGCTTAACAAGTCGCCAATCCCTTTGCCTGCACCAGTACGGCGCATGAGCGCACCAACACTCACCACCAATGCTCAACCAACTTTATTTTGGTTGTCTAAATCTGGTCGATGCGGGAGAGGTGGTCGGTTTGTTTCATAGGGTAAACGGCGCGGTTGTCGATCGGTCATGGTAATTCTCAAGAAAGTTAATTTAAATCATAGACTTTTTGACGCCATCAGAAAATCTGGCCTGCGTCTGTGGCGCAACTTTCAGGGCGATGAATGTCAAAAACCTGTTTACCCAGTCGGGAATTTTAAAAGTTGGCGTGGTTTATGCGTAGATGAAATAACAACCAAATACAACCAAAATTACCCGGTTGACATTATTGGTTGATGGTGGTCGAATTAATCCAGCTTTTGTTTTTGACTTCAAGGAATATAAAAATGACCAGCACAGTTGCCGAACCCCAAGCCCGGATTGATCGGGAAGAAGAGCTCAAGGCCATGTATGCGCAGATCAATGCCAAAAACATGTTTCCGTTCTGGGCCAAGCGCTCGGACGTTGAGCACGACGAGATCAAGCAGCTCATGGAGGGCGTCAAGGCCGTCCCTTTCCACTGGAGTTACAAACGTGACCTGGAGCCGCTGATTCACCAGTCGGCCCGCCTGATCAACCATGCTGACTCCGACCGGCGCTCGCTGGTGCTGGTCAACCCGGGCCTCAAACCCAAGCGCGCCACCGTCACCACGCTTTACACCGCCTATCGCCTGAATGACGCCAACGAGGTGATGCCGCCGCACCGCCATACCGCGAGCGCGATTCGCCTGGGCCTGACCGGCCAGCAGAACTTCACGGGGGTCGAAGGCGAAGACATCGTGTTCGGCCATGGCGACATGGTGCTCACGCCGCGCGATACCTGGCACAACCATGGCAATGTGGGCTCCGAACCTGCCATCAACCTGTCGGTGCTCGACTACCCTCTGGTCGAGACGCTCAATGCCCTGCAGTTCGAGCATGACTACAAGGAAGACGGCAAGCTCAAGAAAAAGCAGACCGCACGCTTTACGCCCGATTACTCGGCCCGTATGTACGGCACCGGTGGCATGACGCCGCGTTTTGTGGACCACCGCCGCGGTGGTGGTGATTCATCGCCGATGTATGTCTACCGCTACGAGGCCATGCGCGAATACCTGGAGCGTAACCGCGAATGGGACGGAAACCCTTACGAGGGCCTGCTGGTTGAATACACCAACCCGATTCGCGGCGGTCCGGTCTACAAGACCATGACCTTCTTCATGCAGATGCTGCGCCCCGGCGAGAAGACGCTGGCACTCAAGCAGACGGCCAGCCTGCTGATTTCCCCACTCGAAGGTTCGTGCAAGTGCATCGTTGACGGCGAATCGTTTGCGGTCGACAGGTTCGACACCATGGCCGTGCCCGGCAACGGCTGGATGGAACTGCACAACACCAGCGCCACCGAGCCGGTGATCCTGTTCATTGCAAGTGACGAAAACGCCCTTGACGCGTTTGGGCTGCTGCAGCGTTTTGGTCGCACGGCGAGTGGCGAAGTCGTCCGCCTGGTCTGAGGAGATCTTTTGGCCCGCTCCCTCAACACACGACTGCTCAGCCATGTGGACTGCCCCGGTGGCGGCCAGGTCTGGGTGGACAAGAACATCATGTACGTCTCGCACATGCGTCCGCCTGATGGCACGTCCATCTACGACGTCTCGGACCCGCTGCACCCGAAGTTTTTGTTCACGATGAATGTGCCTATGGGATGGCACTCGCACAAGGTGCGGGCCCAGGACGGCATCATGATCGTCAACTACGAAAAGTTTCGCGAAGGCGCGCCCGATTTTGGTGGCGGCCTCGGCATCTTTGATGTGTCCAAACCCGGTGCACCAAAGCTGATCAATAAATGGCAGGTCAGCACCAAAGGCGGGGGCGGCGTTCACCGTTTCAGCTTTGATGGCCGCTACGCCTACATCTCGCCCACGGCGGACGGGTATGTCGGCAACATCACCAAGATCCTCGATCTGGCCGACCCGGCCAAACCCGAGGAGGTCTCCAGCTGGTGGATTCCCGGCCAGCACATTGCCGGCGGCGAGGAATACCCCTGGGACAACTTCGTGACGCCGCGTTGCCATCATCCGCTGCGCCTGGGTGACCGCCTGTATGTGTCTTACTGGCATCACGGGTTTTTCATTCTCGACATCTCGGACATGTCACGGCCCAGGCTGGTGTCCAGTGTGAACAGCAGCCCGGCGCATCCGCACCCTACACACACGGCGCTGCCGATTCCCTGGCTGCTCAAGGAGCGCAACATCCTGCTGGTGGCAGATGAAGACGTGGCCAAGCTGCGGCCCAGCGCGCCCGCCTTCACCTGGATTTACGACATCACGCATGAGAAGCAGCCGATGCCGATCTCGACCTTCCAGGTTGAAGGTGTGGATGTCGACGGCCGACCGCAGGAAGCCATGACGGGCTGCCACCAGCCGTCGGAGAAGTTCTTCAACAACATCATTCCCTTCGCGTGGTTTGCACAGGGCTTGCGGCTGCTGGACATCTCGGACCCGTTCAAGCCGAAAGAAGTCGGCTTCTATGAACCGGATGTGCCAGCCGGCTACCAGCGCGTATCGTCCAACGACGTGACCATGGACGAACGCGGCATTGTCTACCTGCTGGATCGCCAGCAGGGTCTGGACATCATCGAGTGCTTCCCGCATTGACCCTTCAACACAAGAAACAAGACACGAAAAGGACTCACATGAGCAACCCACTGGTACAGGTTTATGGCAAGAAAAACCCCAACCTTCCCTTCCACCCGGCAGTGCGCGCTGGCGACTTTGTATTCCTCTCGGGTCAGGTGGCCAAGGACGAAGACGGCAACATGGTCAGCGGCACGATAGAGCTGGAGACGCACGCCACCCTCAAGGCCTGCCAGCGCATTCTGGAGAGTGCCGGCTGCACGCTCGATGACGTCGTCAAGGCGACGATCTTTCTTGAGGATGCACGGGACTTCGGCCGCTACAACGGCGTCTTCAAGGAGTACTTCCCCGAGGGGCGCCTGGCACGTACCACGGTGGAGGCACGCGCTGCGATCACGACACGCATCGAGATCGAAATGACGGCCTACAAGCCGCTGGCGAAATAAGACCGTCAAAAAAAACCACAAACATCCATCACCGCATCAAAGGACACCTCATGTACAAATTACTCGGCCGCGCTACTTCGGGCAACGTTCAGAAAGTCATCTTCCTGCTCAAGGAAATCAACGCTGCCTACGAGCGCGTGGATTATGGCCGCCAGTTTGAAAACACCACCACGCCCGAATACCTGGCGATCAACCCCACGCAGAAAGTGCCGACGCTGGTCGATGGCGACCTGACGATCTGGGAGTCACACACCATCCTGCGCTATGTGGCCGCGAAAGAAAAATCGACATTGATCCCGACAGATATTGGCGCGCGCACGCAGGTGGAGCGCTGGATGGACTGGCTGCTGGCGGCACTCAATTCTGCTTACCTGGGGGGCTTTCGTGATGCCAAAAAGACAGAGGCGGAACGCGCACCCGATACCGTGAAGAACCTGGTCACCGAACTCGCGATTCTTGAAAAGCAACTCGGCAAAACCCCGTGGGTGGCTGGCGCCGAGTTCAGCCTGGCTGACATTGCACTGGGTCCCATCGTCAAGCGTTGTGTGGCCTTCCCATTTGACATGCCGGCCACGCCGAACATCAGCGCCTGGCTGGCAAAACTTGCAGAACGCCCGGCGTTTGTGGCCGCTACTGCAGCCTGACGCAGAGACAGGACATCCAACCAAGACCATGCGCATGCTTCCAGAAACCACGATGCCCGCTCCTTCCACGACCTCGCCGACTGCGACATCCAGCGACCAGGCCCACATCTGGGCGAAGGGTGTGTCCGTTGACTTCAGCCATGCGGGGCAAACCAACCGCGTGCTGCACAACATAGACATGTCGATTCCCAAGGGCGGGTTCGTCTCGCTGATCGGGCCTTCAGGCTGCGGCAAGAGCACGCTGCTCAAGGTGCTGGCCGGATTGCTGCAGCCAGCTGAGGGCGAGGTGCGTGTGGCAGGTGTTACGCCTGCGGAGGCGGCACGCCAGCGGCGCATTGGTCTTGTTTTTCAGGAAGCTACTCTGATGCCGTGGAAAAACGCACTCGACAACGTCAAGGTGCTGATGGAAGTGGCCTACAAGGACAGGCCCAAAGCCGAAATCACCGATCGCGCCACCGAAATGCTGCGCCTCGTCGGGCTGGAAAAAGCCGCAGAAAAACGCCCGTCGCAACTCTCGGGTGGCATGCGCCAGCGCGTGTCCATCGCGCGGGCGCTGGCCATGGACCCGGAAGTTCTCATGATGGACGAGCCCTTCGGTGCGCTCGACGCCATCACGCGCGAAGAGATGAGCGAGTTCCTGCTCGAGATCTGGCAGCGTACGGGCAAGACCATTGTGTTTGTCACCCACTCGATTGACGAGGCCGTGTTCCTGTCGCGCGAAGTGCATGTCATGGGCACAGGCCCGGCGCGTATTGTTGAAACGATGCCCATCCCCCTGCCGTATCCGCGGGTTGAGGAAACCTATTCATTGCCAGGTTTTGCGCAGGCCTCAGGCCGGCTTCGCAGGCTTTTAAAAGACGGCCACGGATCGAAAGCAGCATCATGAGCAGCAACACCTCCAATCCTGGCAACGCCGCGAGTCCCACGACGGCAGGGCGCCTCCGCCATGCGTTCAACAGCATTCTTCCGGCCATCATCCTGTCCATCGTTGTGCTGGTGATCTGGGAAGCGATCTCCCGCATTTTCAAGCTCCCGCAGTTTGTCTTGCCTACGCCTTCCTCCATAGGCCAGATGCTGATCACGCGCCAGGCTTCGCTGTCGCAGGCGGCCTGGGTCACGGCAGAAGAAATTCTTTACGGATTTTTGCTTTCCACCATCGTCGGCATGCTGATTGCCGTGACGATTGCGCGTTTTGAACGCATGGGCCGTGCGGTGTATCCGCTCATGGTGCTGTTCCAGAACGTGCCCAAGATTGCCCTTGCGCCGCTGTTCATTCTCTGGTTTGGTTATGACCTCGCACCCAAGATCCTGCTGATTGTGGTGATGGCGTTCTTCCCGGTGGCGCTGAACATGCTGGTCGGCCTCCAGTCGGCCGATCCCAACCTGGTCACGCTGATGCGCACGGTGGGCGCGTCGCGCACCGAGATCCTTATGCGGGTGCAGATCCCGAATTCGCTGCCCTACCTGATGTCGGGCATCAAGATCGCGATCACGCTGAGTGTGATCGGCGCGATCGTCGGTGAGTTTGCCGGTGCCTCTGCCGGGCTGGGTTACATGATCCAGTTCGCGTCGACGCAGATGGAAACCTCGCTGGTGTTTGCGGCACTGATTCAAATCTCGCTGCTCGGCATGTTCTTTTATTACGCCATCGAATTCATCGAGTGGAAGTACATCTCCTGGGCGCCGAAGCTCTAGACCTTCCGGTTCTCTTTTTGTTTCTTTTTTCAGTGTCTCTCCATGTTCCCCCATCAATCCTGAAAGGATGAAAGCCGTGAAAACCTTATCGAAACTTGTCCGCTGTCTCTCCATTGCGGGCGCCGCATTTGTGATGAGCTCTGCCGCGCTGGCCCAGGCTCCGGCCAAAATGGACGATGTGTCTGTCCAGCTTGACTGGGTGGTGCGCTCCGACCATGCGATGTTTTTTGTGGCCAAGGAAAAAGGCTTCTTTGCACAGAACGGCATCAACCTGACGGCCGTGCGCAAGGGCACTGGCTCGACTGATGCATTGCGCCTGGTTGGTAACGGCAACGCCGAGTTCGGGTTTGCCGACCTTCCCACCCTGATGGTCGGTCGTGTGCAATCGGTGCCTGTGGTTGCGCTGGCGGCTGTCAACCAGAAGAGCCCGATGGCGATGATTTCGGTCAAGTCGCGCAAGCCGATCACCAAGCCGAGCGACCTGAAGGGGCTGAATGTGGGTGTGCACTCGTCCGGTTCGACCTATATTTTCCTGAAGTCGTTCCTGGCCGCCAACGGCATGACGCTGGCCGACATCAAGCAGAGCACCGTGGCGCCGCCGTATGAAAGCTTTCTGGTACTGGGCCGCGTGGATGCGGTTCCGGGTTACATCAATGCAGAGGTTCCGGAGCTGGAAGAAAAGACCGGCGGCCCCGGCTCCCTGTCCATTGTTCAGGGCTCCGATTTTGGCTACCACGCCTATGGCTCCGGCATGTTCACTTCCGAGAAGATGATTGCCGAAAAGCCTGACCTCGTGGCACGCTTTACCAAAGCTTACCTGCAGGCCTTCCAGTTTGTGGCCGAGAACCCCAAGGAAGCCGTCGATATCGTGGTCAAGCTCAATCCTGAATACGCGGCCAAGGCTGAAATCCTGACCAAACAGCTGCAGACCAACCTGACGCGCAGCTTCTTCAGCGATGCAACCAGAGCCAACGGTATTGGTGTGATCACGGCGCAGCAATGGAAGGAAACCGCAGAAACGCTGATCGCCCAGGAAGTCCTGCCGAAAACAGCCAGCCTGACCGCTGGCTATGACATGCGTTTCCAGACCGCTGCGAAACCCGCACGTCGCTGATTGATCAATAACCACCACCGCCCAGAACCTGACGCATGACTCCAGCCAGCAAAGCCACCGGACCCCAGACCGCCCAGGCGCCCGCCAATAACGGCCTTTTTTATGCGGGCGGCTGGCATGCCCCGGTGGGCGGTGCGTACATCGACATCACCGAGCCCGGCAGTGGCCGGCAACTCGGGCGTGCGCCGGTGGCCATGGCTGCTGATGCGGAACTGGCGGTGGCTGCCGCCAAAAAGGGCTTTGCTGTCTGGCGTGACACGCCGCCGCTGGAGCGGGCGCGGGTTCTGAAAAGCATTGCGGCGAAGTTGCGTCTGCATGCCGATGAACTTGCATTGCTGGATGCGGCGGATTGCGGCAACCCGGTCAAAGAGATGGCGGCGGACGTGATGGTGGCTGCCGCACTGTTCGAGTTTTTCGCAGGGCTCGTCACTGAGCTCAAGGGCGCGTCGATTCCGATGGGACCGAACGCCGTCAATTTTTCCGTGCGTGAACCACTGGGTGTGGTCGCACGCATTGTGGCTTTTAACCACCCCTTCATGTTTGCAGCCGGCAAGATGGCGGCACCTCTTGCGGCAGGCAATGCCATCATCATCAAGCCGCCTGAGCAGGCGCCGCTCTCGGCATTGCGCCTGGCGGAAATTGTGGGGGACATGCTGCCGCCGGGCGTGCTCTCCATCCTGCCGGGTGGCCGCGAGGTGGGCATGGCGCTGGTGGCGCACAAGGATGTGGCCATGATCGGCCTGGTGGGTAGCGTGCCGACCGGGCGTGCGGTGATGAAGCTGGCGGCCGAGCGGCTCAAGCCGGTTTTACTGGAACTCGGTGGCAAGAACGCGCTGATTGCCTATCCCGATGTCGACCCTGCGGAAGTCGCGGCCGGCATTGTCGCGGGCATGAACTTCACCTGGTGCGGCCAGTCCTGTGGCTCCACCAGCCGGGCCTTTGTGCATGCCGATATTTACGATGAAGTGATTGCTGCGGTGAAGCAGCAATGCGCGCAATATGTGCCGGGTCTGCCCACCGACTACGCCACTTCCATGGGTGCCATCATCAGCCGGGAGCAGCATGACAAGGTGCTGGGCTTTATTGCATCGGCCACATCGGAAGGCGCGACGCTGGTGTGTGGCGGCAAGGTGCCCAATGCGCCTGAACTTGCCGGCGGTTTTTATGTGGAGCCCACGGTGTTTGCCGATGTGACGCAGAACATGCGGATTGCATCGGAAGAGATTTTTGGGCCTGTGCTGTCCATCCTGAAATGGACGGACGAAGAGGCCATGATGGAAGACGTCAATTGCGTGGATTACGGCCTGACCTGCGCCATCTGGACCAATGACCTTGAGAAGGCACACCGCACCGCGCAGCGCACTCAGGCGGGCTTTGTCTGGATCAATGAGGTCGGCAAACATTTTCTCGGCGCGCCGTTTGGCGGGGTCAAGCAGTCCGGCATAGGCCGTGAAGAATGCCTGGCGGAGCTGCTGGCCTTCACGCTTGAAAAGAACATCCACATCAGCCTGCGACGCGTCGCGCGCAAGGTCTGAGGGCCCACCATGCAAGAGATCTATGACTATGTGATCGTGGGCGCCGGATCGGCCGGTTGCACACTGGCCAACCGTCTGAGCGAAGACCCCGCCGTCAAGGTGCTGCTGCTCGAAGCAGGTGGCTGGGACCGCGACCCGTGGATAAAAATTCCGCTGGGCTGGGGCAAGATTTTGCAGAACCGCCTGCATGACTGGATGTACTTTGCCGAGCCGGAAGCCAATGTGGACGGCCGCCGCGTCGAATGTGCGCGCGGCAAGGTGGTGGGCGGCTCCTCTTCAACCAATGCCATGGCGTATGTGCGCGGCAATCCGAATGACTTCAACCGCTGGGCCAGCCAGCACGGCCTGCCCGAATGGGACTATGCGCATGTGCTGCCCTACTTCAAACGCCAGGAAAGCTGGGAGGACGGGGCGAGCGCAGAGCGCGGTGGTGACGGCCCGGTGGGCGTGCAGCGCTGCAAATACGGAGACCCGCTGATCGAGGCTTATGGTGAAGCCGCCAAAGCTGCGGGCCACCCCTGGACCGATGACTACAACACGGCCCGGCAGGATGGCTTCAGTCGCCTGCAGATGAGCATTCGCAACGGGGCACGCTGCAGCACCTCTGTGGCCTACCTGCGGCCCGCCCTGCACCGACCTAACCTGACAGTGAAGGTCAACATCCTCGCCTCGCGTGTGCTGCTGCATGCAGGCAAGGCGACCGGCGTTGAATACACCGAGAAGGGCCGTGTCAAAACTGCCGGCGCATCGCGTGAAGTGCTGCTTTGCGGCGGCGTCATCAATACGCCCCAGTTGCTCATGCTCTCGGGCATTGGTGACCCTGACCAGCTCGCCGCACATGGCATAAAGACGCAGGTGGCGCTAAAGGGCGTGGGCGCGAACCTGCAGGACCATGTGTCTGTCGTGGTGATGTACCAGCGCAAAAAGCCCGGGCCTTTTCACCGCATGATGCGGCTGGACCGCATTGGGCCAGCCATCATCCGCGCATGGCTCACGGGCAAGGGTTTTGCGGCCGACGTGCCCGGGGGGGTGGTGGGTTTCCTCAAAAGCCGGGCTGGCCTGGACACGCCCGATCTGCAGATGTTGCTGACAGCTGCACCGCTACCGGCGTGGCCTTATTTGTGGCCTTTCAAAAAATCGTTCATTGACGGTTTTGCCTGCCGTACCGTGATGCTGCACCCGCAGAGCCGGGGCAGGGTCGAACTGGCCTCCACAGACCCTGCTGCGGCGCCGAAGATCTTCCAGAACTTCCTGGGTCATGATGCCGACTGGCAAGCCGTGCGCGCCGCCATTCGCCAGATTCGAGAGATCGCGAAGCAACCCGAACTCGCGCCTTTCATGGGCCGTGAGACGGTGCCCGGCCCTCAGTGCGAGACCGATGAAGCACTCAATGCGTTCATCCGCAAGTCAGCCATCACCGTTCACCATCCGGCTGGCACCTGCCGCATGGGCACGGTGGACGATGCCATGAGTGTGGTCGACAGCAACTTGCGCGTGATCGGCGTTGAAAGTCTGCGTGTGGTGGACGCTTCCGTCATGCCCGACCTGACATCCGGCAACATTAATGCGCCCGTCATCATGATTGCCGAGCGCGCTGCAGACCTGATTGCCGGGCGGCCCACGTTGCCACCGGCCTGCTGAAAACAGACATGGACGCCATGCCTGTTGCGCAAGGGTTACGGCACAGGGTGCTGCTGGCGCACCCTGTGACCGAGACGGCAATGACACGCCTGCAGACCTTTTTTGACGTCGAGACGCGTATCGTCGACAAGGTACCCGGCGATGATGAACTCGTGGACTGGCTGCATGGCAAGGCCGGCGTTATTGCCGATACGCGTTTCATGTTCGATGCCGGCGTGGTCTGCCGGCTACCAACGCTCAAGGCCATTTGCAATCTTGACTCTGGCCATGAGAACCTCGACCTGGATGCCTTGACCCGGGCCGGCATACGTGCCACCAGCACGCCTGAAGCTGGCTCGGAGCAACTGGCCATGGAGGCTGCAGTTGATGTAGCCTGGCGCGACATCACGGGCTGCATGTCCAGGGCGATGTCCAGCTCAGGAGAAGACGGGCGTTACAGCAATCGCTGGTCACGGCGCGTGTTGCTGGCCGAGCCCCTCAACTCAGCGCGGCTGGGTATCGTCGGCGACGGCGCATTTGCCCGGGCACTCGCTGCGTGCGCGCAGGCAGACCGGGTGCAGGTGTTGAGCCGTGCAACTGATGCAGCTACCTTCTGGCGTGACGCTGACGCCGTGGTGTGGGCTGGGGGCGATGACGCTTGCCCGGCCGGCATCAGTGCGGCGGAGGTTGCCCTGATGAAGCCCGGTGCATATGTGTTGAATTTTTCGGGCCAGAAGTTTCTGGCTGCGGATGCCCTGTCTGGCACCCAGCCTGGTGGCCGCATTCTGAACTTTGATATCAACTCGTCTGGTGTCAAGGCGATGGATGGTCAGGCCATGTTCAACCGCACCCTGGTGGCTGCAGAGGATTTGATCGCATCACTGGGTTTCGGTCGCAACAGCTGGCATCCGCAGCATCTGCTCAACCCGGATATCCTTTGCGACTCCTGCTGTTGAGAAATCGGCGATGAACTGCTAGTCCGATACCGTGTCAGCCGGGTTGGGCGAGATCCTGTTGAGAATCTGGGACTGCACCATGTGCAGGTGGGCGCGCATGGCTTTCTCTGCGCCATCCGGGTCACGAGCTGCAATCGCTGCCGCAATCAGGTGGTGTTCCGAGTCGCGTTGGCGCAAACGGGCCGCAGGCCTCGGTCTCACGTTCTGCACGTAAATGCGCGCATCAGCACCTATCTGTCTTAGAAGCGAGTACAAGTCCGCAGCAAGAGTGTTGCGTGTGGCCTGTGCAATCAGGCGATGAAAGGTCAGGTCTGCCGAAGAGCTTTCGGTTTCTGCCAGCGTTGTTGCCGCCTTTTCAATGCGAGCGATCTCAAGCGGGGTGGCGCGAAGGGCGGCCAGACGTGCCAGTATGGGTTCAAGCGCCAGCCGTAGTTCAATGACTTCCAGCGGATTGGTGTCGCGTGCCAAAGCGGCGCCTCCGCGCGCCAAAGCCGTGTGCCGGCGGGGTGAACTGCTGGCAAGTTCTCCAGACGCCCGCATGCGTATCAGGGCCTTGCGCAGGGTGTGCCGGTTGACGTTGAGCTGTTCGCACAACAGGCGCTCGGCAGGCAGTTTTTTGCCATCAGCCATTCGCTTGCGAAGTGTCTCGACAAGCTCGTCGATGTCGACTTCCCGGGCGGCTAAACGGACCACTGTGTTCATGCTGTCAGTATACGACCGCCCCTGGTTGTATGCTTTGGTTAAAGCGATGGTTGAAAGTCTGGTTGAGCCATTGCTGGTTCCCAACCTCACTTTTCAGTGGTGATGCCCGTGCTCGCCGTGAACGTGCTGGTGCGCAATTTCTTCTTCCGATGCAATGCGTACATCGCTGACCTTGAGGGTAAAGCGCAGCTCCTTGCCAGCCAGCGGATGGTTGCCGTCCAGCAGCACGGTGTCGCCCTTGATCTTCATGACGTTAAAGACCTGCACCCGGCCATCATCGCCATGGCCCTCAAGCTGGCCGCCGACCTTGACGCCTGGCGGGAACTGTTTTTTCGGCAGCGTGCGCAGCAGGCTTTCATCACGCAGGCCAAAAGCATCTTCGGGCTTGAGCTGCAGGACCACCTGGTAGCCGGCTTCCTGGCCGTCCAGCGCTTCCTCGATTTTGGGCAGGGTGTTGCCATAGCCGCCGTGCAGGTAAACCATGGGCTCCTTGCTCTCTTCGATGGTTTTGCCGTTGGCGTCGGCCACCTTGAACTGCAGGGTGACGGCGGTGTTTTTTTCGATTTTCATGGTCTTCCTTTGGCCGCGCGGTTGGCGCGCGCAGGGGTGGAATCTTAGCAACGAAGCCGGGTTGACCGAAAAGTGGTGTTTTTGCTCACGCCGGGGCCTGTGGTCCTGGGAATAATGTGCGCATCAATCCGCTTTAAATATCGCTGTAGCGCCTTATTTGTAGACCATGAAGCCACTGGATACTGAAACCATAGAGCTGCTCTCGGGAGCACCTGTCACCCGGCAATTGTTTGTGCTGCTGCACGACCACGACGGCACGGCGGCCGACATGCTGGCGCTGGGCAACTTGTTGGGCGATGCTTTTGCAGAAGCCGCTGTGCTCATTCCTGAAGGATTCACCGGAGTGGAAGCCCTGCCTGCATTGGCTGAATTCCTGCGCGTGCAACAGCAGCGCTTTGATGTACTGAAAACAGATGTGGCGCTTGCCGGCCTCGGCACCGGCGCCGATCTTGCGCTGGCACTCAGTGATGTGCATGACGGCATGGTGGACCGTGTATTGGCTTTTGGCAGTGCTTATGCCGGTGCGGAGGGCAGCTTTGAAAAAGCCCCGGTGCTGACGACACTGCATTTGCTGCATGGGCAGATGGACCGTATTGCGCCCGTTGCGCTGGCGCGCGGTGGCTTTGAGCGCCTGATGGCGCTCAGCGCAGACGCAACGCTGGACTTGGCCGGTTCATTGGGGCATGAATTGCACCCCGCCCTGATGGACCAGGCGGTGATGCGTTTGCAAACCTGCGTACCCCTGCGCTATTGGCGCGCGGCCTGATCGCCAGCGCTTTTATCTGGCCAGGTTCAGCAGGTCTTGAGCTGTTTGCCCGCAAGCAGGGGCTTGATCGCTTCCAGCTGCGGGCGCAGCGTCGCGTCGACCGCAGGCAGGCGCAGTTTCTGGCCGCGTACTTCATTGGCTGTCTGGATCACCTTGGCGGTTCGTACGCCCTGTTTTGCAATGCGGGCCATCTGGGTATCTGCCTCCGTTTTTGACGGGAAGCTGCCGAGCGACAGGCCGGGCTCAAGCGAGGAGTTGGCCAGCGGTTCAAACGACACACGAAGCCTGCGCAACTCGCTGCGTTTTTTCTCCAGTGCATCGGCATCGCTGTATTTGCCCATGTAAACCATCCAGCGGCCAGGTTCGACGATGTTCTCAAGCACCCAGCTGTTGGGCGGCAGCACGCTTTGCAGCCTGTCACGCAGTACCACAGTCTGTTCTTCATTGAACAGGCCAACCTGCAGGCATTCGGCAGGGCCCGATGCGACTGCCGGCGCGGATGCGCGGGAAGCCGCTGCGAGCGGCGTGGACGCCGTCGCCGTGTTGCCTGCCGGCGTGGTGCTCAGGGTTGCGCTTGCGGGGATGGCTGACGATGCGGGGGCTGATGCGGCTTGCGCGGCAGGGGGCGTTCCTGCTTGCGGTGGCACGGTGATACGCATGGCCTCGGGCCGGATCTGCTGGCCTATGCGCTGCGGCTCCGACTGCGTAGTGGGCGCAAAACCGTAAGGTGCCAGAAGATTTTTGGTCCAGACAAAGTAAGTGGCATTGACCAGAACCAGCAACAGGACCAGCAATCTCAGCATGACGGCTCCGTATGTGCCTGACTGCCTGAAACCGGCCGCACACTGACTTCGGAACTGGTGATTTCTTTCATGCCTGCAGGAGTATGCACCAGCAGCGCGCCGTTTTCGCCCGCGCCGTGGGCCGTGCCATGTGTGCCGTCAGACAGCACCACAGCCCGGCCTGCCAGCACATCACGCCGCGCAAATCGCGCCTGAAAAGGTGCAAACCCGAACTGCTCGAAAGCCTGCAGCGCCTGCACCAGCGGAGGCACGATGCGCCGCAGCGCTTCGGCGGCATCGATGTCGGGAAAGACATCCTGAAGGCAGCCGGCCGGCATCGGCGATCTGGCCTGGCTGGGTGTGTCCTGAACCGCTGGATCAGGCAGGGCAAGCGGCCGGATATTGATGCCAGCACCGATCACGACGTAACGGATGTTGTCCACGCTGGCAGTCTCAACCAGGATGCCGGCGAGCTTGCTTTCACCATCCGGGCCTGAGAGCCAGAGATCGTTCGGCCATTTCAGGCCTACGCGGGCCTTGCTGCCGTGACCGGGGTCCAGGCTTTCGGCAATGCTGATGCCTACGGCCAGCGACAGGCCTGACCAGTCCACGGGGTTGAGAGGCATGCCGAGGGAGAAGGTCAGGCTGTCGCCGCGCCGGCTTTGCCAGTTGCGGCCCAGGCGGCCACGGCCTGCGGTCTGTTCTTCTGCCACGACCAAGGTGGGTTCGGGGCGCGGGGCCACCTCGGGGCTGCCCCTGAATCTGCGCATCAGCTCGCTGTTGGTCGAGTCGATTTTCGGCAGGGCTTCAAGTGTGAAGCCCTCCAGGGTAGGCGCAACGGCCTGCCAGATGGCCTCCAGCGGCCACCGTATGGGGGTAATGAGGGGCTCGAGCACAGGAAGCTGGCGTGACGGCTGGCCGCTCAGTCTTTTTTCTTTTTCTTCTTTTGGGGCGCGTCTTTTGGGGCAGCCTTCTTTTCGGCCTTCTTCACTTCTTTTTTCTTCCCAGCCTTTTTCTCTGCCTTCTTGCGGGCTTTCTTTTTCCCGTCCTTGTCCTTGGGGGCGAGCAGGGTGCCACGGCAATCGGCTGCGCCGCACCAGCAGGGATATTCGGCTTTCAGCTTTTTGGTGTACTTGGCGTCGATGATGAGGCCGTAGTCGTAAAACAGTTCTTCGCCGGCCTTGATGTTGCGCAGCGCCTTGATGAAAACGCGGCCGCCGTCTTCGTCGGCTTCGCAATTGGGGTGGCAGCTGTGGTTGATCCAGCGCGAGGAGTTGCCCCCATGCTTGGCATCGATCACATGGTCTTCATCCATGTGAAAGTAAAACGTGTGATTCGGGTCTTTCGGGTCGTGCGGATGGCGACGCAGCGCTTCCTTCCAGGTAATGATCTCGCCAATGTATTCAATCAGCGTTTCGCCTTCGGCGATATCGGTCAGTGCAAACACCCCCTTGCCGTGCACGCCTGAACGGCGCGTCTGTATGCGGCGGCTGTCGTTTGCCGGTGCTGTGGAGTCGGTGGGCGCGGGGGTGGCCGAAGCCAGGTTTTTTAGCACGGCAAAATTTTCGTGAAATTTTTGGTATGGTTAATTCATGCATGTGCGCGCGTGTGCGTGCGCGCGTGCATGCGCGAGAAGACCGTATTGTAGTGATGCAAAAAGTCTGCCATTTTTTCACCCCGGAGCTCTTATGCCAGAACACCCGCTGACCCGCCGCAAGGCGATCTGCTCCTCCCTGCAGGCCGCTCTCGCGCTGGCTGCCTGGGGCGGGCTGCCGGCGTGGGCCAAAGGCTCTGAAAAGCCCCTGCCCAAGCTGGGAAGCGTGCTTTCGCTGCCAGATGTGACCTTGCTGGATGGTGAGGTCTGGCGGGCCGCCGACATGCGCGGCAAGACGCTTGTGGTGTACTGGTGGGCCAGCTGGTGCCCTTTTTGTGCGGTTCAGTCGCCCCATATAGAGTCGCTGTGGCGTGCACAGCGGGCCAACGGCCTGGAGGTGCTGGCGCTGTCCATCGACAAACAGGCAGCCGCAGCCTCTACATATATGAAGGCAAAAAAATACAGCTTTCCTGCGGGCATGCTCACGCCGCAGGTGGCAAAGTCACTCGCCAAGCCCGCCGGATTGCCGGTGGTGGTGGTTTTGAAGGTCAATGGCCAGGACGGCCGCACAGGCAAGGTTGTTTTTGCCGAAGGCGGGGAAATGTTCCCCGAAGATATTGAAGGTTTGAAGAAGTACTTATGAAAACCCTTGTGATTGCAGAAAAGCCCTCGGTCGCGCAGGACATCGTCCGCGCCATCACGCCGACGGCAGGCAAATTCGAAAAGCACGACGAATACTTCGAGAGCGATGAGTGGCTGATCACTTCCGCGGTGGGCCACCTGGTCGAGATCCAGGCACCAGAGGAGTTTGACGTCAAGCGCGGCAAATGGAGTTTTGCCAACCTGCCGGTCATCCCGCCCTACTTCGACCTCAAGCCCATGGACAAGACCAAGACGCGGCTCAATGCCATCGTCAAGCTGACCAAGCGCAAGGATGTCAGCGCGCTGGTCAATGCCTGCGATGCGGGCCGCGAGGGCGAGCTGATCTTCCGTTTGATCCAGCAATACGCCAAGAGCAAACACCCGGTCAAGCGGCTCTGGTTGCAGTCGATGACGCCGGCCGCCATCCGCGAGGGTTTTGAAACCCTGCGCAGCGAAAAGCAGATGCAGGGCCTGGCCGATGCGGCGCGCTCGCGCTCCGAGGCCGACTGGATGGTCGGCATCAACGGCACGCGCGCCATGACGGCTTTCAATTCGCGCGACGGCGGGTTCTTCCTGACCACAGTGGGTCGGGTGCAGACGCCGACCCTGTCGGTCGTTGTTGAGCGCGAAGAAAAAATCCGCAAGTTCGTCAGCCGTGATTATTGGGAAATCCACGCCACTTTTCTCGCTGAAGCGGGCGAATACCCGGGCAAGTGGTTTGACCCGAAGTGGAAAAAGGCGGCCGCCAATGCTGACAATGCTGACAATGCCGAGCCCGATGCCGAGCTGAAGGCCGACCGCGTCTGGTCTGAAAAAGAAGCGCGCGCGATTGCCGAGGCCGTGCGCGGCAAGTCGGCCACCGTGACGGAAGAAAGCAAACCGACCACGCAGGCGGCCGGCCAGTTGTTTGACCTGACCTCACTGCAACGCGAGGCCAATGGCAAGTTTGGCTTTTCGGCCAAGACCACGCTGTCGATCGCCCAAAGCCTGTACGAGCGTCACAAGGCCCTGACCTACCCGCGTACCGATTCGCGCGCGCTGCCTGAAGACTATTTGCCGGTCGTCAAAAAGACCTTTGAAATGCTGGCCGACAGCGGCATGAAGCATCTGGCACCTCACGCACTGGTTGCGCTCAACGGCAATTACGTCAAGCCCAACAAGCGCATTTTTGACAATGCCAAGGTGAGCGATCACTTTGCCATCATCCCGACATTGCAGGCGCCCAGCGGCCTGAGTGAAGCCGAACAAAAGCTTTACGACCTGGTGGTGCGCCGGTTCATGGCGGTGTTCTACCCCAGCGCGGAGTACATGGTGACGACGCGTATTTCGCAGGCCGTCGGCCACAGCTTCATGACCCAGGGCAAGGTGCTGGTCAAGCCGGGCTGGCTGGCCATCTACGGCAAGGAAGCCGAAGACGAAAACACCGACGAAAAAGATGCCAAGACGCTGGTGCCTGTGAAGCCGGGCGAGATGGTGCGCGCTGAAGTCTGCGAGGCCAAAGGTCTCAAGACGCGGCCACCTGCACGTTATTCAGAAGCGACCCTGCTGGGCGCCATGGAAGGCGCCGGCAAAACCATTGACGACGACGAACTGCGTGAAGCCATGCAGGAAAAAGGCCTGGGCACACCCGCCACACGTGCCGCGACGATTGAAGGTTTGATCGCCGAAAAATACATGCTGCGCGAAGGCCGGGAGCTGATCCCGACGGCCAAGGCCTTCCAGCTCATGACGCTGCTGCGCGGTCTGGATGTGCAGGAATTGTCCAAAGCTGAACTCACAGGCGAGTGGGAGTTCAAGCTCGCGCAGATGGAGCATGGCAAGCTGAGCCGTGAAACTTTCATGGCCGAGATTGCCGCCATGACTGAGCGCATGGTCGCCAAGGCCAAGGGCTACGACAAGGACACCATTCCCGGCGACTACGCCACACTGACTGCGCCCTGCCCGAACTGTGGCGGCGTCATCAAGGAAAACTACCGCCGCTACACCTGCGTCGGCAAACATGGTGATGACGGCTGCGGTTTCTCTTTTGGCAAGACGCCGGCTGGGCGTACGTTTGAAGTGGCCGAGGTGGAGCAATTTTTGCGCGACAAGAAGATAGGCCCACTCGACGGCTTTCGCTCCAAGGCGGGCTGGCCCTTCACGGCCGAGATGGTCATCAAGTTCGACGAAGAAACCAAGAACTACAAACTCGAGTTCGACTTCGGCGACGACAAGAATGCAGAAACAGGCGAGATCGTCGATTTTGGTGAGCAGCAGTCGCTCGGCCCCTGCCCGCGCTGCGCATCGCGCGTGTTCGAACTCGGCAAAAACTACGTGTGCGAAAAGTCAGTGCCCACCGTGGCACAGCCCACACCGACCTGCAACTTCAAGACCGGCCAGGTCATCCTGCAACAACCGATTGAGCGCGAGCAGATGCACAAGCTGCTGGAAACCGGCAAGACCGACCTGCTCGACAAGTTTGTCTCCATGCGCACGCGCCGGCCCTTCAAGGCCATGCTGGCCTGGGACAAGGAAGCCGACAAGGTGAATTTTGAATTCGCCCCATCGAAGTTTCCGCCGCGCAAGCCGGCCGCCGCAAAAACCGGCACCATCAAGACGCCTTTCGGCAAGACGGTGGCGGTGAAGGCTGCTGCCGGCGCACCGGCTGCGAAGAAAGCAGCCGCCAAAAAAGTCGCTGCAAAGAAAGCGCCTGCGGCCAAGACTGCCAAGCCCAAGGCACCGCGTGTCGCCAAACCCGGCGCAGGCCTGGTGCCCAGCGCCGAACTCGCCGCCGTGATTGGCAGCGAGCCGGTGGCCCGCACCCAGGTCATCAAGAAGCTGTGGGATTACATCAAGGCGGAAAACCTGCAGGATGCGACCAACAAGCGCGCCATCAATGCCGATGCCAAACTGCTGCCGGTCTTCGGCAAGCCGCAGGTGACAATGTTTGAGCTGGCCGGCATTGTCGGCAAGCACCTGAAGGCTGAATAAACCGCTGTTCTGGCGATGCATTCCCCGCAGCGGAGCAGCGGGGTGCCGGTGTGTCAGGTTTTGTGGCTGTCCTGCTGCGTGAACTTGCGGTGTACGGTCTCGACCAGGCCCATGATCCAGCACATCGGGCAACCCCGGAAGGCCAGTAACGCCAGCACGGCCAGGGCTAGAGATGCAAGAGGATGTGTGGCCAGCAATGACACGGCCCAGACCAGCGCCCCCACGCCTGCTGCGCCGCGCAGCAAATGTTCAGTAACGCTTTTGCTGGCCAAAAAAGTCGCCGGTGTTTGGGTGCTGGATGGAAGCGGACAGGATTTGGTCATGGTTTTTAATACCAGCCGGAAAAACGACTGATGCATAGCCAGTACGCTGCTGCGGGTGGATTGGATTGCAGCGTCTGTGCCAAAGGGCGAGGCAGGCGTGCCGTCTTTCAGTCCTCGGGCTTGAACGACCTTGGCACGATCTTTTGCCGTGTGCCGGGCTCTGCACGGCTGTCCTTGGTTTTTGCAACAGCGGCCAGAAAATCCGCCAGCACCGCCGCATCATCAATCGTGTCCGAGCCCGGCTGGTGAAACTCCGGGTGCCACTGGGTCGCTGCGATATAGCTTTTGGATTTGTCCTTGCGGCGTATCGCTTCGACAATGCCATCGCTCACGCTGTAGGCTTCAGCTTCAAATTCGGGTGACAGGTCCTTGATGGCCTGGTGGTGGATGCTGTTGACGCGCACACGTTCCACGCCGGGATAAAGCGCAGAAAGGCCGCTGCCCGGCACGATGTCGATGCTGTGAAAGTTCTGGTCGTAGCTGACCTGGTCGCGGTGCACAAACGATTCGGGCACCTGCGTGTTGATGTCCTGGTACAGCGTACCGCCGTAGGCCACGTTGAGCAGTTGCAGGCCGCGGCAGACGCCGAATATGGGTTTGCCGACGGCTTCAAACGCGGCGACCAGGGCCTTGTCGTATTCGTCGCGCAACCGATCGCCCGACCAGCGTTCTTCAAGCGGCACTTCGCCGTAACTGCCCGGCCAGACATCGGCACCGCCATGCAGCACCAGCCCATCCAGCCATTCGGCGTAGTGGGCGTAGGTCACATCACCGCGCTGGGTTGAGCCCGTGGGGCAGGGCACCATGACAACCATGGCGCCGGACGACATCAGCCAGTGCGCGATCGATTGCTCGACGTATTGAAGGGTTTTGCCGCTGAACAGCGAGCGTGTGGGATCAGCGTGGGAGAAGCAGGCCGAAAGGCCAATCTTGAGGCGGCTGGCGGTAGGCATGGGTCAGGGTTGTCCGGGTAGCTCCATTCCCGTAAAGCGTACCGCAATGCGTGTGCCCAGTCCATTGGGCGGCGTAGGCGGATGCCCCG
>JAZKCB010000105.1:0-12700 GCA_040388335.1 Pseudomonadota bacterium | reverse complement strand
GTTCCGGCAGGCCAGCATTTGACCTTGTCGAAGTCATACAGCTTGTAGTCCACCAGCTCGGGTGAGAGTTTCACCTCCCCCGTGCAGACCGCATGGTAGGCAATGATGATCTGGTTCATGCGCTGGAAATCGTAAACGCCAATCAGGTCGAGAGACAGCGTGCTCAAGCTGGTTTCTTCCAGGATTTCCCGCTCGATGCCGCCCTGCGGCGTTTCACCAGCTTCCATAAACCCGGTGATCAGCGCGTAGGCCTTGTGGCTCCAGGCCGCGTTGCGCGCCAGCAGGATCTGGCCCCCGTACTCCACCACCGCCGCCAGCACGGGCGTCGGGTTGTTCCAGTGCGTATAGCCGCAGGCCGGGCAGCGCAGGCGGGCCTTTTCACCGCCGTCTTCCATCTGCGTCAGCATCGCCAGCGGTGCGGCGCAATTGGGGCAAAATTTGAATTCTTGCGTCATGCCGGGAACACACCTGTCGAGAGGTAGCGGTCACCGCGGTCGCAGACCACAAAGACGATGACCGCATTGGTCACGGTTTTGGCGATTTCCTGGGCGACCCAGCAGGCGCCCGCCGCCGAGATCCCCGCAAAAATGCCCTCCTCGCGCGCCATCCGGCGGACCATATCCTCGGCATCAAGCTGGCTGACAGAAACCTGCCGATCCACCGTGCTGGCGTCATAAATCTTCGGCATGTAGGCCGCGGGCCATTTGCGGATGCCCGGGATACGCGAACCTTCGGAAGGCTGGGCGCCAATGATCTGGATGGCCGGGTTTTTCTCCTTCAGGTAGCGAGAAACCCCGGTAATCGTGCCAGTTGTGCCCATGGCACTGACAAAATGTGTCACCTTGCCTGACGTATCTGTCCATATTTCAGGCCCGGTGGTCTCGTAATGAACTCTTGGGTTGTCCGGATTGGCGAACTGGTCCAGGACCCTGCCTTTGCCTTCGGCCTGCATTTTTTCGGCCAGATCGCGAGAATATTCAATCCCGGCGCTCTTGGGCGTGAGGATGAGGTCAGCCCCAAAAGCCTTCATGGTCTGGGCCCGTTCAATCGACAGGTCCTCCGGCATGATGAGCACCATGCGGTAACCCTTGATGGCGGCCGCCATGGCCAGCGCGATGCCGGTGTTGCCGGATGTAGCCTCAATCAACGTGTCGCCGGGTTTGATGTCGCCGCGCTCTTCGGCGCGCCTGATCATGGACAGGGCCGGTCGGTCTTTCACGGAACCTGCAGGGTTGTTGCCTTCAAGCTTGCCGAGAATCACATTGCCGCGTTTTTCATTCTCCGCGGCCCCTATGCGCTGCAGCGCCGCCAGAGGCGTTTTGCCAATGGCGTCTTCGATGGTGGGGTATTTCATAGACCCACACTGTGCCATAATTCGAGGCTTCGCTCATTCCTGCCCGGGTGGTGAAATTGGTAGACGCAGGGGACTCAAAATCCCCCGCCGCAAGGCGTGCCGGTTCGATTCCGGCCCCGGGCACCACGGCATACCGTGGTGATGCAGCACACCCCCGACCACCACTTCCAGCCGCCCTCACTTGACACAAACGCTGTCTCCGGCGCGCATCAACACCACCGTCACGCTGATGGCCTGCGCGGCCTTTTTCAGTGGCGCGGCGCTTCGCATATGCGACTCGCTGCTGCCACGGCTGGCGCATGATTTCAGCCGCACGCCTGGCGCGGCGGGCCAGGTCATCATCAGTTTTTCAATCGCTTACGGCCTGATGCAGCTGGTCTTCGGCCCGCTGGGTGACCGTTATGGCAAGGCGCGCCTGATCTGGATATCACTGGCCGGCTGCGCGCTGGCCGCCCTGGCATCGGCGCTGGCAGGAAAGTTTGAAGTGCTGGTCTGGACGCGCGTCGCCTGGGGCATGTGCGCTGCCGGTGTGATGCCGCTGGCCATGGCCTGGATAGGCGACAACGTGCCTTACGAGCAGCGGCAGGCCACATTGGCGCGCTTTATCACCGGCAGCCTGTCCGGCATGATGGCCGGGCAGCTGGCAGGCGGCCTGTTTGCCGATTCATCACTGGGCTGGAAAGGCGCTTTCGCAAGCCTCGCACTGGGCTTTGCGATCATGGCGTTCCTGCTCTGGTACTGGCTGCGCACGGCCCCTGCACACAAGGCACCTGCAGGCGGGCTGAATGTTGCAGGTCAGCTGCGCTCGGTTGTCATGGCGCCGTGGTCGCGTGTGGTGCTGGCAGCCGTGCTGGCCGAAGGTATCTTCCTGCTCGGGCCGCTGAGCTACCTGCCCTCCTACCTGCACAACCGGCACGGTGTGAGCCTGTCGTTTGCCTCGGCATTGATTGCGCTCTATGCATTCGGTGGGCTGATCTACGCGCTGACGGCCAGAAGAATCGTTCAGACATATGGCGAGCGACGCATGGTGCTGGCAGGTGGTGTATTGATGGGCACAGGCTTTCTGGGGCTGCTACTGTCGCCGGTGCCCTGGCTTGCGGGCCCGCTGGCACTGCTCACCGGTTTCGGCACCTACCTGTTCCACAACACGCTGCAAACGCACGCCACCCAAATGGTTCCTGCGTTCAGGGGCACGGCGGTGGCGCTGTTTGCATTCGCTTTGTTTGGCGGGCAGGCGATTGGCGTATCCATCGCCGGCTACACCTACGATCACCTGGGCTACACCTTCATGTTGCTGGTGCCTGCCATCGCCCTGCCACTCACCGGCTGGGCCTTTGCGCGCGCCTTGCGGCTGCGCGAGGATGCGGCCGCAAGCCAGGGCACTACGGCCAGCGCCGAATAGTCAGGCCGCGATTACGGCTTCGCTGACGGGCAACAGCCGCTTAGCCACGTCCTCAACAGACAGCACATCGCCGAAGACCAGTATCCAGTTGTTCAGGGCCCAGATGTGCTCATCCGGCGTGAAGGCAGACAGCGCATCTTCAACCATCACCACACGGTAGTTCTGCATCATCGCGTCGCGGCCGGTGGAGTCACAGCACACATTGGTGGCGGTGCCGCCTATCAAGACCGTTTCAATGCCGTGTTTGCGCAGCAACTCATTGAGGCTGGACGAGCCCTGCACCATGGCGCTGTAGCAAAGCTTGACGATGTGTTCATCGCCGGGCTGCACATCCAGCTCGCTGTGCAGCGCATACCCTTTGGCAGCAGGGTCAAGGCTCTCCATGCGGCGCTGTTTGCGCTCGGGTGTGTAGGTTTCGCTGTAGTGCAGGGACAAATGCACGTCGGAGTTCACCGATGTGGTCCGTACCCAGACCACCTTGCCACCAGCTTCGCGCACGGCGGCTGCCAGCCGGTTGATGGCGGGAATCGTCGCCGCAGCTGAAGGTACCGCCGCGGGAAACCCGGGCAGCACGAAATGGTTCTGCATGTCGACGACGACAAACGCAAGTTTGCCGGCATCAAAGCTGTCGTAGGGGTGAAGGCTGCCTTGCCGGCTGGTCACGCGGTCAACAATCCACTTCGGAAATTCCATGATGTCTATCCTGAAAAAAAATAAAAGAAACGTATCCGGTTTCAGCCGCCCTGGTTGACCACGCCGACCTTTTTTAGTCCGGCCTTGTTGGCCATCACCAGAAAGGTTGCCACAAAGGCATAAGGCGTGTCGAAAGAGGGTTTTAAATGAATCTCGGGTTGCACGGGCTGGGCCGTGGCTGCGGCGATGCGCGACTGCACGGCCTGCATGTCGCCAAGGGTTTCGCCATTCCACAGCAAAAAGCCTGCCGCATTCATTTGCACATCCACCACTTCGGGCATCGTGGCACTTGCCTGCGTCGAGGGCAGGTCCAGGTTGACGGAATGCAGCTGCACGGGAATGGTGATGATGAGCATGACCAGCAGCACCAGCATCACGTCGATCAGGGGTGTGGTGTTCATCTCGACCAGCGGACCGGCTTCGTCCTCATCGGCGCTGGTTCGCGAAAGATGTCGGGTATAGAGCTTCATGACCGGCCTTTTTAGTTCGACGCGCGCTGCGCCGGCTCGGTCACCAGGCTGACATGCGCAAAACCGTGACCCTGCGCGGTGTCAATCACCTGGCCAATATAGGCATACGGCGCATTGGCATCGGCGCGGATATGGATCTCCGGCTGCGGCTTGAGCGCTGCGATCTCGCCTATCGATGTCGACAGCGCCTGGATGTCAGGCGCAAAGGTGTCATTGAAATAAAGGTTGCCGACACGGTCAACCGTGACCACCACATAGTCGCCGCTGGTATCGCGCCACTGGGCCGATTCAACCGGCAGGTTGACGTTGACGGTCGCGCTCACCACGGGAATGGTCAGCAGGAAGATGATGAGGAGCACCAGCATCACGTCAACCAGCGGCGTGGTGTTGATCTCGGCCATCCAGCCGTCTTCGGCCACATCTTCGTTTGAAGAATAAAGCGCCATGCGTCAGTCCAGCGCAGAGGGTGCCACAGGCGCGGGCGCCGGTTCGGCCCCAGTGGTTTGCGTGACATCGGTCGTCGCCAGCAACAGCGAATGCAGCTGTGCGCCGAAGGCTCGAAGCGACTCAAAAGCCAGCTTGTTTTGCCTGAGCAGCCAGTTGTAGCCAAACACGGCCGGCACGGCCACTGCCAGGCCAATCGCCGTCATGATCAGCGCCTCACCCACCGGGCCGGCCACACGGTCAATCGAAGCCTGGCCCGACGCGCCGATTTTGACCAGTGCCGAATAGATGGCCCACACGGTGCCGAACAGGCCGACAAACGGCGCGGTGGAGCCAATGGTGGCCAGCACCGCCATGCCGCTTTGCATGCGTATCTGCACGCCAGACAGCGCCTGCTCAATCGCGCGCATGACCCAGGTGTCGTAGTCCACACGCGGCCTGAGTGCGGCGTACTGGTGCACAGCCGCGCTGCCTGCATCGGCCACGTAGCGCACCGGGTTGTTGGTTTCAAGCCTGCCGACATGGTCAGAGAAATGCCGCACATCATCAAACACACCACGCGCCGTTGCGGCCTGCTCTTTCAGGCGGCGCAGCGCCAGCGTCTTGGCCAGCAAGGCGTACCAGCTGGCCATGGACATCAGCGCAAGAAGAAGCAGGCAACCCTTGGCCACCCAGTCACCCTGCAGCCAGATGGCGGCCAGGCCATAGGGATTGGCGCTTGCGGGCGCAGGAACCGCTGCGCCTGGCGGTGTCTTGCCATCGATCAACGAACCTGCCGCACTGCGCGTAGCAGGAACCAGCACGGGCGCCGGCGTTGCAGTGCGTGGCGGTGTGCGGCTGTCAAGCGTGGTGCTCATCTGGGTCTGCGCCCATGCGGGCAAAGGCACAGCGACCCACATCACCATGCACAGGCCGGCGGCACACAGGAATCGCAAGCTCGCAATGATCGTCGTGTTCATGGAATACCTTTTTACTGGAAATACGGGAGATAAAAAAGGGTCAGTCAGGAAAGTGGGTTGCATCATCATTTTTTGCATTTCTCTTCAATCGCGCGTTTGAGCAGCGGACCGATGGCAAGCAGACCCTGTGCCGGGCCTTCAGGCATATCCCTCACGCAATCGATATTGGCAGCGCGGTCCACTGCCTCGGCAAACGGGTCGCGCGGCTTGCGTCGCAGTTGCTCGTTGGCCATTTCAGACAGGCTGCGCTGCGGCACCGCAACCGGTGGACGGTAGATGTAGCGCGGCGGCAGGCCAAGGTTGAGCGGGGGCGCCAGGCCACCGCCCTGCAAACCGCCGGAGGTTGAGCCTGTAGCACCGTTGCCACTGGCCGCGCCTGATGATGTCTGGCCTGCACCGCCTGCAGGCACAGTGGCCGCACCCGCTGCAGAAGTGCTGGCTGCGCCCGACGGGGCCTGCGCAGCCGTTGCCGCAGTTGATGCCGTAGGCGCTGCTGCAGTGGCCGTGCTTCTGGCCGTGGGCGCAGGTGTTGCCTGTGCGCTCACGGCGTCTGACGGTGTCACGATCCCCGGGCTGACGGCGACTGGTGCTGCGGCAGGCGAAGCAACAACCGCTGCAGGCGGAAGCTGGGCAGCAGGAGCAGGAGCAGGAGCAGGAGCAGGTGCAGGTGCAGGTGTTGGCGTTGGCGTTGGCGTTGACGCAGGGATGGTGGCTGTAGCGACTGGCTGCGTCAATGGCGGCGCAGGAACAGGTAACGGCGCCACTTCAGGCACAGCGCGCTCAATCGCCGGCACGGGTTGCGGAGCCGGGGCAACCGGAACAGGCGCCGGTGACGAAGCAGTCCTGACAGGCACGGGCACTGTTTTTTCGATCACCGTTTGAGGCGTGGCCGACAGCGGCGTACTTTGTTGCGCGGCAGGCGGCGCAGGCACAGTGGGCGCGACCGCCACCTCTTGCGAAGGCGGCTCAAGCTGCGTGGCCGCGCGGCCAAAACGCTGGGCCGTGATGCTGCCCGGGTTGCGTGCGAAGTCGCCGCTTGAGGCGGCACCCACATTGTTTCCGGCAGGCGTGCGGTTTGCAGAAACATCACTGCGAAACACCTGCACCACCACACTTTCAACCACCGCGTGCAACGGCCAGTAGAGGTTGGCAATGAACAGCAGGCCCACGTGGGCGGCGATGACGACCAGGCCTACGCCGGGGCGGGCGCGGTCTTCAGGCACGGGGGCGAGAAACAGGGACCTTGTCACGCGAACCATGTTCCCACAACTTTTACATCTTCAGAACATTCGACAAAAATGTTAACTTGCAACTTAACATTTGAGCCTGACAGCGCTCAAAAAAGCCATGAAACAGCCGCTTCGTGGCTCAGAAAGCCTGTTTTCAGGCATCAAAAGTGCCTCCGAACCAATAGATACGGGCGTAAGCAGCTACAAATTAGATAGCATTTGTGCAGACTTCAGGCGTACACGGACAGGAAAAAACGGGCGGTACATCGCCGCCCTTGTCTCATGGCATTCGACAGGGCCTGCTCAGGCCTTCGAGGCTCTACTCCACCTTGATCTTGCCGTCCTGAATGGTCTTGGCCCATTTCACCGCCTCGGCGCGCATGTAGGCGTCCATGGCAGCGGGTGTGCTCGGCGTCAGCTCGCCGCCAAATTCAGTCATCTTCTGGCGCATAGACGGCTCTGCAGCGACCTTGATGTAGGCCGCGTTCAGGGCCGCGACGATGGGTGCAGGCGTGCTCGACGGCACCGAAAAGCCCTGCCAGGCCCAGGCGTCAAAACCGGGGTAGCCGGACTCAGCCACGGTTGCCAGGTCAGGCGTTGCGGCCAGGCGCTTTTCACCCAGCGATGCAATCGCACGCACCGTGCCGGCCTTCAGGTGTTGGGCAGCAGTTGGCAGGTCGGTCATCAAGACCTGCAGTTGCCCGCCAAGCATGTCCTGCACGGCAGGGCCCGCGCCCTTGTAGGGAATGTGGACGAGGGAAATGCCGGTGCGCTGCATCAGCAGTTCCATCGCCAGGTGGTGCGGCGTGCCGTTGCCCGGTGTGCCGTAGCTGAGCTGGCCCGGCTTTGCTTTGGCCAGCGCCACAAATTCGGCCAGGTTTTTGGCCGGCACCGACGGGTTCACCGCCAGCACCAGGCCGAAGCGTGCGGTCAGCGAGACGGGCGACAAATCCTTGAACGAGTCATAACCCAGCTTGGGGTAGAGGCTGCGGTTGACCGCATAGGTTGCACTGTCACCCAGCAGAAACGTGTATCCGTCGCCGGGCGAAGTAGCCGCCGCCGTCGCACCAATGGCGCTGCCGGCACCGGGCCGGTTGTCCACAATGATTTGCTGGCCGAGGATGTCGCCCATGCGCGGTGCCACCGTGCGCGCAAACGCATCGGTACCGCCACCCGCAGCATAGGGCACGATCAGGCGGATGGGCTTGTTCGGCCATGCTTGCGCCAATGCGCTGCTGGCGGCCCACGGCGTGGCAGCCAGGCTGGCGATGGCGGTGAGTGCGTGACGACGGTTGGTGTTCATGTCTGTCTCCTTTGTTGTGTATTGAATGAGCCCCGACAGCTTACCCCGAGTGGGTCTGCGCTCATTCACTCTTCACTCTTGATTGCAAACGCGACCCGCGTCACTTCACGGCAAGGCCCATGCTGACCGTTGAATACCTCAGCTTCAGGCGTAATTCTCTTTTCAATCGGCGGTTGTCCAGCCTGCGTGATTCACCCATAAAACTCAGCATCATGGGCGGCAACTGCTGCTCTGCAGCACTGCGCTCCAGGCGCGGCGGTCTAGCCAATCCATAGATGTCGGCCGCAAGGTCAAAGTAGTCACCCATCTTCAATTGCGTATCGTCATTGACGTTGCTGATGCGTTGCGGTTGGCCGCGCCACATCGCGGCCAGGCAGGCACGCGCCAGATCATCGGCATGGATGTGGCTGGTGTAGACATCGTCTTCGGCGATCAGCACCGGCGTGCCCTTGAGCAAACGGGTGCGCGGCGTACCGCCTTCGCGGTCGGGCGCATAGATGCCGGGGATTCGCAGGATGTGAACCGGCACAGCTGAAGAGCGCCCAAAAAACCGCACCGCATGTTCTGCATCGACACGGCGAAAGGCGCGCGCGTTGGCGGGTTGGACGGGGCGTGTTTCAGGTACGAAATCACCGTTGCAGTGGCCATACACACCGCTGGTCGAGCCGTACACCAGAGACTGCGGCAAACCACGCAAGCGCAGGGCACGCAACAGCCTCAAGGTGCGCGCATCACGGCGCGAATCGGGCACTTCGTTGGCTGGCGGCGCCAGATGAATCACCCGGCTGGCCAGGCCTGAGAGCCGGCGCAGGGTCGCCGCATCGTCCAGGTTTCCCTGCAGCGGCGTGATGCCGTGGCTGCGAAATGACGCCACTCTGGAAGGTGATGAGGTCAGCGCCATCACCTTGACCCGCGCGGGCAAGGCCCTGGCCGCGCGCAGGCCCACATCACCGCAACCGATGATCAATACGCGCTGGCGGCGAAAACTTGCGGGCAGCGCACCGAGGGGACTTGAATTTGAGGGCAAAATTGGGGGGGTGGACCAAAAGCTGGCCGCATCAAAAAAACAGACCCCCAAGGATACCGAATATGAGTTTCAGCGTGACTGTGCAACCAAGCGGACGGACCTTTACCGCAGAGGCCGGCGAAGCCCTGCTCGCCGCCGCCATTCGCCAGGGCGTCGGCATGCCCTACGGCTGCAAGGACGGCGCCTGCGGCTCCTGCAAATGCAAAAAGCTGGAAGGCACCATCCAGCAGGGTGAGCACCAGGTCAAGGCCCTGTCGGCAGAAGAGGCGGCCGACGGCTTCATCCTCACCTGCTGTGCCACCGCAGAAACCGACCTGGTGCTGGAGTCGCGCCAGGTCACCGATGAAAGCGCCTTCCCGATCAAGAAGATGCCGGTGCGTGTCAACAGCCTGGCGAGGGCATCGCATGACGTGATGACGGTGCGCCTGCAGTTGCCGGCGGCTGATGTTTTCAAATACCACGCCGGCCAGTACATCGAGTTCATGCTGCGTGATGGCGATCGCCGCGCGTACTCGATGGGCACCGCGCCACACACACAGCTTGACAACCCTGGCGTCGAACTGCACATCCGCCACATGCCCGGCGGCAAGTTCACCGACCACGTTTTCAGCGCGATGAAGGAAAAGGAAATCCTGCGCATTGAAGGCCCTTTCGGCAGTTTCTACCTTCGTGAAGACTCAGACAAGCCCATGGTGCTGCTGGCCTCCGGCACGGGCTTTGCGCCCATCAAGGCCATCATCGAGCACATGCAGTTCAAGGGCATCACGCGCCCTGCCGTTCTGTACTGGGGTGGCCGCCGCCCGGCCGACCTCTACATGAACGACTGGGTCAACAGCAAGGTCGCAGAGATGCCCAACCTGAGCTACGTGCCCGTCATCTCTGACGCCTTGCCCGAAGACGCCTGGACGGGCCGCACCGGTTTTGTTCACGCCGCCGTGCTGCAGGACATTCCCGACATGTCGGGCCACCAGGTCTATGCCTGCGGCGCGCCCATCGTGATCGATTCGGCACAGGCGGCCTATGTCAAGGCAGGCCTGCCCGAGGAAGAGTTTTACGCCGACTCGTTTGTGACGGAGAAGGAAAAGCACCAGGCCACGGCCTGACGAATCATCCGCACGATCCTCAGATCAGATAAAAAGCCCTCCCGTTTTCGGGAGGGCTTTTTTATGGGCGGAGCTTTCGACTGGAAGGGACCGTCCCGCGCTCAGGTATCCCAGTCACCGCCACTGGCGGAAGCGCCACCGTCGTCCCAGGAGGTGTTGTCATTGATGCCGAAGTCCTGCCCGCCCATGTCGGTGTTGGTGGTGCCTGGGCGGTAGTCCACGTTCGATCCGCTTTCAGCCGGCAGGACAGACTGGTTGTTGTGATGCCCCATCAGGTTTCTTCCGATCGCCTCCGCAGCCATCACGCCGGCACCCACTGCCAGACCCGTGGCCACACCACCCATGATCTGGCCGCCCAGTCCGCTGGAGGGCTGTCCACCCGGTGGTTGCACAGGTACCGGGTTTCCAGATGTCTGCGGGCCGTTCCATCCGTTTTGATTCACGTAGGCCGCTTGCTGCACGGGTTGCGCAGGCGCCCGGCGGCGGAAGATGAAATATCCCCCGGCGATCACAACGGCGGTCAACAAGAGCGGCAGGCCCCAGGAAGCAGAAGACGGCTGAGGCTGCGAAACCTGAGCCAGGCTGGTTGTGGAAGCCTCACGTGGCGCAGGCGGCGCGCTCCTCGCAGAAAGTTGTGAGCGCAAGGCCTGAACGGCATCAGGCTTCGCAAAAGGCAGTCCAGGTGCCAGCTTTTCGGCAGCGGCCAGGGCTTCACGCGCCTTGCCCAGATTGCCCTGGCGCGCAAAAAGCTCGCTCTGCACGAAATGGGCCTTCGCAGAATTGGGATGCGTGACCAGGACATGCGTGATCAGTTTCTGCGCTTCGTCGAGCTTGCCGGCCTGGGCTGTCGCATAGATCTCGCTCATGGTGGGCTCTGACTGCGCCATGGCGAAACCAGAACCCAGAAATGCGGCAACAACAAGCCACCTGACCAGACGCTGAACGACAGACAAATAAGACATGGGTTTTCTCCTTGTAGCGAGGGGTGCTCTGGTCAGCACATGTGATGCTGGGGATTCAGAAAACAAGGGGGGATGCTGGCCTGGTAAAGCCGGCGCCGATAAAACGACAAGCCCGACATCACGCTTGCCCCGCGAACGAAAAAAGCCCCATCCATGCGGGGCTTTTTATTCGGGCGACTTACGCCAGATTATTTGGCTGCAGTCTGCGCGTCATGCTTCTGGCGATGAATCGCGCGGCTTGCCCGGTCTTCTTCGCGCCGGAGTTTGCGGCGTTCTGCGCCGGTTACCTTGCCGTCGGCCCTGGCGGCCAGTTTGTCGGACTCGATCTTTGTTTCGCGGGCGTCAAGCCGTGCGGCTTCTTTGGAAGTCAGCGCGCCGGAGGCAATACCCTGGTCGATACGCTTTTCCTGGCGGGCCTGGCGTGCGTCGATTTTTGGCGTGGCCAGCGGATCTTTGGGCGCCACGGGGGTCTGGGCAAAAGCAGCACCGCCAACCGTGAGAGCAAGGGCAGCAATGAGGGTCTGGATCTTCATGACAGGTCTTTCTTTTGAGGGTTGAACAACATGAAGCATGTGCCTCATCCCTATCCAACGCGGCTGCATTCGAACTGGCCCACAGCCTTTTGTAAAGATCGTGTAATGGATTGTCATAAGATGCGCGCCCCGGACTTTTGCAACAATACCTTCATGAACACCCCCTCTTCCCAAAACAGCTTTTGCCGCCGTGTTGCACTCCTGTCCGTCGCAGCCGTGGCGATGTCTTCGACCCTTGTATTCGCCCAGCCCAAAGTCATGCGCATCATCGTGCCGTACGCACCGGGTGGCCCCATCGACGTGACAGCGCGCCTGATGGCCGAGCGCGTGAAGGATTCACTCGGTCCCGTGATCATTGAAAACAAGCCCGGTGCCGGCGGCAACATCGGCGTCGATGCGATTGCCAAGGCCGCACCGGACGGCATGACCATCGGTATCTCTGCTGTCGCCACGCACGCCATCAACCCGTGGCTTTACAGCAAGATGCCCTACAACGCGGCGACCGACTTTGCACCCATCACGCAAATGCTGCGTGTGCCCAATGTGCTGGTGATGAATGCCGACACCGCGAACCGCCTAAAAATCAACAGCGTGGCCGACCTCATCAAATTTGCCAAGGCCAACCCCGGCAAGCTCAACTACGGCAGCGGCGGCAATGGCAGCGCAGGCCACCTGGCCGGTGAAATGTTCAAGGCGCAGGCCGGCATTTTTGCGGTGCACATTCCGTACAACGGCGGCAACCCGGCACAGCTTGCGCTGCTCAGCGGCCAGGTTGATTTCAATTTTGACAACCTCGCCACGGCATCGGCCAACATCAAGGCCGGCAAGCTGAAAGCGATTGCCGTCACCACGGCAAAACGCAGTTCGGTCTTGCCCGACACACCTGCTGTGGCCGAAACACTCAAGGGTTTTGAAATCGACACCTGGTGGGGCCTGGTCGCACCGGCAGGCACGCCGCCCGAGGTGGTCGCCAAACTGAACAAGGCTTTTGTCGATGCGCTGAACACGCCTGAAGCAAAAACACGCTTCGCTGCGCTGATGGCTGAACCGGTGGCCAGCTCGCCTGCAGAATTCGGCGCGTTCATGAAAAGTGAACTCGCCAAATACGAAAAAGTCGTCAAGGCTTCGGGCGCGAAGGTCGATTGAGCGCACACTGCGCGCAGGTTGGCGCATGAAGATCAACACATGAAGCTCCACCACCTGCGCGACTTTCTCGCCATC
>JAZKCB010000104.1:0-22010 GCA_040388335.1 Pseudomonadota bacterium | reverse complement strand
CATGGTTGATTTAGAGAACAGGTTGAGCACCACCACGCCCGCAATGATGAGGGCCATGCCCACCATGCCCGCCAGGTCTATCTTCTGGTTGTGGAAGAAAAAGCTGGTGATACTGATCAGCACGATGCCCAGCCCCGACCAGATGGCGTAGGTCACGCCGGTCGGGATGGACTTCATGGTGACCGTCAGGAAATACAGGGCGGTGCCGTAGCCGATCACCGTGATGATTGAGGGGATGAGCCGGCTGAAACTGTCGCTGGACTTCAGGGCCGTGGTCGCGATGACTTCTGCAATGATGGCAATGCCCAGGGCGAGGTATGAGTTCATTTCTTTCCTTGATGATGTGGGCGGATTCTAGGCAGCGCTTTTTCTGAGGTCTGCAAAAGACCTTCCGCAGGGCGGGTTACTGGCTGGTTACGACGGCACAATCCGGAGGTGGAGACCTTATGAAAAAGAACCTGACCATTCCCTCTGCGCCCTTCGCACCCCCTGCCGCGAAAGAACCGCGCGCTTTTCTCGAATATCTTTACCAGGCAGCGGTAACGCGCGCCTTGCCCCTGCAGAACACAGCCGCTTTTTTGCCCAGACCGCCGACCCGCGAAAGCGGTGGCCGCACCATCGTCATAGGCGCTGGCAAGGCTGGCGGCTCGATGGCACAGGCGGTCGAGGCCTTGTGGCCCGAAGACGCGCCGCTCGAAGGTCTGGTCGTCACGCGCTACCACCACATACCGCCCCGGCCTGAGGGCCTGAAGCAGCGCATAGACATTGTTGAAGCCGCGCATCCCGTACCCGACGCAGCCGGTCTTGCCGCCGCGCAGCGTATCCTGGCGATGGTGCAGGGGCTGACTGAAAACGACCTGGTGCTGTGCCTGATCTCGGGTGGCGGCTCTGCCTTGCTGACACTTCCTGCCGATGGCCTGAGCCTTGAAGAAAAGCAGCGCATCAACAAGGCGCTGCTCAACAGCGGTGCCAACATTTCAGAAATGAACTGCGTGCGCAAACATCTCTCGCGCATCAAGGGCGGGCGGCTGGCTGCGGCCTGTGCGCCCGCGCGTGTGGTCACGCTGACGATCAGCGATGTGCCGGGCGATGACCCGTCCATCATTGCCAGCGGCCCCACCGTGCCCGATGCGACGACCTGTACCGACGCACTGGCCATCCTCAAGCGCTACAACATCGACGTTCCTGCTGCGGTCATGTCGCAACTTGAAAGCGCTGCGTTAGAGACCCCAAAGCCTGGCGACAAGGTGTTCGCAGGCCATGAGGTCCACATGATCGCCACACCCCAGCAAAGCCTGGAAGCTGCAGTGGCGGCGGCCCGCGCTGCAGGCATTGACGCCCACATCCTCAGTGACGAGATCGAAGGTGAGTCGCGCGAAGTCGGCAAGGTGCATGCGGCACTGGCCCGGGCTGTTGCACTCAGGGGCCAGCCTTTTGCAAAACCCTGTGTGATTTTGAGTGGCGGCGAAACGACTGTTACGGTCAAACCGCTGCAGCCGGGCGCGAGCAAGGGGCGGGGTGGGCGTGCCGGAGAGTTCTGCATGGGCCTGGCACTGGCGCTGCAGGGCCAGCCTGGTGTTTATGCGCTGGCTGCAGATACCGACGGCATTGATGGCGTCGAAGACAATGCCGGCGCTTACGTTGAGCCCGGGACGCTGCAACTTGCGCAGGCAAAAGGCATGAAGCTGGACCAGTACCTGGACCGCAATGATGCCTATGGCTACTTCGAGCCGCTGGGTGGGCTCATCATCCCAGGCCCGACACACACCAATGTGAACGATTTCAGGGCCATGCTGATCCTGTAGGCCTGACCGTTTTTTTTGTCAGATTTGAGAAGGGTCGGGTTCGAGTCAGGTCCGGCTGTTAGGCTGGCTGCCATGTTCAAACGATTCCCTTCCTTCCTGCGTCACGTCGGTCCCGGCGTGGTGACCGGCGCGGCTGATGACGACCCATCGGGCATTGCGACCTACACCCAGGCCGGTGCACAGTTCGGCACGGGGCTGCTTTGGACCGTGTTTTTATCGCTGCCCTTCATGATCGCGATACAACTCGTCAGTGCGCGCATAGGCCGCGTCACAGGCAAGGGCGTGGCGGCGAACCTGCGTGAGCACACACCCAAAGCCTTTTTGATGAGCATGGTCATTCTGCTGGTAATTGCCAACACTATCAATATCGCGGCGGACATCGCGGCCATGGGAGAGGCGCTGAAACTGGTGGTGGGCGGAGGCCAGCATTTTCACGCCGTGGTGTTCGGTGTGGTGACGGTGCTGCTGCAGGTGTTTGTGCCTTACCGCAAGCTGGCGCCCATCCTGAAATGGCTGACGCTGTTTTTGTTTGCCTACGTGCTTGCGGTGTTTATGGTGCAGGTGCCCTGGGGTCAGGTGCTGTACGACCTGGTGATACCCAAGCTGCAGTGGACATCGGGCTACTGGATGATGATTGTTGCGCTGCTGGGCACCACGATTTCGCCCTATCTCTTTTTCTGGCAGGCATCCCAGGAAGTTGAAGAGCTGCGTCAGAAGGGCGGCCGGCGCGGCACTGAAGAAGAGGTGCGCGAGGACCTGAAACGGGTCAAGCGCGACACCTATATGGGCATGTTCTTCTCCAACGCGATTGCGTTTTTCATCATGGTGCTGGGCGCCGTGGTTCTGTATACGGCCGGCATTCGCGATGTCACTTCGGCAGCGCAGGCGGCGCAGGCCCTGCGCCCACTGGCTGGCGATTTTGCGTTTGCACTTTTTGCGGGCGGCATCATTGCGACGGGCCTGCTGGCCGTACCGGTGCTCGCTTCGTCCGCCGCCTATGCGGTCGCCGAAGCCTTTGGCTGGACGGAGGGTCTGGAGCGGCAGTGGTTTGAGGCCAAACGCTTTTACGCCATCATCGCCATCGCCACCATCGTTGGCACCGGGCTCGACTTCACCCCCATAGACCCGATGAAGGCGCTGTACTGGAGTGCCGTCATCAACGGTGTGGTGGCCGTGCCCATCATGGCCGGCATGATGTTACTGGCCGGCAAGAAGGAAGTGATGGGCAGCTTCACCTCGGGGTTCAAGACGCGATGGTTTGGCTGGGGTGGGGTTGGGGTGATGGGTGTGGCTGTGTTGATGATGTTCAAGGATGCGTTCCAGCAGTTGATCTGAGCCTTCTGAGGGGCAGCTATGGCAGCGGCGTTGCAGGCCTGGCCTTGCCAGCTTCATCGCGCTATGGGTGGTCTGGTCCCAGCGCGATCATCCGGGGATGGCGGCAGGGCGGTCGCATCCTCTTTTTGCATCAAGGTACGGACGAGGCCGGTAAACCATGTCAGGGCAACGCCAACCGAAATCCATACCAGCCATTGTCCCAATTTGACTTGGTCGTCGAGCAAATAGGCATTGCAGACCCGCACCGGCGAGCTTTCATACAGATAACCCACGACGGCCATCATGGGCAGAACATTGCCGAGGAAGAAGCCCTGGACCAGCAAACCAGCGGCTTGCCATGACAGGCGCATGGCGGCACCGCTAAAAAGCAGGGCCAGCCACTTGGCCAGATCTATCCGGTCGTCGGTAAGTGCGAGATCCAGAACGCGTGGAATCATCAATATGCCGAGTATCAGCGCGATGGCCAACAGGCCGGTGATGCCATACGCATTCCACGCATTGAGCCTGATGAGCCAACGAGCTGGCACGGGCGCGGCAAGCAAGAATCCGGCTGTTGCGATCAGGGGATACTGCAGCAGCATGTGGGTTGTCATGCCCGATTCCAGCCAGTGCCTCACAGAGGGCATGGCCAGCACGCACAACAATATCAGGGCGCCAAGTAGCAACCACAGTCTTCGATGCAGCGGCAAGGGTGTCATGGCGATTTCCGGCTCGCGAGATCGCGAGCATAGTCAAGCGCCAGCTGCTGATCGGCATAGTCGAAGATTCGTACAAGACGACCTTTCCTGTCAACTATAAGCAGCGCGGCGTTGTGTTCAAAATCACCTCGACCGTCGGGCACGACGATCACCTGCAACTTGTTCAGGAGATCCTGGTTTTCCTTTATGTCCGGTACCCGGACAAAACGCCACAGGCGCGGATCTGCATTCAGGCGCGTTGCATAGGTCTGCAAAATTTCCGGTGTGTCGTACTGGCCGTCAAAGCTGATGGAAAGCAATTTCACCTGGCCTGCCGGGACATCTTTTTTGGCGGTCGCCTGCAGTATTGCCTGCATTTGCTGGAAAGAGCTGCCCAGCGCCCGGCAAACCGTCTGGCAGCGTGTGTAGAAAAAATCCACCAGCGTGATCGATTCACCGTCGGCCAGCAGTTGGTGAAGCGGTTGTCTGGCCGTGTTCGGGCCATCGGTGCCTATTGCAGGGAGATTGATCGGCTTCAGCGCAACCTCAATGCGGCGTGCACCTTCCGCGGTCCAAACCTGAAAGTCATGGGTCAGCCATGCTGCGCTGGCATATCCGGCCAGGGTCAGGCAGGCGCTCAACATGGTGGTGCGAAGCATCAGAGCCGGTCGTTCAGGGCCGACGCGTCGATGCGGACAACCTCGGTTCTGGGCGAATCTGCAGTGGGGAGGATGTCGGCCAGGGTATGCCTGTCGAGGCTTTGCATGAAACTGCGCAACGCCCCGTCGAGCACGCCCGTCAGCTTGCAGTCGCCTGTCAGTCTGCAGCTGTTCCCGCTCGTGAAGCACTCGACCATGAAAAAATCCGGTTCCATGCTGCGAACGACTTCGCCGATGCCGATGTCTTGCGGCTTTCGCGCAAGCCGCATGCCCCCGCCCTTGCCTCGCACCGTTTCAATCCATCCGATCAAGCCGAGTTGGTGCGTGATTTTCATCATGTGGGCTTCGGATAACCTGTAATGGCTGGCGATCTCCGCGATGTTGCACAGGCGGTCGGGGCGCTGTGCCAGGAACATCAGCAGCCGCAGTGCGTAGTCTGTCATGTTGGTGAGTCGCACCAGATCTTCTCCAAATTTTTTTCAGTGGGGTCAGAGCGTTTTGGCCGTCAGTGTCTTGATTTCGGCTTCCCCATTAAACGGGGTGGTGCGGATGCTGGCCTTGCGCTCGCTGGCGAACAATTCAGGCTTGATGGGCGTGGCTTTGTTTGACCATTCCCCGCGAACATAAGTGGCAACGGCCGCCAGTTCTGGATCGCTGAGCTGCTGGAAGGAAGGCATGGCGCCGTTGAATACATTGCCCATGACTGTGAGCTTTCCGCTCACGCCATGCAGCAGGATATTGACGAGCGTGCGTTCGTCACCTTGCACCCATTCCGATCCGTCCAGCGGCGGAAACACGCCTGGCACGCCCTTGCCGGTGGTTTGGTGACAGGCGATGCAGTTGGCAGTAAAGACCCGTTTGCCGTCGACTGCCGCGCCAGCTGAGTTCGCTGCGGGGGTCCGCAGGTCAACCAGGCTGCGTCTGTCACCCAGGTCGGCCTGACCGAATGGTTCGGAAAAGAGAATGTAGGTCACGCCAAACGCCACCACCGCGAGGGTGATGATTGCTACTGTCATTGGAATGGGCCGGTTTCGCTCGGATGGATCCCCTTCCTCCCGGATCTGGGCTCGGCGGCGTGGGTCAGAGTCTTGCGGATCATTCTGCATGAATGCACCTCGGGTTCAGGTCAGGGTTTTGGGACCGGTGGCAGGACCGGGTAGGCGTGGTTCAAGGCCAGCAGGTACTTCACCAGGTCGAGCGCTTCAGGCGTCGGCACGACCACCTGGTCTACATCAGGACCATAAGCGGGCGGGAGCAACAAGGCTTGCTCGCCCTCTTTCTCGGCTTCCTTCGCGTCCTTGACGGTGAATAAAAAAGGGTAAGACGGCATGATGGAGCCGGGCACATAGGCGCGTGGCTGATAAAGGTGGCCCAGATGCCACTCGCGGCTAGGCTGGCGCGCAGCGATGTTGAACAGGTCCGGACCTGTGCGCATGCTGCCCAGCAGGTGAGGTTTGTCATAAACATAGTCTCCAGGCACCGAAGCGCGGCCCCAGCCTCGTTCGGCGTCCGGGCCGAAGTTGCGGTCGCGCGGCTGCTGGCTGTGGCAGTAGACACAGCCATTGGCGACATAGACCGCGCGGCCCCGCAGTTCAGCGCTCGTATAGGGCTTGAGGCCTGGCGGTGCCTGGATGTCGCGCACCTCCATGTATGGCATTACCACCATGGCTGCGGTAGCCACTGCAAGCGCCACCATGGCGCCCGAGACCAGCTTGATGTCACTGTCCATGAGCCACCTCTCGTTGATTGTTCTGCCAGAAGAGCGCAGCGCCCGTGCGCGTTGGGCCAAAGCGCAAGGCCATCGCCAAGAAGTGGCCGACAAAAATCACGTGACCCAGCACCATCAGGCTTCCCCCCACCGAGCGCCATTTCAGGTAGGGCAGCGTCAGCGTCACCGAGTCCATGAAGGGCCTGGCTGCGTCCAGCATGGCTACGCCCTGCAGCCAGCCGCCGTAGCTCAGGCCGAGGAAGTAAATGGCAATGCCTGTTGCCGACAGCCAGAAGTGAGCGGTGATGAGCTTTGGATAGGGCCATTCCCAGTTCAGCACGCGCGGCATCATGAAATAGACCGCACCGAACAGCACCATGGTGACGAAGGCGTAAGCGCCCAGGTGGGCATGCGCCACCGTAAAGTGGGTGAAGTGCGTGACCTGGTTAACGCTGCGCAGCGCTTCCAGTGAACCCTGTACGGACGAGGCAAAGTACATCAGGCCTCCAAACATCATGAAACGCAGCGTTGGCGAGTAGCGCGCCAGGTGCATGCGCCCCTTGAGGGTGCCGCCCATGTTGATGCTGAAGGCCACGACGGGGATCACCATCATGACGCTTTGCACAATGGACAGGGTGGTCAGCCAGCCCGGCACCGGGCCGCCGATGAGGTGATGGCCGCCGACCTGACCATAGAAAAACGCCAGCGTCCAGAAGCCCAGAATGGAAAGGTTGTAGGAGCGTACGGGTCGCCCGATGATCTTGGGAAGGAAGTAGTAAATGGCCCCCACGCTGACTGGCGTAAACCACAGGCCCAGCACGTTGTGCCCGTACCACCAGTTGGTCGTCGCCTGCTGTACTCCGGTGTGCACGCCGGGCAGCTTCCCGACCAGGAACAGCAGCGCAATCCACAGAAGTGCGGCCACCATGTACCAGACGCTGACGTACAGGTGTTCAACCTTCCGGTTGACCAGCGTAAACAGCACGGGCAATATCACCAGCGCGAAGCCAATAAAAATGAGGATGGCGATCTGCCATGGAATTTCCAGGTATTCCATGCCGTCGGTCCAGCCCGCAGCGATGGCGCCAATGCCGGCGGCGATGCCCATGTTGATAAGCGAGCCACCCAACATGGCCCAGATTGCCCCGTACAGGCGCGTACGCAGCAGCCGCGGAAGAACCCACAGCATCATGCCGAGCGCCGCGTTGGTAATCCAGCCATAAAGCACTGCGGTCAGGTGCACTGTGCGGATGCGGCCAAAAGTCAGCCAGGCCTGTTCGGTGAGCCAGTCGGGTTGGTGCAGCTTGATTGATGAAACCAGACCGGCCATCGAGCCGAGCAATAGCCAGAAGCAGGCAAAAGCTATAAACATGAAAACCGGGAAAGCGCTGGACTGGTCTGACGCGATACGGTCCTGCAATTCATCCGCATCCGTTGCTTGCAGCCCGCTGCCATGCTCCAGCGCCGCGGCCTGCATCGAGTCCTGCGCAGCGTCTGCCAGGGCCGGGTCGTCAATTCGCCCGATCTCGCCGCGCGCGAAGATCACCGCCGCCGCCGTCGGGTTTTCGACCAGCAGGCCCTTGCGTGATGACCATATGAACACGAACAGGCCCATGATTGACAGCAGAAATGCGCCCAGCAGGCTCAGTATGGCGCTGTCCATCATGGTGCCCGCTGCTGGCGCGGCAACTTCAGTGACTGACTGGCGCGACGGCGGCGCCACAGCGTGGTGCAAACGGGTGGGCTTGTATTCATCATTTCTCCGATAAGGATGGATCTGCAGGCTTTGACATTTCCGAATCTGCCTTGATCAGTGGCGGGGCGGTAATTCTTTTGCCTTGGGTGATTTCCCGCTCTGTTTTGACGGATGGTGGCCGGACCATCATGGGCGAAAAACGCCAAAGATACAAGGTGAATGCACTTATCCAGGCCGTTGCCGCCAACTGGAGCAGCAACTGGTTGTGGCTGCCCGCCTGCAGCGCGCACAGGCGCAGCGCAACAGCCGCCAGAACCAGCCAGTAACTTGCCTGCATGCTGCGATCCAGCCGGAGGGGCCGGCCCAGGTGGCCCAGCGCGGTGCGCGTCATCATGCCAATGATGAGCACTGAAAAGCCCCCCATGGCCATGATGTGTACGTGCACTGCGGCGCGGATCTGCGGGTTCAGCGCATGGGCGGCGGCAGCCAGAAGGCCGAGGCCAAGAGCGGCATAGCCCAGGTAGAGGATCCATAACAGCGGCTCGCGCAGCACGGACAGGGGTTTCCAGGACAGAACCTGGTAAAGCGACACGGCGCCTGCCAGCACGAGGAAAAACACAAGTGGCAGCCTGAGGCCGGCCAACTGGCTGACTACCGCTGCCACGCAAACTCCCAGCTGGAACTGCCCACTGCGGGTCTGCATCGGAATAAGCAGGCCTGCAACGGCGCGCATCGCAAAAAACGGGATCACTCTGCGTGCGACCAGCAGCGCAATGGCTGCCATGCAAAGCATTCCCGCATCCAGTGCCAGCATCAGCTGGGCGTGATGCCCTGTGTGGAAGGAAAAGAGATAAGTCGCATCGGTAGCAGCGAGTGCCAGCAGCATGAGTGGCAAGCCGTAGTTGCGCGCATTGCGGCTGATGGCCACGACGCGCGCAAGCGCCAAGGCTGCGACAAGAAAAAACAGGAGTTCGCAAGCTGCGGCAGTGTAGAACGCGATGCTGCCCCGCACCAGGAATCCGGCTCTTGCGATGACCCACAAACCCAGCAAGAAAGCCAGCGGGCCGCCCCGGATCGGGTTGCGCCCGGTCCAGTTGGCTGCAGCTGTGATCAGGAAGCCGACGGCTATGGTGGCGATAAAACCCCACAGCATCTCGTGTGCATGCCAAGCCGTACCTTGCAACACGCCTGTGATGTATTGCGGCGCAATGATCCACACGGCGATGGCCAGCGCCGCCCAGAGGGCACCTGCGAGGTAAAGCGGTCGAAAGCCCATTTCCAGGCTCGCCTGCCATGCGGGAATGGGGGCGGGTGGTGAAGTCACGACTGGGGGCGTGGTCGCCGGCTCCTGGATTTCGAGCAGCACGCTCATGAATCCAGTCTCGCCAGACTGCTTGCACGGCGGTCCATCTGGTAGCCGTACCAAAGGCTCCGGGCAATGCGGCTGGCCAATTCATTGGCGCGTTCGCCCAGGGCTGCGTTTGGCAAGGTAGCGGTGGTTTGCCTGAACAGCATGAGCCAGTGTTCAAACAGCTCCGCGCTGAGTCCGGGCAAGGCTGCATGCTTGGGCATGGGTGCGCCGCGAAAGCGCGCTGTTCCACGTAGCGCTGAGGACCAGAAGTCCACCATTTTCGCCAGGTGCTCATTCCAGTTTTTCACATGACTTTCAAAGATCGGCCCCAGCAAGGCATCTCTTCGCACGATTTCATAGAAGGAATGAACCAGTTGAAATATCTCGTCTTCGTTACACAGGTCGGGAACTGGCACGGCAAAACTCCTTTGGACAAGGTGATTTTTATAAGATATATATTAACTAGATCTTTAAATCGTGACAAGCTTTATCGCGAACTTGTGGTGTCCGAGCCGGACGGCGGTTCGCAGGCCCTCTGCCACTGCAGTCAAGGTGGGGGCTTTCGCAGGTGTACGGAAAAGGTTGCTTTTCCCGTCTGTCCGGGGCATCCCGGAATGCCCCGTTTGAAAGGTGCGAAGATGGCGGACCGGGCTTATTCCCGTCCTTGCGTCTTTTCGGGTGAACTGGTCTGGCGAGGCTCTTGCCTAACGCGTCGCCAGCATCACCCAGTCTCTGTTGGGTGTATTGCGCTCGCTGGAAGACGCGCGGCAGGTTAACCTGACTGATGCGCGGCAGCCTGCCGCTCACAGCGACAATAACAAGGGCTGCGCCCAGCCTTTTCGAGGCGCTGCGCAGTGACCAGTATTCATGAACCAGACCCCACATCAAACAACGCGAAGTCCGCAGGCGGGCGGATGGACCGAACTTCTCGTTACCCTCGCCATTCAGGCCATTGCTTCCATGGCCGTGCTGACGCCCCCTGTGGTAGCGCCAGTCATTGCTTTGGCGCTTGGCATCTCGCCTGTCTTTGCCGGTGTTTATATCGGCGTGGTCTATGTGGGCGCCATGACCGGCAGTCTGGCGGCGGGGCTGATGGTGCAACGCTGGGGTCCAGTGCGCGTCAGCCAGGGCGGCCTCGCGATGGCGGGCATGGGCCTGACGATGTTCTGCAGTGGCTGGGTGCCGCTGATGGCTTTGGGTGCGCTCATCATGGGTTTTGGTTACGGGCCGATCACACCGGCCAGCTCACACCTGCTCGCGCGCAGCACGCCGCCGCACCGCATGTCGCTGATTTTTTCCATCAAGCAGACCGGCGTTCCCCTGGGCGGCATTCTGGCCGGTGCCATCGTGCCCGGCCTTCTGCTGGTCATCGGCTGGCGCTGGGCCCTGGCCTGGGTGGCCTTGGCCTGCATCGCGTGCGCCGTGCTGGCACAACCCCTTCGTGCAAGGCTGGATGCGGAGCGTGACGCTTCTTTCCCGCTGGGGGTTCGCAAACTCGCGGAGCCCGCGCGCCTGGTGGCGGGTCACACCAACCTCAGGGCGCTGGCGATCTGCTCTTTCTTTTTTTCGGCGGCGCAACTGTCGCTGACGACCTACACCGTCATCTACCTTCACACCGAACTGGGCTTTGGTCTTGTCGCTGCCGGGTTTGCGCTTTCCGTGTCACAGATGGCGGGTGTGATTGGCCGGGTGGTGTGGGGCCACATTGCAGACAGCGGCTTCGGTGCCATGCGCACACTGGCCCTGCTGGCCTTCATTATCGTGATCTGCTGTGCCGGTACTGCCTTGCTGAATGCGGCTACACCGCTTGCCTTCATCCTTGTGCTGCTCACGGCTTTTGGCGCAACCGCCATCGGCTGGAATGGCGTTTTCCTTGCCGAGGTGGCGCGCCAGGCACCGCCCGGTTTTGCCAGCCTCGCCACGGGCGGTGTGTCCGCCTTCACATTTTTTGGTGTGGTGGTGGGCCCGCCCGTCTTTGCCTTGCTGGCCAGCACCGCAGGCACCTATCGCGCCGGTTACCTTGCACTGGCGCTGCCCATGGCGTGGTGTTGCTGGCGCCTGTGGCGCAACTACCGCGCTATCCCGAACTAGCCTGCCAGGCTCAGGCGTGGACCGCTGCCTTGTCTGCGATCTCGCTGATTTCCAGAACCGGTTTGACGTGGCCTGTGCGCACAACATCCAGCATGGCCAGCCCAACACTTTCCGTGGTCAACACCGTTTTGGGCATCAGGGCGCGCAATACGGGCAGCGCGGGTTTGAGCAGGCTGTAGAGAATGCGATAAGAACCAGTCTTTGACTGGATGCCGTGCAGGGGCTGAATGACACCCGGCCTGAAGAGGTACACCGCCTTGAATGGCAGACGCATCAGGGCGTTTTCAGTGCGGCCCTTGACGCGTGCCCACATGCTGGAGCCCTTTTCTGTACTGTCGGTCCCTGCACCCGATACATAGACAAAAGTCATGCCGGGATTCAGGCGCGACAGGGTTTGCGCCACCGCCAGTGTGAGATCGTAAGTCAGATGGCTGTAGTTTGTTTCAGTCATACCGGCCGACGACACACCGAGGCAGAAGAAGCAGGCATCAAAGCCGGTGAGCTCAGATTCCACTGCCGCAAGATTGAAGAGGTCGCCATGCACCAGGTCGCGCAGCTTTGGGTGGGTTTGGCACAGCGCTGTCCTGCCGACCGTTTGCACTTGCGTCACGTCTGCAGCCTGAAGGCATTCGCGCAACAGGCCTTGCCCGACCATGCCGGTGGCACCAAAAATCAGTGTTTTCATGTTGACCCTTGCTGGAGAGCCTGGAAAGCTGGAGGCGCCTGAATCATCGCGCAGGCGATGGTTCGCGCGCGACTTCATAAACCACCTCGCGCAAAAATTTGACTGACGGGTCACTGGCGATACGCGGATGCCAGTACTGGCGGATGGTGATGGCCGGAATGGTTTTGGGCAGCCGCACAATCTTCAGCGCGACGATGGGCGACAGCAGGTCATGCAACTCACGCGGGATGACGGCGATCATGTCGCTGGCCGCCACGATAAAGGGAATGGCTGCGATGTGCTGTGTGCTCATCGTCACGCTGGCCGTGAATCTGGCCTTGCGCAGCTGCGTTTCCAGCCAGCCGGTGGTGACGGGGATAGAGCCGGTATGCACCTTGCGCGCCAGGCTGAACTCCTTCCATGTCAGTGTCTCGCCGACTTCCGGGTGGTTCTTGCGCGCAATGCAGACATAGTCGCGCTGGTACAGGCGCTGCTGAAAGAGGCGCGGGTCCGATGTCGCAAAAAAACCAGCGGCGATGTCCAGCTCGCCCGACTCCAAGGCGCTGCTGAGGTTTTCGGAGTTGGTTTGTACCGGCGACAGCACGGCTTGGGGCGCCAGCTCATGCAGGCGTTTGATCAGCCGCGGCACCAGGGTGATGGCGCCCAGCTCGTTCATGCCGATGCGAAATTCACGTGTCGTCGTCGCCGGGTCAAAACTCTGCAGACCGCCGATTTCGGTTTCCATGATGCGCAGCACGCGCGCTGCAGGCTCGGCCAGGCGCTGTGTGAATGGTGTGGCCGCCATGCGGTTGCCGATGCGCACAAACAGCGGGTCGCCGAATCGCTTGCGCATGCGGTCGAGGTGGTAACTCAAGGCCGACTGAGTTGTGCCCAGAGCCGGCGCGGCGCGCGTCACCGTGCCGTGCTCCATCAGGGCCAGCACCGCCTTGAGGTCGGCCAGCTCCGGCTGTGGGTCATCAAATTTATTCATAACCTGTATCCAGCTAATGATCTTTCCAATTATGTGCCATATGCTTAAAGTTCGGCTCACCTAAAGACATGACGGTACGGGCGTTCTGCCTGTCACCGGGACGGAGACAATGAAAAAACCAGACAAGGCTGCGGGAGACGCGGCTGTACTCATCATCGGCGCAGGGCCCGCGGGCCTGTCGCTGGCTGTAGAACTCGGCGGTCAGGGCCATCGCTGCATCGTCGTCGAGCGCCACGACCGCGTCGGTTACGCCCCGCGCGCCAAGACCACCAACGTCCGCACGCGTGAGCTGATGCGGCGATGGGGCATTGCCGACCGTCTGGCGGCCGAGTCTCCCTTCGGTGTGGACTACCCATCGAATGTCGTGTTCGCCACCCGCATGAATGGCCGCGAGCTGCAACGCTTTCCCAACGGCTTCAACTGCAACCCCGCGCGCGACGACAGGTATTCGGAGCATGCGCAGTGGATTCCGCAATACAAGGTCGAGGCGGTGCTGAAAAGCCGCGTCTCTGAAATGCCCTCGGTCGACATACGCTTCGGCACTGAGCTGAAAGGGTTTGAAGACCATGGCGACCACATCGCGGCCACCCTGCGCAATGTGGCCACCGGTGCAAAAACAACTGTCAACGCGGCTTATCTGGTCGGCGCAGACGGCGCACGCAGCACGGTGCGCGAGAAGCTCGGCATCAGGATGAGCGGCACCTCGCCTCTCTCACACAACCACAACATCGTCTTTCGTGCGCCGGGGCTCGCAGAGCGGCACAAACTCGGGCCGGCAGTCATGTACTGGCTGGTCAATGAAGAGGTGCCCTCTGTCATTTCACCGCTGGACACTGGCGACCGCTGGACCTTCGGCTGCCCCAAGCTGCTGGATGCCTCGTCGGACCCGGCCACGCTGATCCGCCTGGCGTTGGGTCTTGACGGTGCTATCGACATCGAAATTCTCAGCCGTGACGAATGGACGGCGCACCAGCTGATTGCCGACAAATACTCAGCAGGCCGCACTTTCCTGATTGGGGACGCCTGCCATCTGCACCCGCCCTATGGCGGCTACGGCATGAACATGGGCATTGGCGATGCGCTCGACCTGGGCTGGAAGCTGTCGGCTGTGCTGTCCGGCTGGGGCGGTGAACAGCTGTTGTCGAGCTACGAGATCGAGCGCCGCCAGGTGCATGAGCGTGTCATCGCCGAATCTGTCGCCAACCACGCGCACACCTCGCGCAGGCTGGTCGTGCCAGGCATGGAAGACGAGGGCGCTGCCGGTGATGCGATACGCGCCGAGCTGTCGCAAATGCTGGCCGACACCAAACACCGCGAGTTTTACACCCTGGGGGTGACGCTGGGCAGTCGCTACCGTGAATCACCGGTGCTGGCGGGTGAGACGGCGATGGCTGGGGATGCGCCGGATTCGACCGACTACACGCCCCTGGCACGGGCCGGCTGTCTGGCCCCGCATGCATGGCTCAATGACAACACCGAAGACCGCTCAATGGGCGCCTCGCTGTATGACCACTTCGAGCCACGCGGCTTTACGCTGCTGGTCACGCGCAACGACGCGGCATCTGCGGCCAATGCTGTGGTGGATGCGGCTTCCGAGCAGGGCATTCCCCTGAAGCTGCTGTCGCCCGGCCTGCCGGCGCTGCGCGAGCTCTATGGCTGCGACTACGCACTGATACGCCCTGACCAGTACATCGCCTGGTGCGGCAACAGTCTGGACGACGCCTTTGATGTGCTGGCGCGCGTGACAGGCAAGTCGCTTGAGGCGGTGGCTTGACACCCACCTGCCCCGACCCTGATTCCGGTTTTGATTTTTGATTTCGATTAATAAAAGGAGACATGTTATGAAAGCATTCAACCGCCGTGCAGCGCTCGCTGCTGCCTGCATTACCGCCCTGATGGGTAGCACCGCCATGGCCCAGGCACCTGCGGCCTGGCCTACCAAGCCGGTGCGTATCTGGGTGCCGTCGCCTGCCGGCACTGCGCCCGACATCATTGCCCGCGTGATGGGTGACAAACTCTCCAAAGCGTGGGGCCAGCCGGTCATCATTGAAAACAGGCCTGGCGCTGGCGGCATGATTGGCCTGGCCGCTATCAAGAACGGGCCGCAGGACGATCACACCTTTGCCTTTGTGGCCGCTTCTGTGTTGACGCTCTCGCCTTACATGTTCAAGACTTCGCAGGGTGATGTCACACGCGACTTCGTGCCCGTGGCACTGGTCGGTGAGAGCCCGATGATGCTGGCGGTGAGCGCATCCTCCCCGGCCAACTCGCTGGCCGATGTGGTGGCACTTGCGAAAAAGGATCCCGCCAACTTTGTGGTCACGTCGCCCTTCATCTATTCGGTGCCGCACCTGGCAGGTGAGGTGCTGGCCAAGGCTGCAGGCGTGCCCATGCGCGCCGTGCCCTACGCCAACAGCGGTGCGGCCATTGCGGCAGTGATGAACAATGATGCGCAGGTCATCATCGACGGCATCCCTCCCATCGAGCCCATGGTCAAGGGTGGCAAGCTCAAGGCGATTGCCGTGTTCTCTGAAGCCCGCCTGCCGAACCGGGCACAGACGCCGGTGGTTGGTGAGACCTTTCCCGGCATGGTCATCAACGGCTGGTTTGGCGTGGTTGCACCCAAAGGCACCAGCGACAGGGCGATAGATCGCGTGAACCGCGACGTTGCAGCGGCCGTCAAGACACCTGAACTTCAGGAGCGTTTCGACACCCTCGGCGTGTATGCCAAAAGCATGACGCCGGCCCAATTTGGCAAGTACTGGAACGACGACCGCACCCGCTGGGAAAAAGTACTGCAGGACGTGGGTGCCAAGCCTCAATAAATCCGGCTTGCTTCATAAAGCAGCACGCGCCAGCCGGCATTGGGCCGCTGGCATAGGCTCCGCACGAAAACAGGTACACGCCTCATGAAAACCGATATCGAATCCGCCTACATCGTCCTCGAAAGCCGCAACCCGGCTGCCGTCAACAAATACCTCGGCGAGGTGATTGGTCTGATGCCGGGCGCGCCTTCAGCAACTGGTGCTTCTACCTGGCGTGCCGACGGCAAGGCCCAGCGTGTGGTGCTGGCCCAGGGCCAGGCCAACGATGCAACTGCCATAGGCTTTGAACTCGTCAGCCGCGAAGCGCTGGATGCCGCCGTCGCGCGCCTGCGCAAGCTGGGCCTGGAGCCAGTGCCGGGTACAGCTGCCCAGAACCAGGAGCGCCGCGTGATGGAAATGTTCAGCGTGCCGTCGCCCTGGGGTGTGCAGGTCGAGCTGGTGCTGGGCCTTGAAGACGCCGCCACCCCATTTGCGAGCAAGGTCTACCCCAGCGGTTTTGTCACCGGCAACCAGGGTTTCGGCCACTTCGTCTTTGGCGTTGCCGGAGCTGACGTGTATGAAGCGGCGCGAAAATTTGCGCTTGAAGGCCTGGGCCTCAAACTCTCGGACACCCTGCGCATGCCCATGGGGCCGGTGGAGTTGAATGTTTCCTTCTTTCACTGCAACGCACGCCACCATTCGCTGGCGATTGCGCAGATCCCGGCGCCCGTCGTGCCGCAAAAACTGCACCACATCAATTTTGAAGTGAAGCAGGTCGCCGATGTGGGTGCGGCGTATGAGCGTGCACTGGCTGCGGGCACACCGCTGGCCAACATGCTAGGGCAGCATGAGAACGACGGCATGGTGAGCTTTTACAGCGTGGGCCCTGATGGCTGGCAGGTCGAGGTCGGCGCCACCGGCCGCCAGATCACCGAGAACTGGAATGACGTGCGCGAGTACAACCGCATCAGCATCTGGGGCCACCAGCCGCCTGCCATCTTTGCGCAGATGCAGGGCCTGACTGCGCCTGCGGCAGCGCCCGTGCCCGAGACCGTTTGAACATCCTGAAACTGATAACCAAGAACTGACTTTTATGAAACTCGTAACCTTCTCGTGCCGCGGCCACCTTTCCATCGGTAAGATCGTCGGCGACCAGGTCGTTGACCTGCCGGCTTCAGACGCCAGCCTGCCGTCCACCATGCGCGAGCTGCTCTCCGGCGGCGCGGCCATGATGCAGCGTGCCCGCGAAGTGAATGCCGACAAGGCCGTGACCTGGCCGCTGGCCGATGTGCGCCTTGAAGCACCCGTGCCCAACCCGAGCAAGTTCCTCGCCATCGGCATGAACTACGCCAAGCACGCCGCAGAGGCGCGCCAGCTGGGTGTGCAGGTGCCTGACACCCAGGTCTGGTTCAACAAACAGGTGTCGTGTGTCAACGGCCCGTTCGATCCGGTGCACATGCCAAAGGTGTCCGACAACCTCGACTATGAAGCCGAACTCTGCGTGGTCATCGGCAAGCGCTGCCGCCATGTCTCTGCCGCCGATGCGCGTTCGGTGATTGCCGGCTACATGGCCTGCAACGACGTGTCGGTGCGCGACTGGCAAAAACGCTCGGCCACCATGACGCTGGGCAAGTCCTTCAACACCACCGGCCCGATCGGCCCGTGGATCGTCACGGACGATGACGTCGCCGACCCGCACAAGCTCAACCTGCGCATGCTGGTCAACGGCCAGGTCAAGCAGGAAGTGAGCACCGGCGAAATGGTCCACAACATCTTTGAGCAGATTGCCTACCTCTCGACCGTCATGACGCTGGAGCCCGGTGACCTGCTGGCCACCGGTACGCCTTCCGGTGTGGGCGTGGCCATGAACCCGCCGCAGTGGCTGAAGATCGGCGATGTGATGCGCGTCGAGATCGACGGCATCGGTCACATTGAAAACGTGGTGATCGCCGAGCCGGTTTAAGTTGGTGTGGCAGCCGGGCAGATGTAGATGTAAAGCCGACTTTACATTTCGGGAGTCCCGGGCTGCCAGAAAGCCCCGTTTTGCCGTTCTGGGGTCAAAAATGCCTTGTTTTTACTGACAAATCAGGCTGCAGGCTAATGAAGGCGTGCGTGAGAAGCTACTGAATTAATAGCGTTGAGACTGCTGGCCGCTGAACAGCCACTACGCAAACCTCAGCGGCCCAGACTGTTCAGCACGTTCTCGGCTGTTGCAGGCGCGGTCAGGCTGACCGGGCGCCTGTCCGGGGCGGCATTCCCCACCGCATCGCGCAGCGCCTCATACACGCTGATCGCCAGCATGAACGGCGGCTCGCCAACGGCCTTGCTGCCGAAGACGTTGTCCTCGCGGTTGGGCTCGGGCCACAGGTCGACCTTGAAGTGCGCCGGGATGTCGCCGGTCGCCGGGATCTTGTAGGTGCTGGGGGCGTGGGTCGCCAGGTAGCCCTTGTCATTCCACACCAGCTGCTCGGTCGTCAGCCAGCCCATGCCCTGCACAAACCCGCCTTCGATCTGGCCGATGTCGATGGCCGGGTTGATGCTGGTGCCCACGTCGTGCAGGATGTCGACCTTGAGCACACGGCTCTCGCCCGTCAATGTGTCGATGGCGACTTCGGTGCATGCCGCGCCGTAGGCAAAGTAATAAAACGGCCGGCCGGTGAGGGTGGTCTTGTCGTAGTGGATCTTGGGCGTGCGGTAGAAGCCGTCGCTCCAGAGCTGGATGCGGTTGGCGTAGGCCAGCTTGACGACCTCGGTGAATGGCCGGCGGCCCGTGGGCGTGATGACCTCGCCGCAGCTGAACTGCACCGCGCCTGCGCCACATCGGTCGAGCCCGGCGACAAAAGCTGCCAGGTTGTCGCGCACGTTTCGCGCGGCGTACTGCGCGGCGCGCGCGTTGAGGTCGGTGCCGGCTGATGCAGCGGTGGCCGAGGCGTTGGGAATCTTGCTGGTGTCGCTGGCCGTCGCCAGCACCTGTTCAAAAGGCACGCCCAGCTCATCGGCCACGATCTGGCAGACCTTGGTGTTCAGGCCCTGGCCCATCTCGGTGCCGCCGTGGTTCACCTGCACGCTGCCGTCGGTGTAGACATGCACCAGCGCACCGGCCTGGTTGAACAGCGTGGCCGTGAACGAGATGCCGAATTTGACGGGTGTGATGGCGATGCCGCGTTTGATGACGGGGCTGGTGTTGTTCCATGCCGAGATGCTTTTACGGCGCTGGCGGTAGCTTGACGTCTGCTCCAGCTTTGCCAGCAGCGGCGCAAGGATGTTGTCCTCAACAGTCATCTGGTAATGCGTGACATTGCGTTCTTCCACACCGTAGAGGTTGCGGCCGCGTACATCCAGCGGGTCCAGTCCCAGTGTGCGCGCAATGTCGCCCATGATTTTTTCAATCACGATCACGCCCTGCGGTCCGCCAAAACCGCGAAACGCCGTGTGGCTCTGCGTGTTGGTTTTCAGGCGGAAGGACGCGATAGCCACGTCTTGAAGAAAGTAGGCGTTGTCGGTGTGGAAGACTGCGCGGTCGGCCACAGGGCCGGAGAGGTCGGCGCTGAAACCGCAGTTGGACAGCATCGTGAGCTTGAGCCCGCTGAGGCGGCCGCTGTCGTCAAAGCCCACCGTGTAGTCATAGGCAAAAGGGTGGCGCTTGCCGGTGACCATGAAGTCGTCATCGCGGTCAAAACGCAGCTTGACCGGGCACTTGAGCTTGTTGGCGGCTAGCGCTGCCCACACGGCGAGGTGGCCGGCCTGCGTCTCCTTGCCGCCAAAGCCACCGCCCATGCGCCTGCACTCGACGCGCACGGCATGGTTGTCCAGGCCCAACGCATGCGAGACCCAGTGCTGCACCTCCCCCGGGTGCTGGGTGCTGGAATAAACCAGCCACTGGTTTTGCTCTTGCGGCACGGCGTAGGCGACCTGGCCTTCTAGGTAGAAGTGCTCCTGCCCGCCGACTTCCAGTGTGCCGGTCAAGGTGTGCTGTGCGGTCTTGAGCGCCTGCTCTGCATCGCCGCGTTTGACGAAGACTGGCGGCAACACGTAGCTCTGCGCCGCCATGGCTTCACGTACGTGGATGATGGCCTTGAGCGGCTCGATGTTGCAAACCACCTTGCGCGCCGCACGCCGCGCCTGCATGACCGAGTCAGCTACCACCAGGCCTATGACCTGGCCAATGTGCTGTACGGTGTCTTTGGCAAAAACGGGTTCGTCCTGGGCAAAGCTGGCCAGCGTGCTGTCACCGGGAATGTCTGAGGCCAGGATCACGCCGCGCACGCCGGGCATGACCAGCGCGGTCGTGCTGTCAACGCCCAGCAGCTTGCCATGCGCGACGGTGGAAAGAATGGGTGCGGCGAACAGCGTGCCTTTGATCTCGGGAATGTCATCGACATAGGTCGCGGCGCCAGCCACCTGGGCCCGTGCGCTTTCGTGAAAACGCGACTGGCCTGCAGCCTGGCGCGGGGACCTGTGGGATGCGGTGACGTGCGCGGGCGCGGTTTCCGTTGACGTGGTGGTATGGCGGTTGGCTGCTGCCACCTGCGGGTCAGCCCCCGCGTCGCGGCTGACGAGGGTGTCTGAATCCTTGTTCATGCGGCCTCCGTCTCGTCATTCAGCCCGAAGGATTCGAGATTGATCTGCTGCATGCCCTGGCTCTCCAGCCAGTAGCGCTGCAACAGGTTGCCCAGCACCTGCACACGGTAGGCGCCCGAGGCGCGCATGTCCGAGATGGGTGAGAACTCTTCGCGCAACACCGTCATGGCCTGCTGCACCGTGGCCTGTGTCCAGGGCTGGCCAGTGAGGGTGGCCTGGGTTTTGAAGGCGCGTACCGGCGTGGCGGCGACACCGCCCGCACCTATCGACGCGTGGCTGACCTTGCCGTTGTCGATCTGCAGATTGATCGCCAGACAGACGGCAGAAATATCGTCGTCGTAGCGCTTCGAGATTTTGTATGCTTTAAGGTTTTCACCAGGCACTGCCTTGGGTACCTTGATCCAGGCCAGAACCTCGTCGGGGGCCATGACGTTCTTGCGGTAGCCGGTGTAGAGCTTTTCAAGCGGCAGCTCGTGGTGACCTCTCACACTCATCAGCACGACGTTCGCGCCCAGCGCAATCAAGAGCGGCATCGAATCGCCAATCGGCGAACCGTTGGCCACGTTGCCGCCCAGGGTTCCGGAGTTGCGCACCGGCAGGCCGGCGAAGCGGTTGGCAAAGGTCTTGAGCTGCGGCCTGTCTGCCACAAGCGTAGCAAACGCCTCGGTCAGGCTGACGGCTGCGCCTATGGCGATGTGGTGGGGGTAGTGCTCGACGCGGCGCAGCTCTGCCACGTGCGTGACATCGAGGATGCGCTCGAACTGCATGTGCATCTTGGTGACCCAGAGGCCGACATCGGTGCAGCCGGCGACGATCTGGGCTTCGGGGTGGGCTGCACGGGCCTCCAGAAGTTTCTTGAGCGTTCGGGGCGAGTCGTAGGTCGAGTAAGGGTGAGGTGCGGGTGCAATCGTCCTGAGTTTGTCGAGCAGGGCGGTCTGATCGACCTTTGCTTCAGGCAACGTCCCCATGGCCTGCGCGGCATCCAGGATGGGCCGGTAGCCTGTGCAGCGGCAGAGGTTGCCCGAGAGTTGTTCCTGCGCCATTTCGCGGCTCACCGCCTGGCCCTTGCGCACATGGTTTTGGTACATGCCGAAGAGACTCATCACAAAGCCGGGGGTACAGAAGCCGCACTGGCTGCCGTGACACTGAACCATCGCCTCCTGTGCCGGATGTAGCCCGCCGTCGGCAGCAGCAATGTCCTCAACCGTCCACAGCGCCATACCATCGACTGAATGCGCCAGCCGTATGCAGCTGTTGATGGCCTTGTAGCGTACGCCGCCGCCTTCCGTCTCACACAGCACCACGGTGCAGGCGCCGCAATCGCCTTCCCCGCAGCCTTCCTTGGTGCCAGTGCAGCCCAGGTCCTCCCGCAGTACCTCCAGAAGGGTACGGTCGGGTGGTACATTGCTCAGGGAAACAACTTCACCACGCCGGACAAAATTGATGGTTTTGCGAATGGTTGCCACAGGTTTTTGCACTTCAGATCGGGACGTCATGCGCGTCAGGGTAGCGCAGCCGCACAGCCATCATCATATAAAAGCCCATATCAGGCGCATGGGCGTCAGGGTATGACCGGGCAGGCCAAAAACCAGATGATGTTCGACAAGATCGATCTGCACCTCATCAGGGTCCTGAACACCGTGCTTAC
>JAZKCB010000103.1:0-3350 GCA_040388335.1 Pseudomonadota bacterium | reverse complement strand
CGCGCGATTTCAAGCCGGCGCTGATCGCCATAGCTCAGGGTGCGGGCCTTGAAGTCGGCGTACTTGCCGATGCCGACGTAGTCGAGTAACTCCTGTGAGCGTTTGGCAATCGCGGCTTCTTCAGACTTGAAACCGGGCGTGCGCAGCACCGCACCGATCAGGCCGGATTTTGTACGGATGTGCCGGCCGACCATGACGTTCTCAAGCGCCGTCATCTCGGCGAAGAGACGGATGTTCTGGAAGGTACGCGCAATGCCGGCCCTGGCGACTTCATGCACCGCCGTCGGCGTGTACTTTTTGCCGGCGAGTTCAAAGCTGCCGCTGTCGGGTGTGTAGAGGCCCGTCAGCACATTGAAGAAGGTGGTCTTGCCTGCACCGTTGGGGCCGATCAGGCCGTAAACCTGGCCGCGTTCGATATGGATGCCGACATCGCTGAGGGCCTGCAGGCCGCCAAAGCGTTTGGAGACACCGGATACCTTGAGAATGGTTTCACTCATATGGCGTGCCTCAAGGATTAATTGATTTCGAAGCCACCGGGCCGACGGGCTTGATGCGCGTCTTGCCATGCTCTGGCGACGGCCACAGCCCGCGCGGCCGCAGCAGCATGATGACGATCATGGCCAGTGCGATCAGCAGCTGCCGCAGGATGGACGAATCAAGCCGCCCATCGGTCATGGCCTGCAGCGGGCCAGCCACGTGACGCAACACCTCGGGCAGAGCCGCCAGCAAGAGCGCGCCGATGATGACGCCAGGCAGGTGGCCAATGCCGCCCAGTACGACCATGGCGACGATCATGATGGACTCCATCAAACTGAAGGATTCGGGTGATACAAAACCCTGGAAGGCCGCGAACATCGCGCCCGACACGCCGCCGAAAGTGGCGCCCATGCCGAAGGCCAGCAGCTTGAGGTTGCGGGTGTTGATGCCCATGGCCTTGGCGGCGATTTCGTCTTCACGAATCGCCATCCAGGCGCGGCCGATGCGCGAGTTCTCAAGCCGGTGGCAGATGACGACCGAAAAAATCACCAGCACCAGGAAGAGGTAGTAATACATGGACACCGAGTTGACCGTGAAGCCGAAAAACTCGTGCGGCTTGCCCAGGTCGAAGCCAAAAAACTTCATCGAATCAATCTGGCTGATGCCCTTGGGGCCGTTGGTCAGGTTGATGGGGCGGTCAAGATTGTTGAGGAAGACGCGGATGATCTCGCCAAAACCCAGTGTGACGATGGCGAGGTAATCGCCACGCAGCTTCAGGGTCGGTGCACCCAGCAGCACACCGAAGAGGCCGGCCAGCGCCGCAGCCATGGGAATGATGGCCCAGATGGGCAGGTGCAAGCCATTGGGGAAGGCTGCCTTGATGGCCGGGAAGGCATCCGCGAGGTGCGGTGAGCCCAGCAGCGCAAACAGGTAAGCCCCGACAGCAAAGAAAGCGACATAACCCAGATCCAGCAGACCGGCATAACCGACGACGATGTTCAGGCCCAGCGCGAGCAGCACATAGAGCAGGGCCATGTCGACAATGCGCACCCAGGCGTTGCCGCCCTGCTGCAGCAGCAGCGGCAGAATCAGCAGTCCGATGGCGACGATGATGGAGGTGACGAGTTTGTTGGGTTTCATCATGATGTGTTCCTTCAACAAACGGCCTAGGCCCGGTCCGCCACACGCTCACCAAGTAGGCCCGAAGGCCTGAGCGTGAGCACAAAGATCAGCACGATGAAGGCAAAAATATCGGAATACTGGCTGCCCAGCACACCTCCTGTGAGCGGGCCGATGTAACCCGCGCCTATCGATTCGATCAGCCCCAACAGAATGCCTCCGAGCACTGCACCGCCGAGGTTGCCGATGCCGCCGAATACCGCAGCCGTGAAGGCCTTGAGGCCTGGCAAAAAGCCCATGGTGTGCTGCACCGTGCCGTAGTTGGACGCATACATCACACCGGCCAGCGCAGCCAGCACGGCGCCGATGATGAAGGTGGCGGAGATGACCGTGTCTGGCTTGACGCCCATCAGCGCGGCGACGCGCGGGTTCTCTGCCGTGGCGCGCATTGCGCGGCCGAGTTTTGTGTAATGCACCAGCCACATCAGGATGGACAGCGACACCGCCGTGGCGCCAAGAATGAAAATCTGCGTGACAGTAATTACTGCGCCCGCGACCTGGATGGGGTCAGACGGCAGCAGCGTCGGATAGGGTTTGTAATTGGGCTTCCAGATGATCATGGCAAGCGTCTGCAGCAGCAGCGACATGCCGATGGCGGTGATCAGCGGTGCGAGTTTGGGCGAGTTGCGAAGTGGGCGGTAGGCGATTTTTTCAATCGCGAAGTTGAGCGCGGCGCAGACCACGCAGGCGATCAGCAGCGCGATCAACAGGATGAGCCAGCCGGGCGCATTGGGCATGGCGTCACGCATCAGGCCGATGATGGTCCAGCTCGTAAGTGCGCCCACCATCAGTACCTCGCCATGGGCGAAGTTGATGAGGTTGATGATGCCGTACACCATGGTGTACCCCAGAGCGATCAGGGCATACATGCTGCCCAGAACCAGACCGTTGATGATCTGTTGCAGGAATACTTCCATAAAACGACTCTCCCATAACTTGTAGAAAATTCTGCGCGCCTGACGGTCAGGTCAGGTTAACAAAAAGCCCGCCTTTCGTGGCCTTGGCCGGGGGCGAGCTGATGCGCAAATTGTAGCTACGGGGCTTTAGCGAGAATCGGGCCAACCTGCCGGTTTTCGCGGGGTTTACCCGTGGAAAACGCGGGTCGATACTCTTTTTCAGTCGCCTTCCGGGTTGTTCCGTTTATCCCGGTTTTTCTGCTTCAGCTCATTGAGTTTGTCGGCAATGCGGATTTCAAGACCGCGGCTGACCGGGCGATAGAACTCCGGCGCTGCCATGCCCTCGGGGAAGTAGTTTTCACCTGCTGCAAAACCATCTTCCTCGTTGTGGGCGTAACGGTAATTCTTGCCGTAATCCAGCGACTTCATGAGTTTGGTCGGGGCATTGCGCAGGTGCATGGGCACGGGGCGCGTGCCGTCGTTCTTGATGAAGGCCTTGATCTCGTTGAAGGCCACATAGGCGGCGTTGGACTTGGGCGCGATGGCCAGGTAAAGCACGCACTGCGCCAGCGCCAGTTCACCTTCAGGTGAGCCCAGGCGCTCATAAACTTCAGCAGCATCCAGCGCCATGCGCAGGGCACGCGGGTCGGCCAGGCCGATGTCTTCGCTTGCCATGCGTATCAGCCGGCGCGCCATGTATTTGGGTTCGGCGCCGCCGTCGAGCATGCGCATGAACCAGTAGAGTGCGGCGTCGGGGTCAGAGCCGCGCACGGATTTGTGCAGCGCAGAGATGGTGTC
>JAZKCB010000102.1:0-3872 GCA_040388335.1 Pseudomonadota bacterium | reverse complement strand
TGCGAGAGGAAGTCTTTGATGTCATATGGGTAGCTATGATACTGACTGCCATGAACACCAAAACAAACAAGCCTGTCCCCAAGGGCATGAAGGGCTACTGGTCCAACGGCCGCTTCGTCAAACCCGAAGAAATTGCCGCCGAAGAAAAAGGCCCGCCCAGCAAGACCCAACTCAAGGCCGAGGCTGACGAAAAGCAGGCCCTGGGCGAAGCCCTGCTCACTTTGCGCGCCGACCTGATGGTGCGGCTTGATTTGCCGGACAAGCTGCTGGATGCAATCAAGGACGCCAAAAAGATCACCAACTTCGAGGGCAAACGCCGCCAGATGCAGTTCATCGGCAAGCTGATGCGCCCGCTGGACCCGGACCCGATACGCGAAGCCATCAACGAGCAGCTCAACGGCTCGGCGGAGCTCACGCTGGCCCTGCACCTGGCCGAGCAGTGGCGCGACAAGCTGGTGGCCGATGACGAAGCGCTGCAACCGTGGCTGGCCGAATACCCTGCAACCGACGCGCAGCAAATGCGTGCGCTGATCCGCCAGGCCCGCAAGGACTACAAACCCGAAAAGCCGGGCGAAGCCCCGCGCCACGGCAAGGCCTACCGCGAGATTTTCCAGATGGTCAAGGAAATGATGAAGGCGAAGGCAGAAGGCGACACCGAATGAGCGTCGGCCACGATGCAGTCCGCATAGGCATCGTGTCGGTCAGCGACAGGGCCTCCAGCGGCGTCTATGAAGACAAGGGCCTGCCGGCGCTGAAAGACTGGCTGACGCGCGCCCTGCTCAACCCCATCACCTTTGACGAGCGGCTGATCCCCGACGAGCAGGACGGCATCAGCGCCGCGCTGATCTCGCTGGTCGATGCGGGTTGCTCACTGGTCCTCACCACCGGCGGCACCGGCCCTGCCCTGCGCGACGTCACGCCGGAAGCCACGCTGGCCATCGCCCACAAGGAGATGCCGGGCTTTGGCGAGCAGATGCGGCAGATCAGCCTGAAGTTTGTGCCCACCGCCATACTGTCGCGCCAATGCGCCGTCATTCGTGACAAAAGCCTCATCATCAACCTGCCCGGGCAACCCAAGGCTATCGCTGAAACGCTTGAGGGTTTAAAAAGCGACAGCGGCGAGCAGATCGTGCCCGGCATATTTGCTGCGGTGCCCTACTGCGTTGACCTGATTGGCGGGCCGTATCTTGAGACGCGTGCAGAAGTCTGCAAGGCGTTCAGGCCCAAATCCGCCATCCGGCCACCAGCCGCCTGAGTGCAGCCTGAGTTTTTGTCGCGCGGAGGCGCGGCCCCTGGTGAAAGAAGAAAAAACATGATTTGTCTGACCGCGCGCCATAGCATCTCGACCCTGGCCGTTTCACTCCTGCTGGCATCCGCAGCCGGCGCGCAAACCCGCGTGCTGGAGCCCAGCCTGCCCTACGTCGTCAAACCATCCGACAAGCTGATCCGCCTGAGCAAAGAGATGCTCGTCAGCACCCAGGCCTGGAACGAGGTGGCCAAATACAACCAGCTCAAGGACCCGGACATGATCTTTCCGGGGCAGAAGCTGGAGATTCCCCTGCGCTACCTCAAATCCAAACCGGCCAGCGGCAAGGTCATCAGCGCTGAAGGCGATGTCACCCTCGGTGGTGCAGCCATGGTGCCCGGCGCGGCGATTGTCGACGGCAGCCAGCTCAAGACCGGCGCCAACAGCTCGGCCGTGATAGAACTGGGCGACGGCAGCCGCATCAAGCTGCTGCCCAATACGCTGGCGCAGGTCGTCACCAACCGGGACTACGCCATGCGCGATTCATCAGCCAGCGGCTCGACCAACTGGTTCTCGGGCCTTCTGCGGCTGGCCGCCGGCACCATGGAGGCCGTCGCCACCAAAAATGCCAAACGCGCCACACCTTTGCAGGTTGAAACCCCAACCTCACTCGTCGGCGTGCGTGGCACCGAGTTCCGCGTCGCCTTTGATGACCCTGCGAGCGCCAGCGCACGCACCGAAGTGGTCGAAGGCAAGGTCCGCGCAGACAACCCCGCCCAGGGCGCAGGCGCCGACCTGCCTACAGGCACAGGCGCTGTCGTCAAACCCGCAGAGCGCGAGATCAAGGTCGTCAACCTGCTGCCCGCGCCCGACCTGACCAACATCCCGGCAGAAGTGCTCAAACCGCTGGGCGGTTGGGCCATGCCGGTGCTGGCCGGTGCCGTGGCTTACCGCGTGCAGGTCTCCAGCGATGAGAAATTCGACAGGATCGTCCGCGACCTGAAGGTGGCCGGCAACAGCGCCGACCTGGCCAGCCTCGCCAACGGCAACTGGTTTGCCCGCGTGCGCGGCATTGACCCGGCCGGGCTGGAAGGATTCGACACGGTCAAGCTGATCGCCGTGAAAGACGGCCAGTGGAAGGTCAGCTACTCCAGCATGAGCCTGATCGGCGGCCGGACCGTGCTGGGCTGGATAGGCCAGCAGTCCAACGGACAGCCCATGGCCGAAGGCGCTTATTCGGCGCTTGTGGCACGTGACGAAGCCTTGAGCCAGGTGGTCACCAACTCCGACACGGCCGTGACCGGCCGCGGCCCGCGCCTGGACCTTGGCAACCTGCAGCCCGGCGTCTACTTCATCCGCCTGAGCAGCAAGGCCACCCAAGGGGCGACTGACAGCGAGATTTACCGCTTTGAGATTCCGGCCAACTGGGGCAAAAGCGTGTTCGACCTGACCTCGTCGCTGCAGGCCATTCGCTAGGTTCGATTCAACTGCATCCAGCATATGCCTTGGCATATGCTGAAAATTTGAGGCTTTGGGGCGCCTGTGAGCCCCAAAACAGCTTTTTGAGCGGATTTTGGCCTTTTTTCAGGCATCAAATCGGGCTTCAGATCAATAGATATGGGCGTGAGCAGCTATGAAATAAATAGCAACGTAACCTGTCTTTTGCATCCCGGTTGGTCATTGCCGACCCGGTCCGCAGCCATTCCTTCTCAAGCAGCCAAAAAATCGGGGATGGATCCCGGATCAAGTCCGGGATGACAGGCATTGAGGCTTTAGTCCCCCTGTCATTGCGGACCCGATCCGCAATCCATGCTGAACGAAGCGGCAGGACGCGCAAAGCGGCTGCGACGCCTACTTGCCCATCAGCTGGTTCAGCTTGTCAGCCTCAAAGGTCTCCGTCAGCGCCGCATCGGCCGGCACGCAGTCCTTGCGCGGGGCCTGCGGGTTCTGGGTGCTGGAGAGCTTTTCAATCGCCTCCCAGAGCAGCGCGATCTGGTGCTCCTGCGACGAGGCGTTGTCAATCAGCCCGCGCATCGCCTGGCTGACCGGGTCGTCTTCCAGGGTGATGCCATAGGCCGAGAACTTGGTGGCGGTGGTCACGTCAGCGCTCTCGCCCACTTTGGAGGGGATGATGCGCGCCGGAATGCCGACTGCCGTCGCGCCTGCAGGCACCGGCTTGATGACCACCGCGTTGCTGCCGATCTTGGCACCATCACCGACCACAAAGCCGCCCAGCACCTTGGCGCCGGCGCTCACCACCACGTCACGGCCCAGCGTCGGATGGCGCTTTTCGCCCTTGTAGAGCGATGTGCCGCCCAGCGTCACGCCCTGGTAAATCGTGCAGCCATCGCCAATCTCGGCGGTCTCGCCGACGACAACGCCCATCGCATGGTCAAAGAAAACCCGCTCGCCGATTTTTGCGCCAGGATGGATTTCAATGCCCGTCAAAAACCGGCCGATGTGCGAGATAAAACGCCCCAGCCACCGCAAGCCCTGGTTCCAGCACCAGTGCGCCAGGCGGTGGGAGATCAGCACGTGCAGGCCGGGGTAGCAGGTCAGCACTTCCCAGGTCGTGCGCGCAGCAGGGTCGCGGTCAAGAATGCACTGGATGTCGGAGCGGAGTCGG
>JAZKCB010000101.1:0-36541 GCA_040388335.1 Pseudomonadota bacterium | reverse complement strand
TCTCGACCTGCGCATCGGCGGGAATCATGTGCTCGGGGATGTTCACACGCTCGACGACCTCAATACCTGCGCGGGTGATGGCGTCGTACTTCATGTTGCTCATGGACACCAGCCGGTGAATCTTGCGTATGCCCAGCCAGTTCAGCACGTCGGGCATCAGTTCCTGGAAACGCATGTCCTGCACTCCGGCCACGCACTCGGTGCGGTTGAAATACTGGTCAGCGGTATCGCCGCCGACCTGGCGCTTGCGGGCGTTGTAGACCAGGAATTTGGTGACTTCGCCGAGCGCTCGACCTTCCTTCCGGAAGTAGGAGACCAGACCTACGCCGCCGCGTTGCGCACCCTGGATGCACTCTTCAATCGCATGTGTGAGGTAGGGGCGGCAGGTACAGATGTCGGAGCCGAAGACGTCGGAGCCGTTGCATTCGTCGTGCACGCGGGCCGTGAGTTCAATCTCCGGGTTGGCCAGGTCGCGCGGCTTGCCGAAGATGTAGGCCGTCAGGCCGCCTATGGGTGGCAAAAAAACCTCCAGGTCGCTGCGGGTCACAAGCTCGGGGTACATGCCGCCAGTTTCTTCAAACAGCACGCGGCGCAATTCCGCCTCGCTGCAATTAAAACGCTTCGCAACTTCGGGCAGATACCAGACGGGTTCGACCGCCACCTTGGTCACCATGGCAGCCCCGCCAGCGGTGAGGTATTTGCCGTCAGCCTTGAGGCGGCCGGACTGCAGGGCCTCGATCACCTCGGGCAGGATGACGTGAGCCTGTGTGACCGCGATGGTGGGGCGAATGTCGTAGCCGGCTGCCAGTTCGCTGGAAAAAACATCGGCGACAGAAGCGCCCCAGGGGTCCATGGCAACGATACGGCCTGGCTCGCTCCATTGCGGATAGGGGCCGATCAGGTCGGTGGGCGAGGTATTGGTGAGGTCGGCCTTGTGCTGGGGTGACAGGGCACCGGCTGCGACGGCCAGGGCGCGGTAAATGCTGTATGAGCCGCTATGCGTCCCAATGACATTGCGGTGGCTGCGTTTGGTGGTGGTGCCCACGACCGGGCCGCGTTCGGTGGCGGTGGCTGCTGCCCAGTGAATAGGGATGGCGCCGTGGCCGCTGGCGTGTGACGTCAGTCGGATATGGCTTTGGGCGGGGGAGCTGGGTGCGGAGGCAGCGGGTTTTACGGTCTCGGTGGATTTGGCGGCAACTTCGGCAGGCATTGCGTATCCTTCAAAAAATCCAATGTAGCGATGCGGCTTGTGCTTGACAAGCCTCAGTGAAATGAAGGGTCGTTAAATTGCGACAGGCAGGTGCCGGCCGCATCGCAATTTCAGCAGGGCTTCAGCGTTTTTTACCGCCAAAAATACCGCCCAGTACTCCACGAATGATCTCTCGCCCGACGGCTGATCCCATGGTTCGCACCGCCGACCTGGCCATGCTTTGCGCGAGGCCGTCATGTTTGGCGCCGCGTGGGCCTGTGGTGCCGAAAAGCACATCATTGAGCCCACCCAGGATTCCGCCGGAATCGGTTTGACCGGCTGCGCCACCGTTGGGTGCGGAGCCGGCAGCCGTTGAGCTTGCCGCTGCGCGGTCCTGCAGCTTTTCGTAGGCAGATTCGCGATCCACGGTTTTCTCGTAAACGCCGGCCACCAGTGAACCCTGTAACAGCGACTGACGCTGCTGCGGGGTGATGGGACCAATCTGGCTGCCTGGCGGGAGCACGAAGACGCGTTCGGTGACGCTGGGGCGGCCCTTGGCATCGAGCAGGCTGATCAGCGCCTCACCTACGGCCAGTTCGGTGATGGCGGTTTCAATATCCAGCCCCGGCTTTTGCCGCATGGTTTGCGCTGTGGCCTTGACGGCCTTCTGGTCACGCGGGGTGAAGGCGCGCAGGGCGTGCTGCACGCGGTTACCGAGCTGGGCGAGTACCGAGTCTGGAATATCCAGCGGGTTCTGGGTGACGAAATACACCCCCACGCCCTTGGACCGTACGAGACGAACGACCAGTTCAATGCGTTCGACAAGTACCTTGGGCGCTTCGTTGAACAGCAGATGCGCCTCGTCGAAGAAGAAGACCAGTTTCGGCTTTTCAGGATCGCCGATCTCAGGCAGTTGCTCAAACAGCTCGGACAGCATCCACAGCAGGAAGGTTGCGTACAGCCGGGGCGAGTTCATGAGCTTGTCGGCGGTCAGGATATTGATGACACCCTTGCCGTCCACGGTTTGCATGAAATCGCTGATGTTGAGCATGGGCTCGCCAAAGAATTTGTCGGCACCCTGGGTTTCGACCTGCATCAATCCGCGCTGTATGGCCCCGACGCTGGCGGCGCTGACGTTGCCGTATTTGGTCGTGAAATCGCTGGCGTTCTCGCCCACGTATTGCAGCATGGCACGCAGGTCTTTAAGGTCCAGGAGCAGCATGCCGTTGTCATCGGCAATCTTGAACACCAGGTTGAGCACGCCTGCCTGCGTGTCGTTGAGGTCCAGCATGCGCCCCAGCAATAGCGGGCCCATGTCTGAAATGGTGGCGCGTACCGGGTGACCCTGCTCGCCAAACACATCCCATAGCGTGGCAGGACAGGCGATGGACTCCGGGGTCTGGATGCCTCGCTCTTTCAGAATGCCAGCCATCCTCTCGCCAATGGTGCCGGCCTGGCTGATCCCGGTCAGGTCGCCCTTGACGTCGGCCATGAAGACGGGAACACCGATTTTCGAGAAGTTTTCGGCCAGCGTTTGCAGCGTGACGGTCTTGCCCGTTCCGGTTGCGCCGGTGATGAGCCCGTGGCGATTGGCCAGGCCGGGCAGTAGCTCACAGGTGGTGCTTGCGTTCTTTGCAATCAGGAGGGGCTCAGCCATGGGGTGTCCTGCGGTGAAAAAGTAAAATGGTGGAAGTAGCGTAAATCAAAACCTAAGGAATAGCGTGGCAGGTCACAGTAAATGGGCGAATATTCAGCACCGCAAGGGCCGGCAGGATGAAAAGCGTCAGCGCATCTGGACTCGCGTGATGCGCGAAATCATGGTGGCGGCCCGTATGGGTGGCGGCGACATCGCTACCAATCCGCGCCTGCGCCTGGCGGTTGAAAAAGGCAAGGCGGCCAACATGCCGGGCGAAAACGTCAAATACGGCATTGCCAAGGCCACCGGCAGCCTTGAAGGCGTGCAATACGAGGAGGTGCGCTATGAGGGCTATGGCATTGGCGGCGCGGCCATCATCGTGGACTGCATGACGGACAACAAGGTACGTACCGTGGCCGAGGTGAGGCACGCGTTTTCTAAGCACGGGGGCAACATGGGCACTGAGGGGTCAGTGGCCTTTCAGTTCAAGCACGTCGGCCAGTTTATTTTTGCGCCGGGTACCAGTGAAGACAAGATCATGGAAGTGGCGCTTGAGTCCGGCGCGGACGACGTGATCACGCATGAGGACGGTGCCATTGAGGTGCTGACGCCCTACACCGACTTTGAGACCGTCAAAAACGCGCTGGAAGCGGCTGGCCTGAAACCGGAACTCGCCGAAGTCACCATGCGGGCAGACAACACGATTGAGATGTCCGGGCAGGATGCCGCCAAAATGCAGCGCCTTCTGGACGTGCTGGAAGACCTTGACGATACGCAGGACGTCTTCCATAACGCCGACCTGTCTGAATAACATTTAAAACGAGAGCACAGCATGAAAGTATTGGTAGTGGGAGGCGGTGGCCGCGAACACGCCCTGGCATGGAAACTGGCGCAGTCGCCGAAATTGCAGGCGGTGTACGTAGCTCCCGGCAATGGCGGTACGGCGATGGACCCGCGCCTTGAAAACATTGCCATCACGGACGTCAAAGCCCTGCGCGAGTGGGCGCTGGAGCAAAAAATTGCCCTGACCGTGGTGGGCCCGGAGCAACCGCTGGCGGCTGGCATTGTGGATGACTTCCGTGCACATGGCCTGCGTGTTTTCGGCCCGACCAAAGCTGCGGCGCAGCTGGAAAGCTCCAAGGCTTTTTCCAAGGCCTTCATGAAACGCCACGGCATTCCGACGGCGGAGTACGAAACCTTCAGCGATGCAGTAGCGGCGCATGCCTATGTTGATGAAAAGGGTGCGCCTATCGTCGTGAAGGCTGATGGGCTGGCGGCGGGCAAAGGTGTCGTCGTTGCCATGACAAAACACGAGGCGCATGAGGCCATTGAATTCATGCTGGCACCTGATCCTGACTTCAACCCGTTGGGCGTGACCCATAACGAAGGCGGCGCGCGCGTGGTGATCGAGGAGTTTTTGCAGGGTGAGGAAGCGAGCTTCATTGTCATGTGTGACGGCAAAAACGTGGCAACGATGGCTACCAGCCAGGACCATAAACGCCTGCTTGATGCTGACCAGGGGCCGAACACAGGTGGCATGGGCGCTTATTCACCTGCACCGGTGGTGACGCCAGATGTGCATGCCCGCGCCATGCGCGAGATCATTTTGCCGACCATCAAAGGCATGGAAAAAGACGGTATTCCTTTCACCGGCTTTTTGTATGCCGGCCTGATGATCGATGCTGCGGGAAAGCCGAAAACACTCGAATTCAACTGCCGCATGGGCGACCCTGAGACGCAGCCGATCATGATGCGCCTCAAGACGGATCTCTACGATGTGATGATGGCGGCGACCTCGGGTACGCTGGATCATGTCGAACTGGAATGGGACCGCAGACCTGCGTTGGGCGTGGTCATGGCGGCGCATGGGTATCCGCTGCAGCCGCGCAAGGGCGATGTGATCAGCGGCCTGCCCGCTGCGACCGAGGACGCCATGGTCTTTCATGCAGGCACTACCCGCAAGGGCAAGGACACCTTGACGTCCGGCGGTCGCGTTTTGTGCGTGACGGCGCTGGGCAGCACCGTCAAGGCAGCACAGCAGCGCGCTTATGAGGTGGCCGAAAACATTCAATTTGATGGGGCGCAGTACCGCAGGGACATCGGGTACCGGGCTATCAAGTCCTGATGGGTGCACCTGACATTTCCGGCGTCCGGGCCTTTCTGCTCGGCCTGCAGGCGCGAATCACCGATTCCATAGCCGGCATTGATGGCCAGCCGTTTGTGGCCGATCACTGGCAAAAGGAGCCAGGCGAGCTGCTGCAGGGCAATGGCATCACAAAAATACTTGAAGGTGGCGCTGTGTTTGAGCGCGCAGGTTGCGGTTTTTCGCATGTTCGCGGGTCAAAACTCCCCCCCTCGGCGACGCAACACAGGCCGGAACTGGCCGGTGCGCCGTTTGAGGCAATGGGCATTTCGCTGGTTTTTCATCCCCGCAGTCCCTACGTACCAACGGTACACATGAATGTGCGCATGATTGCGGCAACGCCCGTTGGAGGTGGTGAGCCGGTCTGTTGGTTTGGTGGCGGAATGGACCTGACGCCTTATTACGGGTTTGATGAAGATGCGGTGCACTTTCACCAGACTTGCCGCGATGCGCTGCTGCCGTTCGGCGAAGACAAATACCCACGCTTCAAGAAATGGTGTGACGAGTACTTTTACCTGAAGCACCGTGACGAGCAGCGGGGCGTGGGCGGTATTTTCTTCGATGACTTTCATGAACTTGGCGCGGAGCGCAGCTTTGAGATGCTGAAGGCTGTGGCGGACGCATTCCTGAAGGCATACCTTCCCATCGTGGACAGGCGCAAGAACGCTGCTTACAGCGAGCGTGAGCGCGCTTTTCAGCTTTATCGACGTGGCAGATATGTCGAGTTCAATCTTGTCTGGGACCGTGGCACCCATTTCGGCCTGCAATCGGGCGGGCGTACTGAGTCTATCCTGATGTCCATGCCACCTCTGGCGAGTTGGGCGTACCAGTCCAAACCCGAGCCTGGCAGCGCGGAAGAGCGTCTTTATAAGGAATTTCTTGTCCGAAGGGACTGGGTTTGAGTGCTGGCCTTTCGACGACGTCACAAAAACGCATAGGCGTTTTTGGCGGTGCATTTGATCCGCCGCACGTGGCCCATCTGGCCTTGGCAAACGTCGCTATTACACAGCTGAAACTTGATGAATTGCGGGTTATACCCACCGGCCAGGCCTGGCACAAGACGAGGGCTCTAAGCAGCGCCACAAATCGACTCGCCATGACGCGGCTGGCATTTCAGAATATGCCCGAGGTTGTGGTTGACGAACGGGAGCTGCAGCGTCCAGGGCCGACCTTCACGATAGACACGCTTGAAGCATTGAAGGCTGAAAACCCGGACTCGCAGCTTTACCTCATCATGGGCGCCGACCAGTTTGCGGCTTTTCAGCAATGGCATAGATGGCAGGCGATTATCGGGCTCGCTATAATTTGCATAGCTGGCCGCGCAACATCCGCCGTTGCACAGGCCCAATTTGACGCGTATGGCGCGCTAAAAGACCGTTTTTTACAGCTCCTTTTGCCGCCCATGGCCGTCAGCGCCACCCAAATCCGCCAGTATTTGGCGTCTGGCGCGGGTAAAAGCAGCGACATCACAGAACTGGTTCCCGAAGCGGTTGCACGTTATATTTCAGCAAACCGTGTTTATGGCGCCAGCTAAACCTTCTCACCGAACAAAGCCCTTAATGACCTCCACACCCGTCAAATCCACCGCCGCCGCAGAAAAAAAAGACGTCCAGAAACTCCAGCGCGCCATTGTTGATGGGCTGGAAGACGTCAAGGCTCAGGACATTCAGGTTTTTGACACGGAACACATCACGTCGCTGTTCGAGCGCGTCATCATTGCTTCCGGTACTTCCAACCGCCAGACCAAAGCGCTTGCTGCCAGCGTGCGGGATGCGGTACGCGATGCAGGGTTTCAAAAACCGCGCATCGAAGGCGAAGACAACGGGGAATGGATCATTGTTGACTGCGGAGCGGTCGTCGCGCACATTATGCAACCGACCATTCGCCAGTATTACCACCTTGAAGAGCTGTGGGGCGACAAACCCATCAAGCAGAAACTCGGGGCGCCCGCTCCGCTGGTCAAGGCCTCGAAGCCCGATCCAAAAGTCGAAGTCAAGCCTGCTGCGAAACCCAAAGCTGGCGCAAAAACATCTGGCAGGACTTCTGCCAAAAGCAGCGCCAAGCCGACCGTCAAGGCTGTGAAAGATCATGAACCGGGTTATATCGGGCGCGTGGGCAAGACCAGCGACTGGACTGCCAAACGCAACTTCGCCGAGCCGGTGGGAGAACCTGCGGCCAAACCCGCCAGAAAAACTGCGACGAAGCCCGCCGTGAAAACTCCTCTGGTCAAAGTGCCGCCGGCCAAAAAAGTCGCAGCCAAAAAGACGACCACGAAACCTGCAGCCAAAAAGCCTGCAGCCAAAAAAGCAGCGCCTCGCAGCCGATGAGGCTGAGCATCGTAGCGGTTGGTCAGAAGGTGCCCGATTGGGCGCAAACGGCTTACGACGACTACGCCAAGCGATTTCCACCTGAAATCAGGGTTGAGCTCAAAGCTGTCAAGACGGAGCCGCGTGCATCTAAAACGCTTGAGACGCTGCTGGCGGCGGAAAAAGTCCGGATTGAAGCTGCAATTGCACGCGGGACGCACGTCGTGGCACTTGATGAGCGGGGTACGGCCGTTACGACGGTTGCGCTGGCAGATCGACTCAAGGCATGGCAGTTGTCGGGGGACGACGTGGCCATCGTGATTGGTGGGCCTGACGGGCTTGATCCGGCATTCAAGAAAGCAGCGCATGAGCGACTACGGCTCTCCGATCTCACCTTGCCTCACGCCATGGTTCGTGTGTTGCTGATCGAGCAGATCTACCGGGCCTGGAGCATCACCATCAACCATCCGTATCACCGCGAATAATGGCTGCTTATATTTATCTCGCATCGCAGAGTCCACGGCGGCGCCAGCTGCTTGAGCAGCTGGGGGTGAAATATGAGTTGTTGCTGGCGGATGACAGCGAGGATGCTGAAGCGCTGGAGGCCACCCTGAAGGGTGAGACCCCTGCCGCTTATGTGAAAAGGGTAACCCGCCTCAAACTTGATGCAGCAGTGGCCCGAATGAAGCGGCGCAAGCTTGAACCTGCGCCTGTACTTTGCTCCGATACCACCGTGGCTATGGGGCGTGTCATTTATGGCAAACCTGAAAGCGCAAAGGATGCTTTTCGCATGCTGTCGGAACTGGGCGGCACGACACATCGTGTGTTGACTGCTGTAGCCTTGCAAGCAGGTAAACGACGGTTTGAGGCCCTTAGCACTTCGCGTGTGAGCTTTGAGCCCATGACGGCAAACCAGATCCGCAGTTATGTGGCTACCGGCGAACCCATGGGTAAAGCCGGTGCTTATGCCGTGCAGGGCAGGGCGGCTCTGCATATTATGGCCATCAATGGCAGCTACAGTGGCATCATGGGTCTTCCGCTGCGGGAGACCGCCCAACTGCTGCGCAGTGCAGGTATCAAGGTCTGACCGAATCCGTTTTATAACAACATGCAGCAAGACATCCTGATCAACTGGTCTCCGCAGGAGACGCGCGTCGCTGTCGTCGAACACGGATCACTGCAGGAGTTGCAGGTTGAGCGGACGCTGGAGCGCGGCCTTGTCGGTAACATTTATCTTGGCAAGGTGGCGCGCGTATTGCCTGGAATGCAGTCGGCCTTCATCGATATTGGCCTGGACAAGGCGGCCTTTTTGCACGTTGCCGACCTGATGAGCAGCATCAACAGCAGGCATGCAGACGCAGATGCCATTGCAGCGACAGGTGCAGCGGCGGCACCCACATTGCCAATAGAAAAGCAATTGTTTGAAGGCCAGGCCGTCATGGTGCAGGTGCTCAAGGATCCCATTGGCACAAAAGGCGCGAGGCTGACGGCCCAGATCAGCATTGCCGGTCGCCTGCTGGTCTTTTTGCCTCAGGACAACCATATCGGCGTATCGCAGAAGATACCTGCGAAACAACGTGAAGATTTGCGCCAGCGACTTCAGTCCTTGAGCGGCGAAGCGGGCGGTGGATTTATCCTCAGAACCAACGCCGAGGATGCGACGGACGCTGAGCTTTCAGAGGACATCGCCTATTTGCGCAAAACCTGGGCTCGCATCAAGGATGCGTCCGTCAGGGTGAAACCTGCTTCAGTGCTGCACCAGGACCTGAGCCTGCTGCAGCGCGTTTTGCGCGACGTGGCAGGGGAAGGCACGCAGACGATACGAATTGATTCACGCGAGCAATTTCAAAAACTCAAGGCTTTCGCCGTTGAGTTCATGCCGGCTACGGTGCAAAAACTTCAGCTGTATAGCGGTGAACGCCCGATTTTTGACCTGTTCAACATCGATGAGGATATCGCACGGGCTTTGGGCAGAAGGGTGGACCTGAAGTCCGGTGGCTACCTCATCATTGACCAGACTGAAGCGTTGACGACGGTTGATGTGAATACGGGCGGCTTCGTAGGTGCACGCAATTTTGACGAGACAATTTTCAAGACAAACCTTGAAGCCTCGCAAGCCATCGCACGGCAGCTTCGACTGCGCAACCTGGGGGGCATCGTGATTGTCGATTTCATCGACATGGTCAAGGAAAACCACCGCGACGCCGTACTGGCCGAATTCCAGAAGCAGCTCGCGCGGGACCGTATCAAGACCACGGTGAACGGCTTTTCTGCGCTGGGATTGCTGGAGATGACGCGAAAGCGCACGCGCGAATCCCTGGCACATCAGCTTTGCGAGCCATGTGCAGCCTGTACTGGCAAAGGCGTCGTCAAGACCGCCCGCAGCGTCACCTATGACATCCTGCGAGAGATTCTGCGCGAAGCACGGCAGTTCAATCCACGTGAATTCCGTGTGGTGGCGTCACCCAAGGTGATAGAGCTGTTTCTTGACGAAGAAAGCCAGCATCTCGCGGGCTTGAGTGAGTTTATCGGCAAGCCGATTTCCCTCCAGGCCGAAGCAGCGATGGCGCAGGAGCAATACGATATTGTTTTGATTTGAGTTTCCAAAAAATGGCCCAGCCGACGATTCCTATCTTGATGTACCACCAGGTGGATGAAGAGCCGCCCAAGGGCTCTCCCATGAGAGGGCTTGTTGTATCGCCCACTACGTTTTCCAGGCAAATGGCAGCGCTTGCAGCAATTGGCTACGAGGGCAAATCCATGGGTGACCTGATGCCTTATTTGAAGGGCGACGCGAAAGGGAAGGTCTTCGGCATCACATTTGACGACGGGTATCAAAACAACCTGCGTTGTGCCATGCCGGTTTTGAAACGTCATGGTTTTACCTCTACCTGTTACGTGGTGACCGATCTTGTGGGTAAAAAAAATAGCTGGGACCTTGACCGAGGCGTCATACAGGTGCCGTTGATGAATGCGGGAGAACTGCAGGCCTGGGTTGATGCCGGCCAGGAGGTGGGCTCGCACACCTTGTCGCATGCCAACCTCGAGCAACTGGATCAAGCCGGGCAAGCCATGGAGATAGGGCAATCAAAAAACCGGCTTGAAGCGTTGATAAGGCAAAAAGGCGGCGTTCAGCATTTTTGTTATCCGTATGGCGGCCTGAACAAGACGGCTGTGCAAAACGTCAGGTCAGCGGGTTACCTGACTGCCACCACGACAGTGCGCGGTCGTGCGATTCCAGGACAGTCTGATGATCTGCTGTTGCCACGTGTTCTGGTCAGCCGCACAACCACATGGATGCAGCTATTGCTCAAATGCCTGACCAGGTACGAAGACAGGCGCGGCGTGGGACGGACCAACGACGCCTACAAACGATGAAAACAAAACTGGCCATCCTTACCCGCAACTTTTCAAGAATTGGCGGTGGCGCAGAAAGCTATGCCGTTTATCTGGCGACCTCCATGCTGGATGAGTGTGATATCACGGTGATCTCGCAGGCGTTTGATCAATCTCCCGCGCTGTTCAAGCACATACCTGTGCCGAAGCTGCCGTTTCGCACGCGGTGGTTAAACCAGCTCTGGTTTAGCTGGTACACGAAGCGGGTTACAAGGCATGGCTTTGATGTGGTCCATTCTTATGAAAATGTGACGCATGCCGGGGTGCATACCGTGAGCGTGAAGACTGTTCATGCCAGCCTGAAGCAACGGGGCATGAGTGCCTTGCGCATTGCCTTGAGTCCCAGGCTTCTCGCCTATTTGTGGATCGAAAAGAAACGCCTGTGCACGCCTGGTCACCATATTGTTTTTGTGTCCCAGTTCCTGCAGGATGAGACGTTGGCAATTCTTCCGGATGTGCCTTCTAGCAGCGTGGTTCCTCCGGGAGTGAGCATTCCGGCGCGTGAATTGTCTGTTGAAGAAAAAGTCGCTGCACGTGAAAGTCTTGGTTTGAATCCTGCCGTCATGACAGTGGGGTTTGTGGGACATGATTTCAAAAAGAAGGGCCTGGGAACCCTGCTCAAGGGGGCTGCACGACTGCCTTTTGACGTGCAAATCATGGTCATTGGCAACCCGGCTCAGGCTGAACGCTACACAGAACTTGTACAGGCGCTTGGCCCGGGTAAAACATGCCGCTTCATGGGTGTTGTACGCGATATGCCAAATGCCTATGCCGCCATGGATTGCCTGGCACACCCCACGACGCAGGACGTGTTTCCCATGGTGCTGCTTGAGGCGATGGCCAAGCATGTGCCCGTGGTAACCACTGCAGAACCCTATAACAACATGGGCAGTCTGCTTGTCGATCGGAGCGATGCGATTTTGCTGCCAAACCCGGATGATATTAATGGCATGACGGCTGCACTCAACGATGTGCGGCTCGATACGGCGTTGCGCCACAAGCTGGCGAGCAATGGATTTCTGTTCGCCGAGAAATACAGCTGGGATGTGGCGAAGGCCAAGTATTACGAGGCTTATGGCCGCGTAATTAAAAGGACCTGATCCGGGCGGATCAGATCCCGACTCCCACTGTTGTTTTCCTCACCGCAACAGGGCTTCATGTATGTCGGGTACAAAATGTTCCTGTATGTAGTCCTCGACACGAATGAAGTCGTCGCCCCAGAACTCCCTTAGTCTGGTCGTGTCCGCGCGGGAGTACTCCGCCTCCTGAGTTACGCCTCGTTGAATGGCAAGCTGCGGAAACTTCTTCCCGACCATTTCAACCAGCGCCGATATCTTTGTGGCCATCCCCGTCCCGATATTCAGATGGGTGTAGTTGATGTTGCGGGTCGAGAGATTGAGGACGATTGAAGCGACGTCAGTGACGTGTATAAAATCGCGCTGCATTCGACCTTCGTTGTTCAGCGTGAAGGCCTTTGCGTTGCACAGCGCTTGCTTCAATTTGCTGAAAATTGAGAATCGGTCATTGCCACCATAGGTGTTGAACACGCGCAGAATCTGATATTCAATGCCGTTTGCGGTACAAAATTCGGCCACCAGCTTCTCGTTCAAATGCTTGGAAATACCATTAATGGTGATGGGGCAACACAGGCTGTCTTCGCCGGTCCGCATATCTTCTCCATAAACAGCGCAGCTACTGAGAAATACAAACCTTTTGACGCTATGCCTGCGGGCCGCTTCAAGCAAGGTCGCCGTGGACATGACATTCGAGTCCAGCAAGCGGTATGGCTCCAGGCTAGCGGATGTACGCAGATCGCTGGCAGCATGAACCACGATCTCCGCAGACACCAGTTTTTCGTCTATTTCAGACCAGTCTCCGCGACCAACAGGAATGACATTGGCGTGGCCCTTTGCGAATGCCTGACGGCTGAATTCAGAGCCAAAATTTCCGTCGGCCCCTGTGATCAATATGTTCATTTGTGGTGTTTAGATAGTTGAACAGCCTGACGGGGCGTGGTTGATGGCATATGAAAACTGACACGCACACGAAGATCGGCTTCAGTCCGGGTTGAGACCAAGCCTGTAAAGATGTGCATATGCGCCATTCTGCGCCAGCAGCTGTGCATGCGAGCCAGACTCAACAATCCGTCCGCCATTCATCATGATGATACGGTCGGCATGCTGAATAGTGGACAGTCGATGCGCAATGATGAGTGACGTCCGGGTTGATGTCAGACGCCTGATTGCTTCCTGCACAGCCTGCTCCGATTCTGTGTCGAGTGCTGAAGTGGCTTCATCCAGTATCAAAATTGGCGCGTCCTTGTACAGCGCACGTGCGATTGCCAGGCGTTGACGTTGGCCGCCTGAAAGCTGCATGGCGTTGTGGCCCAGCAGTGTGTCAACGCCTTGCGGCAGTTCAGCAACAAGCTGTCCCAGGTTGGCGGCCTCCAGGCATTGGATGACTTTGTTCCGATCGAAAGACTGGCCGAGCGTTACATTGAAAGCAATAGAACTGTTGAGCATGACCACATGCTGGCTGACGACAGCAAATTGGGCTCTGAGCGATGCGAGTTTCCATTGCCTGATTTCCTGGCCATCAAGGTAAATATTGCCGGCGGTCAGCTCCACAAATCGTGGTAATAAATTGGCCAGCGTCGTTTTACCGGAGCCGGATGCGCCTACCAGAGCGATGGTCTCTCCGGCTGCAATGGTCAGATCCAGGCTGTCGAGGGCAGGTGGGCTACCTTCCTTGTAAACCACGTGGACTCCTGAGAACTCCATTTGTCCAGAGGCCCTGACTTTTGAAAAGAATCCACCTGACTCGTCGTCTGTCAACTCCATAAGGTCAAGCCCGCGTTCAAGTGCGGCAAGTCCGCGCGTGATCGGTGTCGCACCATCTGACAGGCCCTTGATCGGCGCAATCAGCAGAAGCATGGCGGTAACGAAGGCAACAAACCCACCGACGGTCGTGGTGTTTTCTGAACCCTGCAACAGCGCAATTGAAATGACCGCAGAAAGCGCAATCGCGGCCAAAACCTGGGTAATGGCACTCATGCTGGCATAAGCCACGGTAGACTTCATTGAGAGACGACGCAATGATCGGCTCAGCGCATCGAAGCGCGCAGCCTGATTCGCCTGAGCACCATGGAGGCGAACATCACGGTATGCCAGCACGTTTTCCTCGACCACGTAAGCGAGTTCGTCAGTGGCCGTCTGACTTTGTTTGGTCAGTCGGTACAGACGCCGAGTCAGCAATTGAATAACAAGGGCAACTGCGGGGAAAAGTAATGCAACGACCAGCATCAACTTCCAGTTCAGGAAGATCAGATAGCCTACAAGTGCAAGCAGCGTGAGGACATCCCTGGCGAGTTTGATGATGGCATTGTTCAGTATTACGGATCCGTTGTAGACCTCATAAACGACCGTATTGGAGATGGTGCTCGAGGTCTGTTCGGTAAACAGGGACAGCCTTGCACTGAGCAACTTGTCGAACATGGCCTTGCGCAACTGCTGCAATCCTTCGTTCGTGACTTGGGCCAGCGCATACTGCGCTACAAAACCAGAAAGTCCCCTGATGGCAAATAGCAACAAAAGTGAGAGCGGCACCATCCACAAGTCCAGTGCGCCCTTCTGGAAACCGCGGTCAAGCAGGGGTTTGAGCAACGCAGGGACAAACGGTTCTGTCGCTGACGCCACGATGGTGGCACCTACGGCAAGTGCCCATCCGCTATGGCTTCGCGCGGTGCTGAAATAGGGCCAAACCCGCCGCATTCGCTGCCATGTGGACAGTTTTTTCCGGGTAATGGCTGCTGTTGTTCCAGCCGCAGTCATGCTGTGTGACCGGGTTCAGGGTACTTGATTGCGGTCTGTTCTGGAGGGTGCGATCCCAAGGCAAGCAACAAACCCATAGTCACACAAAAGAAGTCGCCAATCAGCGCGTCATAAATGACTGAATTGAACAAGCAGGCGATGGCAAAAGCAAGAAGGACGGACTGCGTTGCTCGTGCAGCCAATACATCCATGTCCAGGGCATCGCGAAAAATCGCGATGAAAATTCCAAAAATCAACAAGATGCCGGGAATGCCCAGTTGCACACCCCATAAAAGATATTCCTGGTGCGGGTTTCCCATGGGTGCTATGGACTCGGGGCTGGCATTTTTTTGTTTTTCGAGCCTGTTGAATTCGCTACTCCAGCTGCCGATGCCCGCTCCTGATACAGGGTGTTCCGTAATGGATTGAATTGCCCGATGCCAGAAGTGCAAGCGTATTCCGGCAGAGTTTCCGCTGTTCACACTAACACCCTTGTCAAAGGAAAAGCCGGAGACTTCAAGCCTGACCTGCTCAACCCTTTGCTGCACTTTGGGAACGATGGCGGAAACCACAAGCAGCAATGCAACAGGTAATAAAACGACTCCCAAACGATATCGACGCGGTAGTTCCCACATGATGGCAAGAGATATCAATGCAATTGCAATAACGTGTCCAGTTCGCCCAATGAGCACGATAAAAACATTCAGCAGCGCGATTGCGACTATCAGGGCGGCATGACGAGTACCGAACTTTCCAGGTATCCATCCGCGAAATTGCCAGCATAAAGCTGCAAATACAGTGGTCATGATGCCCTGATCAAGGTAGCTTGAGAACACGGCATACGTCAGCCTTGCGACTGTCGGCGACGTTGCCCACGGAACTGGCATATGGAAAAAAAGCATCCACGAACTTATCACCAGGAATAGCTGGACAAGCGCAAAAGTACCTAAAGCGCAGATGGCTTCCTTGCGACTTCTCACAAGAGCCACAATCATCGGAATCATCAGTAATTTGCCATATTTGGCAAGCGAGCCAAGAGCCTCGGACAAGGACGCTGTGGTCCAGGCAAGGCTGACAGAAAAAGCTGCAAGCGCGAGAAGGATCGCAAATTTTGTAGCGCCTACACTGTACGTTTGCTGGTCAACCAGCTCACGATCCCTTGAAAATACGAGAATGGCGGCGCCACCAAGCAAGAGTAGAACTTTGGCAATACTGACAATTGCAACGGGAAGTCCTACCGATGCTGCGGCCAGGCAAACCAATATCAGGCGAAAGTTAATTGTTCGTGTTTGCAAAAGAGTGGTTGCACAGCTTGGATGATGGTCTTTATTATCAGTGATTCCATGGAAGGTTCTAGACTCCCAAAAGAGTGCTCTGCTATGCTGGCGAGCCATTTTCCCGGGTAGGGCGGAGATTTCGGAAAGATAGTTATGAAGGTCGACCATTGACGAGTTTGTCTGTCATCGTGATTACAAAAAACGAGGCCTGCAACATCGAGGCCTGCCTTCGATCGGTTTTGTTTGCCGATCAGATCGTGGTTCTGGATTCCGGTAGCACTGACAATACACAACAGTTAGCACTCGGTCTGGGCGCCGAAGTCAGTGAAGAGCGCAATTGGCAGGGCTTTGGAGTACAGAAAAACCGTGCGCTCGCACTAGCGCGCTGTGACTGGGTACTTTCCATTGACGCAGACGAACGCGTGACACCGGCGCTCCATGCGGAGATATTGCAGGTGATTGCAAATCCATCGAGCGAGGTCTACACACTCTCGCGGCTTTCAAGTTATTGTGGTCAGTACATGATGCATTCTGGATGGCGTCCAGACCATGTGACCCGATTGTTCAGGCGCGGCGCCGCTGCATTTTCAGAAGAACTTGTGCATGAAAAAATACTGACCCGCCATCCCGTCCGCGCGCTTATGGCACCGCTTTTACATGAAAGCTTCCTGAATTTTGAAGCTGTTCTGGACAAGGCAAACAGGTATTCAACGGCGGGCGCACAAATGCTTCTCGAAAGAGGGAAGTCGTCCTCTGTTGGAAGGGCAATCGCTCACGGTGCCTGGGCGTTCTTCCGCACATATGTGCTGCGGCGCGGATTTCTCGATGGCAAGATGGGACTTGTATTGGCCATTTCCAATGCGGAGGGTACATATTACCGATACCTCAAGCTCTGGCTGATTTCTACGCAGCCTGTCCGGCTTCAGGAAGTTGCCCGTTCGACGAGCTCTGGTACAAGCACGCATTGATGAAGATCAGCTTTATTGTCCTGACGTATAACCGCACTGAAACACTGTTGCCGGTACTTCATTCGCTGGCCACCCAGTGCAATGCTGAACACGAAGTGATTGTTGCCGACGATGGCTCCAGCGCTGAGCATGTTGAGCTCCTTCAAAAGTGCTGTCCTGCGTTCGACTGTCCCGTCAGGCATATCTGGCATCCAGACACCGGATTTACTGCATCTGCTGCCCGTAATCTTGGAGCGCACTTTTCACGTGGTGAATATCTTGTATTTATCGATGGCGATTGCGTGCCCAACAGGTCTTTTGTTGCAGCTCATACCTGGCTCGCTGAACAAGGGTATTTTGTGAACGGAAGTCGGGTATTGCTCGGTAAACAGCTGACTGCACAGGCGATTCGGGGAGAAATTGATTTGCCCGCGCAGTCTGCCCCCTTTTGGTGGATGGCCCGCTTGCGCGGGGAGAGCAACAAACTGTTGCACATGCTGGACTGGCCGTGGTCGCTATTCAGGGTAAAACAGGGTTTCCAGTGGCGTGGAATTCGAAGCTGCAACCTTGCCGTCTGGCGGAAGGATTTTGTTGCAGTTAACGGCTTTGACGAAACATTTGAAGGCTGGGGTCATGAAGACGCCGATCTGGTATTGCGGCTGAACAATCTTGGTGTGATGCGAAAAAACGGCTTCTGGGCGACCGAGGTTTACCACCTTTGGCATCCTGAAAGCAAGCGGGATCAGGAGTCGGTGAACCGCTTGAGAGTTGTCGAACGGGTGGCAAGTGGCTTGGTCGTCGCTCAAAAAGGTTTGAGTGAACTTGGGCTGAGTTCTTCGGTCAAAGTTCAGGAATTACATTAATCGTATTTGCAAGTTTCAACCGTTTTCGATTTTTTTCCATATGAACAACACACCATTATTTCAACGTCGCAAGGCTATTGGCCTGTTGGCGCTTGCGGCACTTCCGGCCGCCGCTCCTGTCATGGCCCAATTCCGCGTGGAGGTGTCGGGCGTAGGTTTGACCCAGCTCCCAATTGCGGTGGCTACGTTCAGGGGCGACGCTGTGGCGCCGCAAAAGATTGGATCAATTGTCAACGCAGATCTTGAGCGTAGCGGACTTTTTCGCTCCGTAGACACCGGCGGGCTGATTGCCGATGAAAACACCCGGCCTGACTTGCTGCAATGGCGCCAGAAAGGCGCTGATTCCCTTGTGACAGGAAGCGTCACGCCTCTGGCTGACGGCCGCTTCGATGTGCGTTTGAGGCTTTGGGATATCGTGCGGGGACTGGATCTTGGCGGCCAGAGCTACGCGGTGACGCAGGCTGACCTGCGCCTCTCTGCTCACAGAATTGCAGACTTCGTCTATGAAAAGCTGACTGGGGAGAAAGGCATTTTTTCGACCCGAATTGCCTATGTCACAAAGGCCGGTTCACGATTCACGTTGTGGGTTGCGGATTCCGACGGTGAGAGCGCGCAGTCTGCCCTGGCGAGTCCTGAGCCCATCATTTCCCCTGCATGGTCGCCTAATGGCGGCCAGCTTGCCTATGTATCCTTTGAGTCGCGCAAGCCGGTGATTTACGCCCATGATGTGGCAACCGGAAGGCGACGTCTGCTGGCGAATTTTCGTGGGTCCAACAGTGCGCCAGCGTGGTCACCCGATGGCAAGCAGATCGTGGCGACCCTCAGCCGTGATGGGGGATCGCAACTGTATGCAATCGACTCCAGTGGCGGTGAGCCACGTCGTCTCACGCAGTCTTCCAGTATCGACACTGAGCCGGCGTTTTCCCCTGATGGCCGGTACATCTATTTTGTGAGTGACCGGGGCGGAGCGCCTCAAATCTATCGCATGGGCGCTTCAGGCGGAAATATCGAACGTGTCACATTCAACGGCAGTTACAACATTTCGCCTGCTGTCAGTCCAGACGGACGCTGGCTTGCCTACGTATCGCGTATTGGCGGCGCGTTCAAATTGCAGGTGATGGAACTGACCAGCGGGACGGTGACCCAGATCACCGACACCAGTGCGGATGAAAGCCCCAGTTTTGCCCCCAACAGTCGCCTGATCGTTTATGCAACCCGCCAGCAGGGCCGCGAGGCGTTGATGACGACGACGCTCGACGGAAGGATCAAAGCGCGCCTTTCGGGTGCAAGCGGCGACATCAGGGAGCCTGATTGGGGCCCATTCTCACGATAGAAGTCCTTCTGGCCTACATGTATTTAAGCCAAATCCAGTCATATTGAACTTTCTTATTTTTAGTTTTGCAGGGGTTAATTCATGAAACGTGTACTCATTTCGATTATTTCCACCATGACGCTGGCATCCGCATTGGTGGCCTGCGGGTCAAACGTAAAGCTCGACGATGTGCCTGTGGAGAACCGGACCGCAACAAATGTCGCCCCAGCAAATAATGGAGCGTCTTCAACTCCTGTGGCGCCGGTCGAAATCACCGGAGCGAACAACGCATCGGGTGGGCCTGTTGGCGTTACAAAAGTCATTTATTTTGACTATGACAGCTACATCATCAAGCCGGAATTTCAGAGCGCTATTGAGGCGCATGCCAGGTACCTGGCTGCCAACAAGACGCGGAAGCTGGCGATCGAAGGCCATACCGATGAGCGGGGTGGGCGTGAATACAACCTGGCTCTCGGCCAGAAACGCTCCGAAGCTGTCCGGCGTTCACTGGGTTTACTTGGCGTGACGGATGCGCAGGTTGAGGCCGTCAGCTTCGGCAAGGAAAAACCTGCTGAAATGGGTGCGACAGAAGAGGCCTATGCCAAGAATCGTCGCGCTGAGTTGAACTACCGATAAAACCGGGCAAAAATAGGCTGTCAAAGCTCGAAGAACCTACGACGTGATTCATATCCGACCCTCAATTTTTCGCCCCTGTCTTGGTTTTTTCGCCGCGTGCGCATTTTCATTGAATGCGCATGCCGCCTTGTTCGATGACGACGAGGCGCGCAGGGCAATCCTTGACCTTCGCCAGAAGTTTGATGCTTCGCAGGTAGAAATCAAGAAAGCGACTGAAGATAACGGCCAATTGCGCCGCAGCATGCTTGACCTTTCAAACCAGCTCGAGAGTCTGCGCAACGAATTGGCAAAATTGCGGGGGCAGGATGAGCAACTCGCACGTGATGTTGCGGAAATGCAGCGCAAACAAAAAGACCTGTCCCAGGGGGTTGATGACCGGTTCAGAAAGTTCGAACCATCCAAAATCACTGTCGACGGCAAGGAGTTTCTAGCCAAGCCTGAAGAGGTTCGAGACTTTGACGCGGCTCTGGCTATCCTCAGGAAGGGAGAGTTTGCCTCTGCCCAAACCGCCTTTCTTGATTTCATCAAACGTTATCCTGACAGTGGCTACAGGCCGTCGGCTTTGTTCTGGCTTGGCAACGCCCAATACGCGCTGCGAAGCTATCGTGAGGCCGTCGCCAATTTCAAGGCGCTGCTCACGGTTGCACCGGACCATGCGCGTGCACCAGAGGCAGCGTTGTCGATTGCGAACTGTCAGATTGAGTTGAAAGACATTCGATCAGCCCGCAAGACCCTTGAGGATTTGATCAAGGTCTACCCTCAGTCCGAGGCTGCGTCTGTGGCCAAAGATCGCTTGAGCAAGCTCAAGTAATCGTCGTTCGCTCATACCAACTGCCCTCGCAGGTTCCTGTGCAGGGCAGTTTTTTTATTCGCCCTTAAAATTCACAGATGGACATATCTGCTCTCAACGCGCTCACAGTGAAGGTACTCTGGGCTGCTTTTATTCTTTCCATTGTGTTTGGCGCTATCGCCCAACGCACCCACTTTTGCACCATGGGTGCTGTCAGTGACATTGTGAATATGGGGGACTGGACCCGCATGCGCATGTGGGTCATGGCCATTGGCGTCGCGATGATCGGCTTTTATGCGCTTGCCGCAGTTGGCCAGATAGATCCATCAAAAACGCTTTATGCATCCAGCCGCTTCATATGGCTGTCAGCCCTTGTTGGCGGCTTGTTTTTCGGATTCGGTATGGTTCTGGCATCCGGGTGTGGCAGCAAGACACTAGTACGCATTGGTGGCGGCAACCTCAAGTCTGTAGTGGTATTTGTGGTGATGGGCGTTGCAGCTTTTGCAACGCTAAAAGGCATCACCGCAGTGGCACGTGTCGCTACGGTGGACAGGGTTGCCGTTGAGTTCGCAAGCAACGCTGCGTTGCCGAACTGGCTGGGTTCAGCTTTCGGGCTGAGCATTGCGGGTACCGGGCTGGTAATGGCCCTTGTTCTGGGCATGGGCATGATCATCTGGTCTTTTCTTGGGCGGGATTTCCTGGAGTTTGACAACCTTCTGGCCGGTTTTGGCATTGGGGCCGTCATTGTGGCCATGTGGTGGGTCAGCGGGCATCTTGGCTATGTGACGGAACATCCTGAAACCCTGCAGGAGGCTTTTCTTGCGACCAACTCCGGGCGAGCCGAGGCCCTGAGTTTTGTCTCTCCCGTCGCTTACACCATCGACTGGCTCATGTTCTTCAGCGACAAGAGCAAGCTTCTGACCATAGGTATCGTGTCGGTGTTTGGTGTCGTGGTCGGCTCTGCCGCATACGCCGTTGCCACACGCAGTTTCCGCTGGGAAGGCTTTCGTGATGCAGAAGACACGGCCAATCACCTGATTGGCGCGGTGCTGATGGGCGTAGGTGGCGTTTGCGCCATGGGATGCACCGTCGGGCAGGGTCTGTCCGGCATTTCTACCCTGAGTGCCACCAGTATCGTGGCTGTTGCGGCCATCCTGTTGGGTTGTTTCGCTGCCTTGAAGTACCAGTCCTGGCGGCTCGAGCGGAACATCTAGTGGTTGAAGCGCCAGCCTCCGCGGATCTGGAGCGTCGCTTTGGAGGCCTTGCCCGGCTCTATGGCGCTGCAGGCGCCCAAAAAATTCGCGCGGCTCATGTTGTCGTGGTCGGCCTTGGCGGCGTTGGCTCCTGGGCTGCCGAAGCATTGGCGCGCAGCGGTGTTGCCCGATTGACCTTGATTGATCTCGACCATGTCGCAGAATCCAATATCAATCGCCAGGTACACGCGCTCGACACCACGCTGGGCCAGGCAAAAGTGTTGGCGATGCGTGAGCGCATCAGCCACATCAATCCCGCTTGTGAAGTGCGCTGCATCGAAGAGTTTGTCGATGCAGTCAACTGGCCTGCCATCGCCGGACTGGACGTCGCCTCGGAGGAATCGGTGTCAGTGATCGACGCATGTGACCAGGTCAGGGCCAAAACGGCCATGGCTGGCTGGGCGCTGCAGCACAACGCCAGGAACAATAAAAAGCAGCAGGGGCATTTCATCAGCGTCGGCGCTGCGGGAGGCAAGCAGCACGCGCACAAGGTTGACATAGACGACCTGTCATTGACGACACATGATCCCCTGCTTGCCCAGCTGCGGTACCGTTTGCGAAGGGAAAGCGTCGCAGCGCGCAAAGGAAAAATCGGCGTGACCTGCGTCTTTAGCCGCGAGGCCGTCATGCAGCCAGCAAGACTGGATGCAGGTGCATCCTATGACGTGACGGCTACAGGCGATAAGTCCGGCCCTTCGGTAGCTCCGGGTGATGGCAGCCTGAATTGCCATGGCTATGGTTCAGTCGTCAGCGTCACCGCGACGTTCGGTATTTGTGCAGCCGGTTGGTTATTGGGGAAAATTGCTATGGAGCCTTTGCGATTAGGGTCTAAATAACGCTATAATTTGAGGCTGTTCTGCATTATGTGCAGGGCAACACCAGGATGTATCGCAAGATATTCCCCGGGGCCTTAGCTCAGTTGGTAGAGCAGCGGACTTTTAATCCGTTTGTCGTGGGTTCGACCCCCGCAGGCCCCACCAGAATTCCGGGTTCTTAGCTCAGTTGGTAGAGCAGCGGACTCTTAATCCGTAGGTCGACAGTTCGAATCTGTCAGAACCCACCATCGAAGTCTTATCGACAGTAAAAAGCCCATCTCTCATCAGATGGGTTTTTTTTGTTGTTGGCTACAGGGTTTCAGCCCCGGCGATCTGAAGTGGTGTCGGCCGGGCGTAATCGCGTCTTTTGGGCAATTCCACCCCGGTCGAAAAGAATCACAAACTCGGCCTTCGCTGCTGCAGGGCGGGATGACTTTTCGCGGTATACCCATACCTCATAACCACTGTCGAAGGTGATGACGGTCGCTTGTCCCAGTGCTGCGGCGACATCTGCTTTGGTGGATTGGCCGGCCACAACGGCGCTGCCTGCGGTTTGCATGCTCATCCCGGTGTCCCGAAATGGCGGAGTGATATCGCCCCCATTAAAGGAGCCAGCACAACCTGCCAGGGCGGTAGCCGTGGCGACCGCCAGGATGGAACGTTTGGACATCGGCGCTGTGCTCATTCGTCCTCCATGTACTCAAATTCGACCAGCGTGTCGTCTGGCCAGCTTTTATCCCCTAGCGGCAAAACATAGGTGCGATCCACAAGCACTTCGCAATCACAGTAGGGCAGGTCGTCTTTCAGCCCCGGGTCGTCACTTGCGGCAGCATAAAGTTTGTTGATGGACAGGATTTCCCTGCGGCTGCCCGACACCATGGTGACGCTGAAGATGGGTTTGTCTGCAAAAAACAGGTACAGGGGCGCGGGTCGATCGCAGTAAGACGGTGTATCAAGAATGACCTTGAACAGCCGGCCAACTACATTGCTGCTGTTGGAGAGCAGACCCGATTGCATGCCGACCTGGCATTCCAGTCGCAGATCCCCGAGGCGGCGTGTGTTGGCAGGCAGCCCGGGAGTCCGGATGTCGGTCCGCCACGTCATGCTTTGCGCCTTGCGGTTTGGTGTCACCTGGGCGTTTTCATCCAGTGCCTGCTGGTTGCGGGGCAGGGTAAATGTCCGGTCCGGCGCCACCGGCACTTCAAATGCGGCGCTGGAACCCAGGACTTCCAGAACAATGCTGTTCATGTCCGTATCGTGGCGTCTGGGCAGTAATCTGAATCGCAAACTCGCCCCGGGTGCCATCCCCTTTTGTTTCTCGAAAAGATCCATGCCCTGAATCATCTTGCGATAAGACTTTTCCACCGGATCGCGGTTCGCCTTTGCGGCTACGGTGACAGATGGGAGCGCTGCGCTGGCTTTGTCCTGTGCAATGCCCGGAAAGCAAATGACAAAAGCCGCGATGGCAGCAGAAAAATTGGCGAGGCGACGGATGAGCACGGGGCGTGGAAGCAACTTTTTTGCCGTGAGCTATGAAGAAGTTGATGTTAGGTTGCACCAGCCGCTTGTCGTGTAGGACGATTCCAGCATCGTCTGGCCGCCTTCCTGCGTTTGGCAATCATCGCCAGGAGACTAGTCCGAATACCCCAACCTTGGCACGTCCAGTTGGGCTTGCCGGGCGACGCGAATGCAATCTTTCATGTGCTCTTCACCAAAATAACGGATTGCGGCATAACCGACGATGGCCGACACAACCTGGCCGGCCAGGGGCACAAACTTCGCTACCTGTTTGCTCGTCAGGCGCACGCCTATTTTGGTTCCAGCCTTGATAACCAGATCGCGGCTGATGAACTTGCCGATCAGCACCGAGCCGACCATCGCTACGGCCTTCTGTACCTGGTCACGCTTTTTGGGCTCAAGCCTGTCGAGCTGGGCCGGCGTCAGGCCAAATTCCCTGTTGATTTCGGGGATCAGTTTTGACAGCAGGGCGGCATCAACGGCCCAATCCAGGCCAGGTACTGGCACCGCGCTGGCTGCGGCAGCGACCAATGCGCGTTTGTTGAGCAGCTTGCGGCTGCGTTTGACTGCCGCTTTCATGGCATCGTCGCTGGTGGCAGCCTGCCGGGCTGTAGGCATATTTGAATCCTTACAGATATGTCTCGTTGGGTGGTATCCGTCAGCAACACTTTACACCGCAGCAGCCCTGTTTTTTCCCGGCCAGTTCAAGTCAGGGTTACCCAAACGCGCTGAACTTTTCCATCACCTGCAGGTACTTGCCTGATGGAGTGACTCCGTGGATGCGGTGGTGGTGAACAGCAAGTTTTGCAGGCCTCTGATTTTTGCCCACATGTATTTTTTATCGGCTTGATGGTGAACCCGACGCACAAAAATTCGCCCACATGGCGACATAGCGGGCCTCGAGGTCCTTCACAAATGTCTTCTCATCTGTTAGTGGGGAGTCCATCAACAGGGGCCGAAGTGATTGGCGCAGGCTCTGTATGGCCGCCGGATCAGAAGCGCGTTGAACTGCCGTCCGTACGTAATCGTCGATGGAAGGTGCTATCCATTCGGTCAAGTTCAGCGCCTCCAGAATGCTTGCCGCACTTCTGGAAACCGGTGTATTACCCTTTGCAGTTACCACGGGCACACCCATCCAGAGTGCATCGAAAGTGGTTGTACCTCCGCCGTAGGGAGAGGTATCCAGCGCAATGTCCACGCTGTTGTACAGCTTGAAATAATCGGGTAAATCCATGCGCGGCATGAACTGAATGCAATCAATGGACGCGCCAAACTGGCGCATTTGGAACTTGATTGCCTCCTGTTTTCGCTCTGATTTCACGTCTGCAATCAGAAGTCTTGAGCCGGGGACAGCCACCAGGATTTCCGCCCAGCGTCTGCACATAGGTGTCGAGATCTTCAGGCCGCTGTTAAAAGATCCGAAGGTGACATGCCCATTCCTTTGAACCGGTGCACTTGTCGCATGATGCATATCCATGACCGGCCGGTAGCACCACTGACTAGCAGGAAGATGAATGAGCTTTTCGGTGTGAAACTTGCCTGACCACTCCTCCGGATCGGTTCGCGCATCGCAAATGCGGTAATCCATCCGGCTCAAACCGCTTGTATTGAGGTAGCCCAGCCATGTTGCCTGGATGGCCGCCGGACGCTCACTGAACACCGCCAGCTTCACACTGCCAGAGTGGCCCGACAGATCGACAAGAATGTCAATGCCGTCCTGATGAATGGTATCGGCCAATTGCCGATCAGACAGCGTGCTCACATCCGTCCAGCGGTTGCAAAGGCTGCTGATTTTTTCTGTCACTGCGTCTTTACGCGATCCGCATGAGTAACAGAAAATCTCAAAAGCGTTGTGATCATGGCGCTCAAGAACGGGCAGCATGAACTGCGCCACTGGATGGCTGTTGAAATCACCTGAAACATAGCCGACTCTCAAACGCCGTTCCAGAATGGCCGTGTCGCGTCTGGTTTTAAACCTCACGGGGAAGGCGGCTTCCATCCTGGCCCCGAACGCTGCATGACGCTGGAAAATTTCTTCTGCCGGAAGTTTCTCGTCAAAATTCAGAAGAAACAACTCCGTTGACTGGAGGTCGAATTTTTCGGGCTGTATCCGCAAAGCCGCGTTCAGGGTCAACGAGGCCTCGTCGTTGAAGCCAAGTGAGCGGAGAATGCTGGCGAGAATCTGTAACGCCTGAACGTCAAGTGGATCAATAGTGAGAGCGCATCGGGCTGCTTTTTCGGCGTCTTCTGGCTTGTCCAGCTTGAGCAGTAGCACAGCCTGATTGGTCCAGGCACCCCCACTGTCGGGCTTGAGCTGCAGCGCCTTTGTCAAGGCTTCCAAAGCTGGCACCATGCGCGCCGTTTCCTCAAGAACACTGGAAAGAAGCACCAGCGCCTCAAAAAAATCAGGCTTGGTTAAAAGTGACCGTTGCAACAGGGCTTCTGTTTTTGCCAGGTCACGGCTCAGGTAAGTCAGCCTCGCAAAGTTGTAATTCCCGTATGCGTTATCGGGTTCAATCCGCAAGACTTCTTCGTAGGCGTTTGCAGCACCGGATGCATCGCCACTCGCCGCTAACGCGATGCCCAGATTCAAATAACCTTTGGCAAAACGCGGCGATGAAGATATGGCCTGACGATACAGCGCACACGCGCGCGCGAGTTGTCCGGCATCTTCAAACTGGTTTCCTTCCAGGATGAGTTTGTTGGCAAGTTCCGTGTCGGATGCTGCAGCAAGCGGGATCGCCAGAGGCTTTTTGAAGAAACTTCTTAACATTCAGCAAAGTGCCTCGATCTATCCCGGCCGGTGATTGCGCAGGGCTGGCAAAAAACTCTTGACTAGCTCAAACCGTTGCAGATTCTATTTGTTCTGAAATTTCCAGCCACCGTTCTTCGAGTGTCGCCATTTCTGCTTCAATCACCTTCAGGCGCTTGCCCGTCTGGGCAATTTCAGCAGGTGCTGTGGTGGTCGTCATCAAGGTTTGCAGGCTGTCTTTTTCAGCGCCCAGCGATTGCATGCGGGCATCGATTTTTTCCAGCTCCTTGCGCAGCGGTTTGGTGGCTTCCGACTTTTGCTGGCGTGCCTTGGCGTCAAGTTTTCGCTGCTCCGGCGTATCTTGAGGTACAGATCTGGACAGGGAAACAGGTGGCGCCACAGACGCTGCCGCCGGAGCGGCTTTTGCCGCCTGGCCGGATCCACCTGATTTTTTGGCCTCCTCACGCTGGCGTTTCGCATGGTCGAGAAGGTATTTCTGGTAATCGTCCAGGTCGCCGTCAAACGGCGCAACGCCGCCCTGTGACACCATCCAGAACTCGTCGCACACGGCCCGCAGCAGAGCCCGGTCATGGCTGACCAGCATGACGGTACCTTCAAATTCATTGAGTGCCATGGACAGCGCCTCGCGTGTGGCCAGGTCCAGGTGATTGGTTGGCTCGTCCAGCAGCAGCAGGTTGGGGCGCTGCCAGACGATCATGCACAGCACCAGGCGCGCCTTTTCTCCACCGCTCATGCTGCCCACGGCCTGCTTGACCATGTCGCCACCGAAATTGAACATGCCGAGGAAGGCCCTCAGATCCTGCTCGCGCGTGGCCTGGCTGCCCATCTTGCCCGCTGCGGTGACTTCCTTCACCAGGCGGATCATGTGCTCCAGCGGGTTGTCTGCAGGCCGCAGCACATCCAGTTCCTGCTGGGCAAAGTAGCCGATGTTCAGGCCCTTGCCTTCAATCATTTCGCCTTCAATGGGCACCAGGGCGCGGGCCACGGTTTTCACCAGCGTGGATTTGCCCTGGCCGTTGGCGCCCAGAATGCCGATGCGCTGGCCTGCCAGAACCGACTTGCTGACGTTTTGAACGATCACGGTGGGTGGCGTTCCCTCTGGCGCGTCTTCAGGTGGCGGGTAGCCAAAATACGCGTTCTGCATCGACAGCATGGGATTGGGCAGGTTGGCCGGTTCCTTGAACTCGAAGGTGAAGTCGGCCTCTGCCAGCAGTGGCGCGATTTTCTCCATGCGGTCAAGTGCCTTGACGCGGCTTTGGGCCTGCTTGGCCTTGCTGGCCTTGGCCTTGAAGCGTGCGATGAATTTCTGCAGGTGGGCGATCTTGTCCTGCTGCTTCGAAAAAGCGGTTTGCTGCAAGGCCATCTGCTCGGAGCGCAGGTCTTCAAACTTGCTGTAGTTGCCGCCGTAGCGTGTCAGTTTGGCCATCTCGATGTGCACCGTCACGTCGGTCACGGCATCCAGAAACTCCCGGTCATGGCTGATGACCAGCATGGTGCCCTGGTAGCGTTTGAGCCAGGCTTCCAGCCAGACCAGTGCGTCCAGGTCCAGGTGATTGGTGGGTTCGTCAAGCAAAAGCAGGTCTGACGGGCACATCAAAGCACGGGCCAGCTGCAGCCGCATGCGCCAGCCGCCTGAAAAGCTGTTGACCGGGTTGTCGAGCTCGCTCACCTTGAAGCCCAGGCCCAGAATCAGCGCCTGCGCGCGTGCCTGCGAGTCGTGGGCACCCGAGTCATACAGTTCCATATAGGCGTGGGCCATACGGTCACCATCGCCGCTAGCCTCTGCCGCTGCGACTTCGGCCTGCGCAGTCATGAGCACCACATCACCTTCGATCACGTAGTCGGTGGCGCTTTGCTCGGTTTCGGGCATGTCCTGGGCGACCTGGGCCATGCGCCACTGGGTCGGGATATAGAACTCGCCGCCGTCTTCATGCAGCGTGCCGTTGAGCATGGCAAACAGGGACGACTTGCCGGCGCCATTACGCCCCACCAGGCCGACGTTTTCGCCGGGGTTGAGGGTGACAGACGCGCTGTCGAGAATCACTTTGGCGCCACGGCGCAGCACCACGTTTTTAAGGGTAATCATTTAAAACAGACAAATTGTTTGACCGCAAAGGTCACGACGCAGGTTTCAGGCCAATTCGGCCCGCTTCAGCGCAATTGCTGGCGCGTCAGAAGCAAAACCTGGTCAGGGCCGGCACTGGTCTCAAACCACAGGGGTTCAAGCTCCGGAAAGGCGCGCTCAAAATGTGCGCGTTCATTGCCTATTTCCAGCACTAATACTCCATTTTCGCTCATATGGCGTGCGGCGGTTAGAAAAAGGCTTCGAATAAAGTCCATGCCGTCAGCGCCGCCGGCCAGCGCCAGGGCAGGTTCTGCGAGAAATTCAGCCGGCAACGCTGCCATCGTGGCCGCGTTGACATAGGGCGGGTTGCACAAAATCAGGTCGTAGGGGCCCTCGCAAGCCGCGAGGCCGTCAGATTCGACCAGCGTGATGCGACTGTCCAGCCCGTGTTTGTCGATGTTGATGCGGGCCACCGCCAGGGCGTCCAGGCTGATGTCTGCTGCGTCAATCGCCACATCGGGATACGCCATGGCTGCCAGCACAGCCAGGCTGCCATTGCCAGTGCAAAGGTCCAGCACGCGGTGGGTATCTTCAGTGAGCCAGGCGTCGATGCTTTCATCGACCAGCAACTCCGCGATGAATGAGCGCGGGATGATGACGCGCTCGTCCACATAAAACGGCACGCCCTGCAGCCAGGCCTCGTTTGTCAGATAGGCCAGCGGTTTACGGGTGCTGATGCGGGCATTGAGGAGGGCGTCAAGCTGCGCTTTTTCTTCGGACGTTACCGGTCTTTGTGCCACTGAATCAAGGTCGTCAATGGGGAGCTTGAGGCCCCAAAGCACCAGCCAGGCAGCTTCGTCGAAGGCCGTCAGTGTGCCCTGGCCAAAGCCATCAGAAAGGCTCAAGCCCGCAGTTTCAAGGCGCGCCGCCGCCGCCTCAATGACCTGGATGACTGTCATTTGCTCCCGATTCCGGCCAGGCGCTCCAGCACGCCTTTGTAGATGTTCTTCAACGGATCGATGTCGGCAACCCTGACGTGCTCATTGATCTTGTGAATGGTCGCGTTGATCGGGCCAAACTCGATGACCTGCTTGCAGACCTTGGCGATAAATCGCCCGTCGCTGGTGCCACCCGTAGTGGAAAGTTCGGTCACCACGCCTGTCTCCGCCTTAATCGATTCGCGCACTGCCTGCACCAGTTCACCCGGCGTTGTCAGAAAGGGCAGGCCGCCTATGACCCATTTCAGGTCGTAGTCCAGCCGGTGTTTGTCCAGCACGGCCTGCAGACGTTGCTGCAGGCTTTCGGGCGTTGATTCGGTGCAGAAACGGAAGTTGAAGTCCACCACCAGTTCGCCCGGGATGATGTTGGAGGCACCGGTGCCGCCGTGAACGTTGGACACCTGCCAGCTGGTCGCCGGAAAGTAATCATTGCCCTTGTCCCATTCGATGGCCACCAGTTCAGCCAGTGCAGGCGCAAACAGGTGAATCGGGTTTTTGGCCAGGTGCGGGTAGGCAATGTGGCCCTGTATGCCCTTGACCGTGAGTTTGCCGCTCATGGTTCCGCGCCGGCCGTTCTTGATCATGTCGCCGAGGCGGTCGACCGAGGTGGGCTCGCCGACGATGCAGTAGTCCAGCAGCTCGCCGCGCGCCTTGAGCTTCTGGCAAACCACGACGGTGCCGTCCACCGAAGGACCTTCTTCGTCACTGGTGAGCAGGAAGGCAATTGACAGTTCAGGTTCTGGATGCGCAGCCAGAAACTCTTCGACCGCAACCACCATGGCCGCGATGGATGTTTTCATGTCCGCAGCACCGCGGCCATACAAAAAACCATCCCGGTGGCTGGGAGTGAAGGGCGGTGTCTGCCACTGGTCCAGCGGGCCGGTGGGGACCACATCGGTATGGCCTGCGAAAACCAGTGTTTTGGGTGAGCCGCTGCCCGTGAACTTGGCCCACAGATTGGTCACGCGGAAGTTGTCGGGCCCGCTGACGATGGTCTCAAGATCGAAGCCGAGCGATTTCAGGCGGTCTCCGATGATGCGCTGGCAATCTGCGTCTTCAGGCGTGACCGAGTTGCGGGAAATCAGCTGCTCGGTCAGCCGAAGCGCGGCGCTCATGCAATGAGCTGCCGCAGCGCCGGGCCGTCCCAAGCAAGGCTAGCCCCCCCGGGGGGCAGCGTATTACACGAAGTGAAAAGCGTGGGGGTCATATTCTCAGTGTTTGACATCCAGCGTGATTTCCGTGAATGACGGCTCATCATCGAGATCTTCCTCTGGCTCTGCTGCTGCTTTCGCCACATTGAAGTCGTTCTCAAGACGCCACATCAGGTTGGTTGGCGAATCCGCATTGGCAACGCCTTCCTTGCGCGTCACGGTGCCATCGGCAATCAGTTTAGCGATGTCCTGCTCGAAGGTTTGTGAGCCGTCTGCCATGGATTTTTCCATCGCTTCCTTCACGCCGGAGAAGTCGCCTTTTTCAATCAGTTCCGAAACCAGCTTGGTGTTGAGCATGATCTCAACGGCTGGCGCGCGGCCTCCGGCAACGGTGCGAATCAGGCGCTGTGAAACGATGGCTTTCATCGCTGCGCCCAGGTCGCCCAGCATGGTGCTGCGGACTTCTACGGGGTAAAAACTCAAAATGCGGTTCAGCGCCTGGTAGCTGTTGTTGGCATGCATGGTGGCCAGGCAGAGGTGGCCAGACTGTGCATAGGCAATCGCCGCCGACATGGTCTCGCGGTCGCGGATTTCACCAATCAAAATCACGTCTGGCGCCTGGCGCAAGGCATTTTTCAGGGCCACCTGCAGCGACTCGGTATCCGTGCCGACTTCACGCTGGTTCACCACAGACTTCTTGTTGGTGAAGATGAATTCAACCGGGTCTTCAATCGTGAGGATGTGGCCCAGCGTTGTGGCATTGCGGTGGTCCATCATGGCCGCCAGCGTCGTGCTTTTGCCGGCACCTGTCGCCCCCACCATCAGCAGCAGCCCGCGCTTTTCCATGATGAGGTCGGCCAGGATGGGCGGAACGTTCAGGCTTTCCAGCGCAGGAATGCTGCTGGGCACAAAACGGATGACGGCTGCGTAGGTGCCGCGCTGCCTGAAGGCGCTGATACGGAAGTTGCCGGCGCCTGCCAGGGGCAAGGCCATGTTCAGCTCGCCAAGTTCCTGCAACTCGGCGATCTTTTCCGGCGGCAGGATTTCAGAGAGCAGGTTGAACGGCGCTTCAGGCGGCAGCACCTGGTTGTTGATGGGCAGTGCCTGGCCATTGATCTTGATAAGGGCAGGCGAATGCGCCGACAGGTAAACGTCAGAGGCCTTTTTGTCGGCCATCAGGCGCAGGATGCGCTCCATCGTGCCCATCGGTGTATTCATGTGCGGTTTCCTGTACTCAAGATCAAATCAGATTAGTCGCGGAGCAGATCGTTCAGGCTTGTCGTGGCGCGGGTTTTGGCATCCACTTTCTTGACGATCACGGCGCAGTACAGGCTGTACTTGCCGCCAGCCTTGGGCAGGTTGCCCGACACGACCACCGAGCCTGCAGGAATACGGCCATAGGTGACGGTGTCCAGCTCGCGGTCATAGATTGGCGTGCTCTGGCCGATGTACACACCCATCGAGATGACGGAGTTCTCTTCAACAATCACGCCTTCAACCACTTCAGAGCGTGCGCCGATGAAGCAGTTGTCTTCAATGATGGTGGGGTTGGCCTGCAGCGGCTCCAGCACGCCGCCCAGACCGACGCCGCCGGAGAGGTGCACGTTGTTGCCGACCTGCGCGCAGCTGCCCACGGTGGCCCAGGTGTCCACCATGGTGCCTTCACCGACCCAGGCGCCGATGTTCACGTAGCTGGGCATCAGGATGGCGCCCTTGGCGATGAAGCTGCCGTGGCGGGCGACGGCCGGCGGCACGACGCGGATGCCAGTGGCGCGCATTTCGTCTTCGCTCAGGTGCGCGAACTTGGTCTTGACCTTGTCAAAAAATGCCAGGTCGCCGGCGCGCATCAGTTCGTTGTCTTTCAGTCGAAAGCTCAGCAAAACGGCTTTTTTGATCCACTGGTGCACCGTCCACTGGCCGACGCCCTGGCGCGTGGCAACGCGCAGCGAGCCGTTGTTGAGCTGGTCCAGCGTGTGCTCGACGGCATCCACGATGTCCTTGGGCGCAGCCTTGGCTGAAAGGCTGGCGCGGTCTTCCCAGGCAGCGTCGATGGTTTTCTGGAGTGCGGTGTTGTCTTGAGTCATGTTGCCTGATGGGTTTCAGTGAGATTTTGATTGAATAAACTGGACGATACGCTGCGCGGCTTCCACGCATTCAGCGGTTTCAGCCACCAGCGCCATACGGACGCGCCCGGCGCCCGGGTTGTGGCCTCGCGCTTCACGGGCCAGATAACTGCCCGGCAAAACCACCACATTGTAAAGAGCGAGCAGTTCCTTTGAGAACGCCGTGTCGGAGCCCCTGAAAACTTCAGGGATGCCGGCCCAGAGATAAAAACCGGCATCGGGCAGCGCGACATCCATCACCTTTGAAAGCAGCGGCGTGACGGCTGCAAATTTTTCGCGGTACATGGCCCGGTTTTCAACCACATGCTTTTCGTCAGCCCAGGCGGCGATGCTGGCCGCCTGCACGATGGGGCTCATGGCGCTGCCGTGGTAGGTGCGGTACAGCAAAAACGGCTTGATGAGTTTGGCATCACCGGCGACAAAGCCGCTGCGCAGGCCGGGCACATTGCTGCGCTTGGAGAGGCTGGTCAGTGAAATCAGGTTCTTGAAATCGTGCCGGCCGAGTTTCGAAGCGGCTTCAAGGCCGCCCAGTGGCGCTTCGTCGCGAAAGTAAATCTCGCTGTAGCACTCGTCAGACGCAATCACAAAACCGTAACGGTCGCTGAGCTCGAAGAGCAGCTTCCACTCTTCAAGCGGCATCACCGCGCCAGCCGGGTTGCCGGGCGAGCAGACAAAAATCAGCTGGGTTTTGGCCCAGACCTCGGTGGGTACTGCAGCCCAGTCAATGCCAAAGTTGCGCGCCGGATCGCTGGGGGCGAACCAGGTTTCTGCGCCGGCCAGCAACGCCGAGCCTTCGTAGATTTGATAGAACGGATTGGGGCAAACGACAGTCGCGCCCGGCCTGGTCGGATCAATCACCGTCTGGGCCAGCGAGAACAGGGCTTCACGTGAACCGTTCACCGGCAGGATCTGCGTGGCAGGGTCAACGGCAAGACCGTAGCGGCGCTTGAGCCAGTCGGCCATGGTCTGGCGCAGTTTGGGTTCGCCGGCGGTGGGCGGGTAGCCGGCCAGACCCGCGAGGCTGCCGGTCAGCGCATCCTTGACGAGCTGGGGCGTCGCATGGCGGGGTTCGCCAATGCCAAGGCTGATGGGCTTGTAGGCGGGGTTGGGCGTGACGTCGGCGTGCAGGAGGCGCAGCCGCTCAAAGGGGTAGGGCTGGAGCCGGGAAAGCAGGGGATTCATGGTTTTGAATTATCCAGCCTGAAGCAGCTGGTCTGGAAAAGCATAAAGAACTGCGGATTTTAATGTATACGGCAAAAATTTAACGTACACGTTAAAAAATCTCGTAACTGGATGCCACGTGCCGCAAAAAGCGGCTGAATAGGCCAAAAAACAGCTTCTGGGACCTGTTTTTAACCGTTAAATCGACCTCCAGCCCTTTAAATACGAGCGTGAGCAGCTATTGAATTGATAGTATTTGGGGTGGATTTCGGAGGTATGACCGGGGATGCTCGAACACCCCAGGCCCGGCCAGCCACCAGCTATCATCCACGGCAGCATGACACCACCCCGACCGCTCACCTGGCGCACATGACAGCGACCCGCCAGAAGATGCCGTGGCATCTGATCTTTCTGGTCCTTGGTGCGTTGATCGGGCCGGGTTCCGTGTTGCTTTCCGGCCGCGATCGCTGGGATGGCGTGATTGGCGACTACCTCGTGCAGTCAAACAAGCTGGTGGGCCTGGGCGACTGGCTGCAGGATTCCGGCTGGTGGCTGCTCTGGGGCCTGATGCGCGGCCTGGCCTGGCTGGTACACCACGCTGGCTTTGACTACTGGATCACGATGAAGGTGGTGATTGCCGCCATCATGGGCTGGATTGCCTGGGAGGTCTTCAGACTTGCCACAGAGGTCTTTCGTTTTGACAAGGTGCAGGCCTGCTGGGCTGCTGCGCTGACCCTGGCATTTCCCGGCTATGTGCTGTTTCAGGCGAGTTGCCACGTAGGCGTCGGCCTGTTTCTCGCATTTGCCCTGCTCGGTTACCGCCTGACGCTGGCCGGTGGCCCGTGGCGAATGGCGATGGGCCTGGTGCTGATCAGCCTGTCGTTCCAGATGAATTCCAACCTGCTTCTGGTGCCAGCGCTGGAACTGGCGCGCTGCGTGATCGCCGGACGCATCGCCCGGCGAGACATGGTCCGGATCGCAGGTTTGATCCTGGTTTCGGTGGCTGGCTACTTTCTCTGGAAGCTGGTGGTGGGGACCGGCGGTGTGTATTCAGAGTCAAATTACAACAATATCGTTTGGCCAACCAGTTGGGTTGCCATCAAGAGGCTGCTGGCTTCCGTGGTGCTGTGGGCAAGCTGGATTCCGGTGCTGCTGGTCGGCCCGGTCGTCTGGCTGGTGCTGCGGGTCGGTATGGGGTGCCCGGCAACTGAGGGGCTGCCTTCTGCCAAAAACCAGGAGCTCCCGGCCATCCGCCAACTGCTGGCGGGCCTGTTGCTCTGCGGCGCTGCCGTCGCAGCCTATGTAGCTGCCGGCAAGGCCGCGCCGTTTTTTGTACCGACGCTTCTGGGTTCAGGCGGCTCGGTCTACGCCACCTTTGCGATGGAGTTCCGGCCCGGACATTTCTTCTCGGGCATCGCCTCCCCGCAGATCCGCCACACCATCATTCTGGGCCCCGTGCTGTCCATCACCATGGTGGCCGCCTGCATCTACGCGGCGGGGCGCTTTCGCAGTGCGCGCTTTGCGCCGGGGGCTGCGCTGGGTGTCATGCTGGCGGCGTCCTGGCTTTTCATGGCGGGTTGGGCTGCATGGGGACACCATGAAAAACTGGTGCAGGGCGCGCTTGACCAGTCGGTCGTCAACGCCCTGAAACGCCTGCCACCGCCGCCCGACGGTGCGAGCATCCTGATCGAGCGGCACCAGCAGCAAAAGGACTGGACGGGCACACTGGAGACCAACTTCATGCTCTATGAGGCTTATGGCCGCGCCGCGTGGATTGCCGATACGGTTTTTTCGCCCACCGGGCCTTCACACGCGATCGCGCTGGCGCTGCTGGAAGAAAACAAGGCCGGCTTTTTGCGCTGGGCGCCCAAAAAAGACATCCGCATTTTTCACATTGCAGACGATTTCACCGACAGCAGGTGTACCGCTGGCTATGTCTTTGAGCTTAAAAACCCGGACGTTGTCGACCTGTTGTGGCGCATGCCTTTTGCGCCCGCAAGCTTGGCGCCAGCCACCCTGGTCAACTCAAGCCGTCAATGCCCCAAAATTTGAGCTGGCCGTACTGCCAATCGGGGGGCGGCCAAGTTATCATGTTGCTCCGGGTTGCGCGACCAGAGCCCCGAAAAAATCATATAAATCAATAGCTTAGCTTTCGTTTTAGCTACAGGTGAGAACAAAGTGCGCCTCAATTCAATCAAGTTATCCGGTTTCAAGTCGTTTGCGGAGCCGACCAACTTTGTGTTGCCCGGCCAGCTCATCGGCGTCGTGGGCCCCAATGGCTGCGGCAAATCCAACATCATGGATGCTGTCCGCTGGGTGCTGGGCGAGAGCAAGGCGTCCGAGCTGCGTGGCGAATCCATGCAGGACGTCATCTTCAACG
>JAZKCB010000100.1:0-2598 GCA_040388335.1 Pseudomonadota bacterium | reverse complement strand
AGGCCGGCATTCAGTTTGATGGCTACGCAATAGGTCATGGAGGGCTCGAAGTGTTAGGTATGGGTTTGCTTGTGCTTAGTTCAGTCCGGCAAGCTTTTTCAGCCGGTAGAGGGCGTCCAGCGCTTCGCGCGGGCTCAGTGCATCGGGGTCAATGTTACCCAATGCCTTGTCGACCGCACTTTGCTCTGCGGCCGCGGCCTCTGGCGGGGCTGCGAACAGGTCAACCTGTGCACGGGTTTCGCTCTGCTGTGTCTCAAGCGCATTGAGTGCGTGGCGGGCATGGTTGACGACGGCGGCAGGCACGCCGGCGAGTCTGGCAACGGCCACACCATAGCTTTTGCTCGCGGGGCCGGGCTCGATGTGGTGCATGAAGACGATATCCGAGCCCGACTCCACCGCACTCACATGCACATTGATCGCACCGTGGTGCTGGGCAGGGAATTCCGTCAACTCAAAGTAATGCGTGGCAAACAGCGTGAAGGCCTGCGTCTTGTTGTGCAGGTAGGCCGCAATGCCGCCTGCCAGTGCGAGGCCGTCAAAGGTCGAGGTGCCACGGCCAATCTCGTCCATCAGCACCAGTGAATGGGGTGTGGCGCTGTGCAGGATCTGCGCGGCTTCTGTCATCTCCAGCATGAAGGTTGATTGCGCATTGGCCACGTCATCAGCTGCGCCTATGCGGGTGTGGATGGCGTCTATGGGCCCCAGGCGGCAGGCGGTAGCAGGCACATACGAGCCGACGCTGGCCAGCAGCACGATGAGCGCCACCTGCCGCATGTAGGTCGATTTACCGCCCATATTGGGGCCGGTGATGACCTGCATGCGGTGTTTGCCGCTCATGACGCAGTCGTTGGCGATGAAGGAGCCGCCGCCCGTCTCGGCCAAACGAGCCTCGACGACAGGGTGCCGGCCCTGGCTGATGTCAATGCAGGGCTCTTTCACAAACACCGGGGCTGCCCAGTTCAGCGTGAGGGATCGTTCAGCCAGCGCGCAAAGCGCATCAAGCGAGGCGAGGGCGCGTGCCAGGCGGCTCAGTGCGGGAATGAAATCCTGCAACTGATCGAGCAACTGCTCGTACAGCCATTTCTCTCTAGCCAGCGCGCGCTCCTGCGCCGACAGCGCCTTGTCTTCAAAGGCTTTCAGCTCGGGCGTGATGTAGCGCTCTGCGTTCTTCAAGGTCTGGCGGCGGCGGTAGTCGTCAGGCACCTTGTCGAGCTGCCCCTGCGTGACCTCGATATAAAAACCATGCACCTTGTTGAACTGCACACGCAGGTTGGCAATGCCGGTACGCGCTTTTTCGCGGCCTTCCAGGTCCAGCAAAAACGCATCGCAGTTGGTTTGTATGGCGCGCAGCTCATCCAGGTCTGCATCGCAGCCGTGGTTGATGACACCGCCGTCGCGTATGAGCGCGGCCGGTTCTTCAAGCACGTAGCGCTGCAGCAAAGCCGCGCAACCTTCGGGCGGTTGCAGGGCTTCAAAAATGGAAGCCAGCAGGGGCGGCAGGCCTGCAGGTGCACGTGCCAGTAGTTCTGTTTTTTGCAGCGTCAGTTGCAGCGCGACAAGCTCGCGTGGGCGTACCTGGCGCAGGGCAATGCGTGCGGTGATGCGCTCCACATCGCTGCTGCCCTTGAGCTGGCCGCGCAGGGTTTGCTGCATGCCGCTGCGCAGGTGGGTAATGGCTTCAAGCCGCGCGGCGGCCTGTGCACGGTCGCGGCGCGGTGACAGCAGCCAGCTTTTCAATGCGCGGCTGCCCATGCCGGTGGTGCAGGTGTCCAGCAATGAAAACAGCGTCGGTGAGTCTTCACCGCGCAGGGTTTGTGTCAGTTCGAGGTTGCGGCGCGTGGTGGGCGGTAGTTCAATCAGCTCACCCGAACGCACGACCTGCAGGCCCCGCACATGCGAGAGGGCGCGGCCCTGTGTGTGTTCGGCGTAACCCAGCAATGCCGATGCGGCGGCATGCGCTTCGCTCAAAGCTTCGGCATTCCACGACGCCAGCGATGCGACCTTGAGCTGGTCAAGCAGGCGGCGTGCGCCCAGTGCCGCATCAAACTGCCATGCGGGCCGCGCGCTGACGGCGCAGCGCTGCGCCTTCATGCGTTCTTCAAACGTCGGGGTGACATCGACGTTGTACAAAAGCTCGCTGGGCGCAATGCGCGACATCCAGGTTTCCAGCTCGTCATTGGCGCAATGGGCCAGGTGAATCTCGCCCTGCGTGACGCTCAGCCAGGCCAGGCCGCAGGTGTTGCGCGCGCCCTGGTGCACGGCCAGCAAAATCGATTCGGTCTTGTCGTTCAGCAGTTCGGTATCGGTCAGCGTGCCCGGCGTGACCACGCGCACCACCTTGCGCTCGACCGGGCCCTTGCTGGTGGCTACATCACCCACCTGCTCGCAGATGGCGACTGACTCGCCCAGCTTGATGAGCTTGGCGAGGTAACCTTCCAGCGAATGAAACGGCACACCCGCCATGACCACGGGCTCGCCGCCCGACTGGCCACGCCGCGTCAGCGTGATGTCGAGCAGCCGCGCCGCTTTTTCGGCATCGCCATAGAAGACTTCATAAAAGTCGCCCATGCGGTAGAAGACCAGCGTGTCCGGGTACTC
>JAZKCB010000099.1:0-4893 GCA_040388335.1 Pseudomonadota bacterium | reverse complement strand
GATGTCATCAAGAACATCAGGGGGGCCGGATGGATGGTTTCAAAAGGCGTTTGAACGAGTCGCTGCAGATGCAGCTCTCTTTCTGGCTTACTGTCGCCATCCTGGCGATCGCGTTGGCAGCCGGCACTTTTTCTTTTCTGGCCGCATTCAGCGAGGCCAACGAGTTGCAGGACGATGTCCTTACGCAGGTCGCTGCGCTCTTCGACAGGCAGCGCTCACCAACGCCGCAACTTGAAAACCAAGACGCACTGGCCGACAGCGATGAAGAGTCCAGAGTCACGATACAGTTTCTCCCCGCTCCAGGTTCAACCGTCAGTGCGTTAGGCACCGGCAGTGTCCAGCCGCAGATACTGGATAGGAATCTTCGTGACGGCATACAAACTGTCACGGTCAATGAAGAAGATTTCCGCATTCTGGTGAAGACTCTGGCATCGGGCCAGCGCCTGGTCGTTGCGCAGGAGACGGGCGTCAGGGATGAAATCGCCCGCAACAGTGCTCTTCGCACACTTATGCCTTTTATTATTTTGGTCCCGATCCTTCTTTTGCTTCTGGCTGACGTTGTCCGAAGAATTTTCAGGCCCATAGCAGTGCTTTCGAAGGAGATTGACAGCCGGGGCGAACAGTCTTTGCATTCATTCTCGTCAGATGATTTACCCAAAGAGATTCGACCATTTGTGCATGCGATCAACCGTCTGCTGGCGCGCGTATCACAGTCGATAGATGCGCAGCGCCGGTTTGTGGCCGACGCAGCGCATGAACTGCGTTCACCGCTAACAGCACTGTCCCTTCAGGCAGAACGGTTGAGTAATGCCGAAATGTCTGTCACGGCAAGAAACCGGCTTGAGTTGCTGCAAAAAGGTTTGTCGCGAAATCGCAAGTTGCTGGACCAGCTACTGGCATTCAACCGCATCCAGTCTGGCCCTGTGGAGTCGCAGACGGATGTCTCAATTCTGGGTGTCTACAGGCTAGTCCTCGAAGACGCTATTTCACTTGCTGAGGTGAAAAATATTGATATCGGAATATCGGCGGCTGGTGACGCCAGAGTCCTATGCAGCGAAATCGAACTCCTGACTTTGATCCGTAACCTTGTCGACAACGCGGTTCGTTACACCCCACAAGGTGGAAGTGTGGACTTGGCACTCGACACAATCGAAGACCGGATCCGAATGCAGGTCACAGACACAGGGCCTGGAATCCCCTTAAATGAGCAGCAGCGGGTTGTTGATCCGTTCTATCGCGTCATCGGGAACGGCGAGACGGGTTCGGGCCTTGGACTTTCCATTGTGCAGGCTATTGTCATCCGCATGGGATGGGAACTGTCATTCGAATTCGCCGATAAGGTCGCTGCCTCCGGACTCAAAGTGACTGTTATTACCGGCGCTGCTAAAAGAACAAATTCTCCAGCATGACTTTCGGGATGACTCCCCCCCATTTCACAATCACGAATAAAGACCCATGATTAATCTTGTCTCGGCAGGTCCTTCGGTTCTGGCCTCCTTTATGGCTTCAATGGTCGAGTTTGTGGAAGCGGTGACGATCGTGCTGGCCGTCGGGGTGGTTAGAGGCTGGCGCTCGGCGTTGATGGGTACCGTGGCGGGCCTGTTTTTTCTCGTTGCCTTGATTGCGATCGCGGGGCCATCCCTGTCAGTCATCCCACTACCTGTTTTGCAGTTCGTCGTGGGGGTTCTTCTTTTGATGTTTGGATTGCGCTGGCTCCGCAAAGCGATCTTGCGATCTGCGGGAATACTTGCACTGCACGATGAAAGCAAAGTTTTCGCCGAGCAAACTCTGGCTTTGCGCAAGTTTGGTGGGAGTAAAGACAAGCTGGACAAAGTGGCATTCATAACCACTTTCAAGGCGATTGTGCTCGAAGGCCTGGAAGTCGTTTTTATCGTGATCGCCCTTGGCGCTAACGGCACACTTTTGGTACCGGCCATGGCTGGTGCTGGTCTGGCGCTTCTGCTGGTGGTGGCATTAGGCGGCGTTTTGCATCGACCACTTTCAACCGTCCCCGAAAATACCCTTAAATTTTGCGTCGGGGTGTTGCTGACTTCTTTTGGAACCTACTGGACTGGAGAAGGGGTCGGTCTGCACTGGCCCGGTCAGGATTTGATCCTCCTGGCGCTTCTAGCCGCATTTTCAGGCGCTGCCACTGTGTTTGTAGTTCTTGCTCGTCGACACAAGGATAAAGCCGTTTCCAAGGTGATACCCGGCGCGGCAGTCCCTGGTCGAAGTGTCCTGTCCAACGCAGCGTCTGAAGTCTTTGGATTATTTGTTGAAGATATCTGGCTGGCCAGCGGATTGCTGATTTGGGTGAGCGGGTGGTGGGCAATTTACACGCCCGGTCCAGTTGATGTAGCCCTACCAGGTGCCGGTTTTGCGATAGGACTCGTTTTTATACTTGGTGCAAGCGTTTTCAAGCGTGCTCGTATCGCATAAGGTCAGAATCATGGCACGGGTAGAAGTATGCCTTGCCGATACGATTCTGGAAATATCGGGAACTGAAAGTTCAAGCGTCGAAGCTTATAGGCGATAGGCGATAGGCGGAATGCTATTGGCTTGCCATGCCTTGCATGTAGAGTTCGGTGATACTTTTGAGCTGCTGGAGCACGTAAAAGAAGATCATCAGACACCTTCGTCAGCTGTACTGAACTTCTTTTACTGCCACTCAGTTACACAGTGATTCCCCAAGATATTGCAAGAGGAGCTCGCCTGAGAGGAATCGGCACTACGTGTATTGGCTGCTTTTATAGATGTCCCCCTTTTTTAATGCGGAGATCACCACTGCGTATTCCGGAAATCACAGACCATTGATCCGGGAATTCCTGACCAGCTTGCTTGTAATGAGCAGCTGTTGGAAATTACCCAAGGTACCTGATGGGAATTGATCGTTAATGAACGACTCTAAACGACGACAAAGCGGAAATCAAACAGCTCAGCTTGGCAGCCCATCGCGCCTTGGCAGCAAAAGCGGGTAGGTACTGGATGACCTGCAACACAAGGGCTAAGGGGTGTACAACGCGACATCTGTCCGCACAGCACGTGAGGACAAGCTCAGTCGCCGCCAGCGGTTGCCAGAAGCTGCGGCATATTGGCTGCCGCAGCCTGCGCCTGGAATTTGAGGCGTGCGAGGATGGTCTGCTTCTCGACATCGGATTTGTCCGCGCCGCTGGTGAGGCTGCCAAAGGCATCGAGTCGACAATTGCGGATCCACTGGCGCAATGCGGTATCTTGCCCCCACTGGACCTGGTTGCTCATGGTGACGGCCATCGTGCGGGGGTAGTCGGCCGTGCGGCGCGGGAAGGGCACGGGTTCGCACAGACGGTTTTTTTGAGACTCATCGTCGAAGCGAGCTTCGACATATGCCGTGAGCGCGGCGCTGAACGCGACCAGCGGTGCACGCAGCAACTGTATGACGATCCTACCGCTCTGGAAAACTGGAACAGACTCCCTGACTTGCACAGCCGATGCGGTGCAGTCGATGAACAGCGTGCCGGGCTCCACGGCCACGCGGCCACGTTCGAGCCGCATCCCGTCTGCATCGATCGCCGTCACGCGGCCCAGCCGCACCACGTTGCGGATACAACGCAGAACCTCTACCTCGGCTTCGGACAGCGTCGCGAAATGGAACATCGTCGGCATGCGCTCACGATCAATCCGCAGCATTGCGCCACAGGCTTCAAGCCGCAGGTAGAGATCGTCGATCGAGCTGGCATCGGCAAAAGCCTGCATCTGATCGGCCTGACCGCCGATCGCCTCTTTGAAAAACTCAGGTCCGTTCTGCGTGCCCAGGCGGTTGGCCACCCACGAGTCGCGCGGCATGACCCAGGTGATGGCGTCGGCTGGCGTGCCGGACTGCAGCAGCCAGATGCAGGCATCCATCGCCGTCTTGCCAGCACCCAGCACGACGAAGCGCCGTGGTAGTGGCCCTCCTTGTGTAAGGTGCCATAGCCCCGGCAACACATTCGGGGCAACGACACGCACGCCATCGCCTATCGTGAAAGCCGGTTTGGTCGTAGACGGCACGGCGGGGCTGAAACGGGTTGCATCGACGATCTTTCGGCGCACCGTGACCATCGTACGCTCGTCCGACAGCAGCGACTCGAATTCGCCGACACCGTCCGCATCACCGAGGTAATTGCTGAGCGGGTGGTAGCTCACGCGGCCGCTCGCCAGTAGCCTATGGTTCATCACCCGATCAAAATAACCGCTGATCTCGGGACCACTCGCCAGCTCCGCCATGCCGCGGTTCAGGCCAACCGGATCCATGAGCCCGCTGCCCAGTTCCATTGAGGCCACGCCATAGAAGGACGACGGCTGGTGCAAGGTGACGAAGGGGTAGGCGTCGTTCCAGTGCCCGCCCGGCTTGCCGTGGCGATCAATTAACGTAACGTGCGCGTTGGTCTCGGCGATCAGGGTGTCGGCGAACGCGAGGCCGGTGGTGCCAGCGCCGATGATCAGGTAGTCAGTTTCTGTATGGCGCATGGCGTCCTTTCGTGTATAGCCTTCGCTAGATATTACTGTAGGTGACACATCCTGTGCGGAACACCACCGACCCGACGGCCTTTGATGCTAAAGGTCGGGTGCTGAGATGCTGGGAAGTTGTCCGCCGCCACCGTCAGCTCATGGCCCAAAGCGCCGGGTTGCGAATTGGAGCTAACGACGACTTAGCTGTCGCTCGTTTCGTCGGATTAGGAGGCGAAAAGCAGTCGTTCAGTCCGATCGACCTTAGATGGCACTCGCGGCCAGCCGGTATTCGAATCTCCGATCTCGCCGCCAAAATGTAGGCGTGCAAGGAAGCAAAGACGACGTCGGACGAAATGCAGAGAGCGTTTGGTATGGGATTCCCCTGAAATAACGGACACTTTCTTAAACGCTGGAAGAGCGAGGAGA
>JAZKCB010000098.1:0-1937 GCA_040388335.1 Pseudomonadota bacterium | reverse complement strand
AGCTGGACGGCCACGTCGATGGATTCATCGAACTTGGCAACAGCGAATTCCTTCACGAGGCCGATGGCATCGGAAATGGCGTACAGCTTGTTGCTGTCGATCTTGTCGCCAATGGTTTTCTGGCGCTTGGTCAGCTTGCTCATACAACACCCTCCACCGACACGCCCATGGAGCGAGCCGTACCGGCAATCGTGCGGACTGCTGCATCGAGGTCAGCAGCCGTCATGTCTTTCATTTTGGTCTTGGCGATTTCTTCCAGCTGTGCGCGGGAGATCTTGCCAACCTTCACCGTGTGCGGTGTAGCCGAACCCTTGTCGAGCTTGATGGCCTTCTTGATCAGGATGCCTGCGGGAGGCGTCTTGATGACGAAAGTAAAGCTCTTGTCGGCAAATGCCGTGATCACCACAGGCAGTGGCAGGCCGGGCTCGACACCCTGGGTCTGGGCATTGAATGCCTTGCAGAACTCCATGATGTTCAGGCCGCGCTGACCCAGCGCCGGGCCGATCGGGGGGGACGGGTTGGCCTTACCAGCTGGCACTTGCAGCTTGATGAAGCCGACGATTTTTTTCGCCATACTTTTCTCCTTGCGGGTCATAACGCCAGGGCACCATCTTTTACGACAGGCCCGGCTCCCCGGGGGTTACACAACTCAAAAAGGTTCTCGCGAACCTTTCACGCCGAGTTGCAAAGCGTGAATTTTAAAAACTTCTGAACAAGACTGGCCACGAACGGGTCTTTGGCGCCTTGTTCAGGCTTTTTTCAGGTCTTTTCAATCTGGCTGAATTCCAGCTCCACAGGGGTTGCACGGCCAAAAATCGTGACCGACACACGAACCTTGTTCTTGTCGTAGTTGACTTCTTCGACCGTGCCGTTGAAGTCGGTGAACGGGCCATCCTTGACGCGAACGTATTCGCCAGCCTCAAACTCCACCTTGTGACGGGGCTTCTCGGTGCCGACCTGCATCTGGCTGACGATTTTTTGCACATCTTCTTCAGAAATCGGGGCCGGACGGTTTTTGGCACCACCAACAAAACCCGTGACCTTGTTGGTGTGCTTCACCAGATGCCAGGTTTCGTCGTCCATGACCATTTCGACCAGCACGTAGCCCGGGAAGAAACGGCGTTCGGTTGTTTTTTTCTGGCCGTTCTTGATCTCGACCACTTCTTCGGTGGGCACCAGGAAACGGCCGAACTTGGCCTGCATGCCGGCGCGGTTGATGCGTTCGACAATATTGCGCTCAACGGCCTTTTCCATGCCGGAATAGGCGTGCACGACATACCACTGCATGCCGGGCGTCGGCGTGAGGGATGTACCCGCCGCCACTTCGGTGACTATTGCGCCGTTCAGATCGCTCATTATTTTTTCCATCCCAGTAGCAGGTCGTAAAACACCCATTCGAGCGTCTTGTCTGTGAACCACAAAAAGAGGGCCATCACCAGGACAAATGCAAATACATAGGCCGTCATCTGCATGGCCTCTTTGCGGGCAGGCCAGACGACCTTTTTGACTTCACGCCAGGAGTCGCGACCAAAAGCCACAAACTGCTTGCCAGACTCGGACGTCATGAAAACGCCAACCGCCGCCGCCAGCCCGACAATCAGGACACCCCATTGCGCAACCTGGCCCTGTTTGGCGAACATGTAAAAGCCCACCAGCGCACCCAGCACCAACAGCACCGCAACGCCAAGCTTGGCCTTGTCGGTCGTTGTGCTGACGGTTTCAACTTGAGTAGAAGCCATGTTTGCCGAATTTCCTGTTCAATCTTGGCATTCAGGGGAAACACTCCCCTGAGACGCTGAAGCCCACCTGGAGTTTTTGACTCGCGGCGGGCTTGTTTTCACTGTCTTTTCAAACCACCCTGGCTTTGGCAATCAGCGCCTTGTCCGGGTGGCAGGGGCAGTAGGAATCGAACCTACAACCTTCGGTTTTGGAGACCG
>JAZKCB010000097.1:13805-29525 GCA_040388335.1 Pseudomonadota bacterium | reverse complement strand
GCACATCAGCGGCTGCATCAACTCCTGCGGCCATCACCACAGCGGCCACATCGGCATCCTGGGCGTCGACAAGGACGGCAAGGAGTGGTACCAGATCACGCTGGGCGGCTCGGATGGCTCAAAGCTGTCGGGCGCACCCGCCACCGGGAAGGTCGTCGGCCCGTCGTTCTCTGCTGCCGAAGTGCCCGAGGTGATTGAAGCCGTGCTCGACACCTACCGCGAACAGCGCGTGGCCATCGGCGACAGGCAGGAAACCTTCATCGACACCCTGCGCCGCGTAGGCGCCGAGCCCTTCAAGGCTGCGGCCAATGGCGCGCGGTTCTCCGTCACCGGCAAGAACGCCGAGCTGGCTGACCAGGCCGCCTGAAAGAACACAACATCATGAAACTGATTGCCTCTTCAGCGCACGAGTCCGCTGCCCCAAACAGCCTGCAGATCGCCAATGACGCAGACCCCAGGGACGTTTCGCTGGCCGGTGTCACACGCATCGACCTGCATTTCCCCAAATTCACCGATGGCCGCGCGTTCAGCCAGGCTTTTTTGCTGAGCCGCCGCCTGGGCTTCAAGGGCGAAATTCGCGCGACTGGCGACGTGCTGGTCGACCAGCTTGCGCAGATGGAGCGCAGCGGTTTCACCACCGCCGTGCTGCGCGCCGACCAGGACATCGTCGTCGCCGAGCGCGTGCTGCGCAGCTACCCCGGTTACCAGGCCGGCAAATACCAGGGCGATGCAGTCCAGGTGAAACCCCACTTCGTCGAGGCCTGACATGACAGCAGTGATTGAATCTCAAGCAAAGGCAGGCATGGACCTCGCACACATCAACGCAGAACTGGGCCGCAATGCCCAGGGCCTGGTGGACTGGGCTGTCGGCCTGAACAAGGCTGCCATCATCACCACCAACTTCCGGCCTTTTGAGGCGGTCATCCTGCACATGGTGACGCGCGCCAACCCGAAGGTTCCAGTTGTGTGGATGGACAACGGCTACAACACCGAAGCCACCTACCGCTTCGCCGACGAGGTGACAAAGCTGCTCAAGCTGGACCTGCACATTTACCTGCCGCGCCGCTCGCGCGCGCATCGTGAGGCGGTTGAAGGTGCGACGCCGGCGCTGGACGACCCACGCCACGCCGCCTTCACCGAAGAGGTCAAGCTCGAACCCTTCACCCGCGCCTTGCGTGAAACCGCACCCAAGGTCTGGTTCACAGCCCTGCGCGCCACCGACACCGCCGTGCGCGCCCAGATGGACCCAGTGAGTGTCAACCCCGACGGCCTGATCAAGGTCGCGCCCCTGCTGCACTGGTCGTCAAAAGACCTCTACGAATATTGCGAGGCCCACGGCCTGCCCAACAACTTTGACTACGTGGACCCTACCAAGGGCGAAGACAACCGCGAGTGCGGTCTGCACGTCCAGCACTGACTTTCTGCTCCTACCGAAAAGCCCCCCCTATGAACGCCAGAACAGAACCCCAATTGCTGGGCCAACTCAATCACCTCAGCAATGCCCACCTCGACGCACTGGAAGAAGAAGCCATCTTCATCCTGCGCGAAGTGGCCGCCGCCTTTGAGCGCCCCACCCTGCTGTTTTCGGGCGGCAAGGATTCGCTGGTGCTGCTCAAGTGCGCTGAAAAAGCGTTTGGCGCGGGTCGCATTCCCTACCCGCTGCTGATGATTGACACCGGCCACAACTTCCATGAAGTGACCGACTTCCGCGACTACCGTGCCAAACAGCTGGGCGCGAACCTGATCGTTCGCAGTGTTGAAGATTCGATGAAGCGCGGCACCGTGCGCCTGGCCCACCCTGGCGAGTCGCGCAATGTGCACCAGTCGGTCACGCTGCTCGAAGCTATTGACGAGTTCCGCTTTGATGCGCTGATTGGCGGCGCACGCCGCGATGAAGAAAAAGCCCGTGCCAAGGAGCGCATCTTTTCGCACCGCGACGCTTTCGGCCAGTGGCAACCCAAGGCCCAGCGCCCCGAGTTGTGGACCCTGTTCAACACGCGGTTGCAGCCGGGCGAGCACTTCCGCGTGTTCCCGATCTCGAACTGGACCGAGCTCGACGTCTGGCAATACATTGAACGCGAAAACATCGAACTGCCATCGCTCTACTACGCGCACCAGCGCCAGGTCGTGGAGCGCAAGGGCCTGCTGGTGCCGGTCACCGAACTCACCCCCCTGAAAGATGGCGAAGTGGCGGTTGAAAAGACCGTGCGTTTCCGCACCGTCGGCGACATCACCTGCACCTGCCCTGTAGACAGCCCGGCCGCCAACGCATCCGACGTGGTGCTCGAAACCCTGGCCGCCGACGTCAGCGAACGCGGCGCAACCCGCATGGACGACAAGACGTCCGATGCGTCGATGGAAAAACGTAAAAAAGAAGGCTATTTCTGATGAGCACCGTCACCATTTCAAGGGAAGCCCCCGTGTTGGCCACCGAACAGGACACCCGCGCCGCATTGCGTTTTGTGACCTGCGGCAGCGTTGATGACGGCAAGAGCACACTGATCGGCCGCCTGCTCGTGGACAGCAAGACCGTGTTGCAGGACCAGCTCGCCGGCGTGCAGCGCGGCGGGCAGACCGATCTGGCGTTGCTGACCGACGGCCTGCAGGCAGAGCGCGAACAGGGCATCACGATTGATGTGGCCTACCGCTACTTCAACACCGCAGCGCGCAAGTTCATCATTGCCGATGCGCCCGGCCATGAGCAGTACACCCGCAACATGGTCACCGCTGCTTCCAGCGCAGACGCTGCTGTGGTGCTGGTCGATGCGACCAAGCTCGACTGGCAGTCTGCCCTGCCCGAGCTGCTGCCGCAAACCCGCCGCCATTCGCTGCTGGTCAATCTGCTGCGCGTGACCTCGATAGTTTTTGCCGTGAACAAGCTTGATGCAGTTGAAAAGCCCGACGTGGCGTTTGCCCACATCAGCGCAGCACTCAACAAGTTTGCCGAAGAGGCGCAAATCCCCGTCAAGGCCATCATCCCGGTGTCGGCCCTCATCGGCTACAACGTGGTGGATGCAAACCCTGGCTGGTGCGGCTACAACGGCCCGGGCCTGCTGCAACTGCTGGAACAACTGCCCGCAACGCCGGCCGATACCGCACCGTTTGCCTTTCCGGTTCAGTGGGTCGAGAAGTTCTCCTCCAGCTCGGACACCTCGCAGGGCCGCCGCGTGTTCTGGGGCCGCATCGCCAGTGGTGATGTGAAACCGGGCCAGGACATCACCGTGCTGCCGGGCGGCAAGACCGCCAAAGTGGCGCAGGTGCTGGACCATGCGCGCCAGCCGAAAGACGTGAAAGCCGGCCACAGCGCAGGCATCATTCTTGATCGTGAACTGGATGTTTCGCGTGGTGACTGGTTGCTGGCGGCAGATGGTTTCGAGCCTGCGCTCGGCTCCAACCACATCACCGCTACCGTTGCCTGGATGGATGAAGAACCGCTGGTGCCAGGCCGCATGTATCTGGCGCTGCACGGTCACCGCTGGGTCAAGGCCAAGGTCAAGCGCATCGTGAGCCACATCAACATCAACACGCTGGAAAGCATTGAGGCCACCCAGCTCGATGCCAACGCCATCGGCGTGATTGAAATCGCGCTGCTGGAGCCGATTGCGACGCTGCCGTACAAGCAGTCCCGCACGTTGGGTTCGCTGGTGCTGGTCGATACCGCATCGCACAAGACCTCTGGCGCTTTGCTGGTTCTTTGATCCCCCGTTTAAACCCTTTCAGAAAATGCCATCGGAAAGCCCTTAAAATTGAGGGTTTCCACCGATCCGCCCCGATAGACACAACATGACTCACATCGTTTCCGACGCCTGCATCCGCTGCAAATACACCGATTGCGTGGACGTGTGCCCCGTGGACTGCTTCCGCGAAGGCCCCAACATGCTGGTGATTGATCCGGACGAGTGCATCGATTGCGCGGTCTGCATCCCCGAGTGCCCGGTCAACGCCATCTACGCCGAGGAAGATGTACCGGCCGACCAGCTTCAGTACATCAAGCTCAATGCTGACCTGGCCCGCGCAGACGGCTGGAAAAGCATCACCAAACGCAAGGACCCCTTGCCTGATGCGGATGACTGGAAAGACAAGGTTGGCAAGCTGGATCAGTTAGTTCGTTAAATATGCACACCCCTGCCGGATGCTCACTGCGTGTAGCACTTCCTCCCCTTGCAGGGGACGACGCCTGTAGCCTGGCAAAGCCAGTTCTGCGGCGCCTGCTGGCCTGATCGGGGAATCATGCGTGCATCGGGCCACAACGAAATGATTGAGGCAGATGCACTTGTCATTGGCGCCGGACCGGTGGGCCTGTTCCAGGTTTTTCAGCTGGGTCTGCTGGACATCAAGGCCCATGTCGTCGACTCGCTGCCCTACGTGGGCGGTCAGTGCATAGAGCTCTACCCCGACAAACCGATTTACGACATTCCCGGCACGCCGCACTGTACCGGGCGCGAACTCATCGCCAGCCTGCTCAAACAGCTGACGCCCTTTACCCCGCCTTTTCACCTTGGGCAGGAAGTCAGCGTTGTTGAAAAGCAGGCCGACGGCCGCTTTCATGTTGAAACCAGCCAGGGCGCTCGCTTTCTCACCAAAACCATTTTCCTGGCCTCAGGCGTCGGCGCGTTCCAGCCTAAAAAGCTGCGCGTGGATGGGCTCGACAAATTCGAAGGCAGCCAGGTGCTCTACCGCGTCGGCAACACCAGCGCCTTTGCAGGCCAGGACGTACTGGTGGTCGGCGGCGACGACGCCGCCCTCGGCTGGGCCATGCGGCTGGCCACACTCGATGCCGACCAGCCGAAAAGCGTGACACTGCTGCACAGGCGCGATGTGTTCCAGGCCGACACCGACATGGTGCTGATGATCAATGCCCTGTGCGAAAGCGGCGCGCTGACGTTCAGGGTCGGCCAGGTCACGGGGCATGAAGAGGCAGGCGGCAAACTGACGGCAGCGCAGGTCACTGATGTCGACGGCAACATCACCCCGCTGCCCGCAGATATGCTGCTGGTGATGCTGGGCCTGTCGCCCAAACTCGGCCCCGTGGCCGGCTGGGGACTGGAGATGGAGCGCAAGCAGGTCAAGGTCGACACGTCCACATTTGCCACCAGCATCCCGGGCATCTTTGCGGTCGGTGACATCAATACCTATCCCGGCAAAAAGAAACTCATCCTCAGCGGTTTTCATGAAAGCGCGCTGGCGGCTTTTGGCGCGGCAGAGATTGTGTTTCCCGACAAGCAAACCCTGCTGCAATACACCACGACCAGCCCACGCCTGCACAAGTTGCTGGGCGTTGCGCCCGACAGCGCGCCCAACTGAAAAACTGCATCGCAACTCGTCAAAACAGCTATATTAGCTATTACAGCTATTTTAAAGCCTGCGAACGACACATCCGGGATGTCAAAATACTTAAAAATGGCTCAAAAAGGCCATTTTCAGGCATCGAATCGGCCTCCAGACCAATAGATATGGGCGTGAGCAGCTATTTAATTCATAGCAAATTGCGACGCACAACAGCAATCGACAGGCAACACATGGCGACCACTTCACCAACTCCCCCATCCGCCAACACCGCCCTCACCCCACTGCCGGCCAGTGAACGCTCCTTCGGCTTTCGCGACCACGCCTCGCTGTGGCTCAGCCTGGGCGTCGGCCTGCTGGTCATGCAGATTGGTGCCTACCTCGTGCCGGCGCTGGGTGCGAAACAGGCGGCCATGGTCATCGTGCTTGGCTCCATCCTGGGCGCTGGCTTGCTGGCCTGGACAGCGAAGATCGGCTGCGACAGCGGCCTGTCCAGCTCCGGCCTGATGCATGCGACCTATGGCAGCAGTTTTGCAAAGCTGCCGGTGCTGCTCAACATTGTTCAGCTTGTCGGCTGGACGACGTTTGAACTGGTGGTGATGCGTGACGGCACCATGGCCATTGCGCGCCAGTCCGGTGGCTTTGCGTCGTCAATCTGGCCCTTGCTGGCCACGCTGCTCTGGGGTGGAGTGCTGATTGCCCTGCTGTCGGGCTCCATGGTCAGTCTGGTGCGCAAATTCATTGGCCGCTTCGGCCTGCCGCTGGTCATTCTTTCCCTGCTCTGGCTGAGCTGGCAGTTTCTTGCCAAAGCCAATGCCCAGGGACTGGCCGCCATCTGGAACAAGCCCGGCGACGGCGGCATGAGCACGCTGTCTGCGCTGGACCTGGTGATCGCCATGCCGGTTTCCTGGCTGCCGCTGGTGGCCGACTTTGCCCGCCATGGGCGCGATGGCAAAAGCACCCTGCGCGGCACCTGGCTGGGTTATGCGATTGCCAATATCTGGTGTTACGGTCTCGGCGTGCTGGTCGCCATCACCACGCCGAGCACTGACCTGGTCGCTGCGCTGCTGCTGGCGCAAGGCGGGCTGATCGCGCTGGGCCTGATCCTGATTGATGAGGTCGACAACGCCTATGGCGATCTGTACTCAGGCTCTGTCGCCGGCCACAGCCTGAAGCCAGGCTGGACGATTCGCCGCTGGGGCGTGGGCATGGCCATCGTCTGCACGGCGCTGGCGCTGGTGCTGCCCATGCACAGCCTGGAGCCGTTTTTGCTGGTGCTGAGTTCGGTGTTTGTGCCGCTCTATGGGGTGATCCTGGCGCGGCTGGCCGGCCGGGCCAACATCGCCCACCTTGTGGACGAAAGAAAAGTTAACTACAGCGCCGTGGCGATCTGGTTTACCGGCGTGCTCTGCTACCACCTTTACGCGCAGTTCATGCCCAGCCTGGGCGCCGCACTGCCGACACTGGGGCTGACCTTTGTGCTGGCGCGCTTTACCAGCGACAGACCCGTCAGGGTTGCTGCGGCGGCCTGATCGATTGAAGAGGATGAAGCAGCATCACGTGCGGTGCGTGGCTGTGATTCAGCGGGCCGCTCCCGGCGCCTGTCCTGACCTTCGCCCCAGCCTCCAGCGCCAGCCGTATGTAGCTGCGTGCAGCCTCGACTGAATTGACCAGCGTATGGCCCAGTGCCAGATGCGCCGCGATGGCCGATGACAGCGTGCAGCCGGTGCCGTGGGTGTTGGCGCTGTGAATGCGCGCTGCCCGCATCCAGTGCGGCACACCGTCTTTGGCCATCAGCAGGTCGCTGACCACCTCGCCCGCCAGATGACCGCCTTTGACAAGAACCGCATTCGCACCTTTGGCCAGCAGCTCATGCGCGGCGGCCTCCATGTCCTGCTCGCTGCTGAGCTTACGGCCGACCAGCAATGACGCCTCATCCAGATTCGGCGTGACCAGCACGGCGCGGCCAAAGAGTTCTTTCACCAGCGCGGCAATCGCCGGGTTGTCGATCAGCACGGCGCCGCTGGTCGCCACCATCACGGGGTCCAGCACCACGTGGTGCAGCGAATGGCGGTCGATCGCCTGGGCAACGGTGTGAACAATCTCGGGTGCGTGCAGCATGCCGATCTTCACGGCGTGGACGCCAATGTCTTCGACCACCGCATCAATCTGGTCGCGCAGCATCTGCGGCGGCACGCTGTGGATGGCGCGTACACCCAGCGTGTTCTGCGCAGTCAGCGCGGTGATGGCCGTCATGCCGTAGCAGCCCAGCGCCGCAATCGTCTTGAGGTCAGCCTGTATGCCAGCGCCGCCACCACTGTCGGAGCCCGCAATGCTGAGCACACGCGGGTATTCGAATTCAAAAGCCTGGTTTGTCATGTGCCCAGATGATAGTGCGCATCGCGGGCCACACTGAGGGCGCTCTGCCGCTCAGCCTTTGGGCGAGTCCAGCCCGGCGCTGCGCTCAACCGCCTTGATGATGGCTGCGTAGTCGTCTTCGCCATCACCCTGGGCCACTGCCGCATGCATCAGCTGGTGCGTCAGTGCGGTGTGCGGCAGCGGTGAGTGCAGCGTTTCACCCTCACCCAGAATCAGGTCCAGGTCCTTGATCATCTGATGTACGGTGAACGTCGGCGTGAAATCCCGCTCGCTGAGCTGCAGGGACTTGGCCTTGAGGATGGGGGAGCCCACGGCACTGGCCGCCAGCACCTTCCACATGTCGCGCCAGTCCAGCCCGCCCTTGCGGCCCAGTGCCAGCCCCTCTGCCAGCATCGCACTGGTCTGCGCAATCATCAGGTTGACGACCAGCTTCATCAGCCGTGCCTGCTCGCCATCGCCCAGGTAAAACTGGTTGGGGCCCAGCAGTTGCAGCACCGGCAACAGGTCTTCATAAGCAGCACGCGGACCTGACGCCATCACCGTCAGCTGTGCGGCTTCAGCCATCTTGTTGTTGCCCGAAACCGTCGTGCGCAGGTAATGCACCCCAGCTGCAGCGCACGATTGCGCGACATTCGCCGATGCCTGTTGCGAGACGGTGCTGGTGTCTACAAAAGTGGCGCCCTTGCGCGCAAGCGCACTCACCTGGCTCGCCACCTCACGCAGCGCCTTGTCATTGGGCAGCGATGAAAAGATCGCATCGGACGAGGCAATCGCGTCCGCGGTGTTGTCTGAAACTTCAAGACCATGCACACGCGCCATGCCCAGGCGCTCACTGTTGGGGTCGTAAACACTGACCGCATGGCCTGCCGCCAGGAAATGCGTGGCCATGGGCAGGCCCATCTTGCCGACGCCGATGAAGTGGATTTTCTTTTTCACACGGTCTTCTTCAAGCAGCCTTGCGTGCTGCTGGGGCAAGCCCGCCAGAGGCACCCGCCATGAACTGGTTGTGCTGCATGTTGATCAGGCGGTTCCAGCGCTGCTGGCCCATAGTCAGGCCTATGAAAAAGCCGAGCTCGACGATGGCGCCGGTGTCAAAGTTGCCGTACAGACCTTGCCACAGGTCATCCGTCGATTCCAGTCCCCAGGTGATGGCTTCTGCGAGGCGCAGGCCGGCTTTCTGGCGTTCGGTAAAACGGGTGGACTTGTCGAAGTCGAGCAAATCCTTGACGTCGGCTTCAAGCAGGCCCTGTTCCTGCGCCTTGACCGAACGCTGGTTGCCGCAGTAATTGCAGTTGACCGCCTGCGAGACATACAGCCGGCACAGCTCCTTGATCGCGTGGTCACAAACGCCGTTCACAAAGGTGTCATTCCACGCATTGGTAAAAGCCCAGAACACTGCCGGGACATTGGCTCGCATTGCATGGCTCTCGGGCCTGGGCGCGCCTTCGCGTGCGGCACGCTCAAACTCGGCCATCATCTTCGGGTCGGTGATCAGGGCCGGGTCGATATACGGAAGGCGTTGTGGCTGCTCCATGAAATACTCCTTGGATTGACTTGTTATCAGCTGGCTTGTGTCAGGGCACGCGCATTGTCGTAGTACGACAGGTCAAGATAGCGCTGCGCTTTTGGCGGCTTGCCACCCCACATGCCCTCCATCTCGGCACGTATGGAAAGCACGGCCACAAAACCATCGTCGTTGAAAGCCGCATCCGGTGCCAGCCCTGAACCCGGAGCGACCACCGCGTCATAAGTGCCCTCGGCCACAGCAGGAGACAAATTGAAACGCGACACCAGCAAGGCAACCATCTCCGGGCGGTGTGCCGGGTTCAGCACATGGCGCTGACCTTGGATGTAGGCCGCAAGGTACGCCGCCAGGGCATCTGCATTCGCAGCAGCCCACTGGCGCATGACAAAAGCACCCGTCGCCTGGTAGGGGCCGAGGAGGTCAAACTGGGTACCCAGGCTTTTGAGGCCCTTCTCGCGCACCGTGAATGAAAACGGCGGGTTGATCATGCCTGCAGCCAGCAGCGGGTCTCCCACCATGGCCGCCGACCGTGGCCCGGTGCCGCCAGCCAGCTTGACGCTGTAGTCACGGTTTTCAATCAGGCCATTGAGTTTGAGGATTTTTTTGGCGGCCAGCGCGTACGCAGTATTCGGCGCATCCACCGCCAGCAGCTTGCCGCGCAGGTCGTCCATGGTGTTGATCTCGGCGCGCACCATGAAGTCGTTCATGCCGGCATCACCGCCGCAAACAATCACCGCATCCTTGCCGGACTCGATCATGGCCACGGCATTGTCGACAGCGGCATGCGCTATCTCGAACTTTCCTTCTGCTAGCCCGGCGCGCTGCTCGTCAGAGTTCGGTGTGTTCTGGATTTCAATGTCCAGCCCGCGCTTTGCAAAAAACCCGTTCGCAACGGCCGCAAACAGCGGAAGGTTGCTGGAAGTGTTGAAGATGTTGACGCGCAATTTCATGGTGAATTTCTCCAGCTAGGCCAGTGCGGCCTGCGTGATGTTGTAGGTATTCAGCGGCATGTGACGCACCCGCACGCCCAGTGCGTCGGCAACCGCATTGGCGATGGCTGCAGCCACAGGGCCATGCGTGGCCTCACCCGCGCCTATGGATTTCTGGTCTGGCTGGTCAATGACGTGCACATCGACGGCAGGCACTTCCGAGAACTTCAAAATGGGATAGTCCTCCCAGGTTCTGCTGAGAATGCGGGTGTCGTCGAACTTCACCTGTTCTTTCAGTACCCAGCTGACGGTCTGTATGGCGCCGCCTTCGATCTGGTTGATCACGCCGTCGAGGTTGACGACACGACCCACATCCACGGCGATCCAGAGCTTCTCGACCTTGACGTCGTGACCTGCGTCTATCAGGGCAACCACGGCACACCAGGCACCCGTGTTTTTGTAGCGCGCATAGGCGATGCCCATGCCCCGGCCCTCGCTTGCATCATGTATGCCAGTCTTTCGATCCGCCCAGCAAGACATGTTCGCAACCTTTTCCAGCACGGCGCGGCCACGCGCGTCGCTCAGGTGCTTGAGGCGAAACGCCAGCGGATCAACGCCCAGGCTGGCGGCCATCTCGTCCATAAAGGACTCGGCCGCAAACACATTGCAGTGGGCACCGAGGGAACGCAACGACGAGGTACGTACCGGCATCACCAGGCTGCGGTGACTGACGGCGCGCCACTGTGCAAAGTCATAGCCCGGAATCGAGTTGCGCTCCGCACCACCGCCTGAAGCCAGGGGCATGTTGATGGCAACCAGCTTTTCAAACGGTTTCTCAAGCAATGACGCGGCCATCAAAACCGGCGTCTTGCTGCGGCCAGGCCGCATGCTGTGCCCGGTAGACCAGACGTCATGCTGCCATTCCACGATCCGGCCATCGCTGTCCACTGTCGCTTTGAGGGCCACGGCCATTGCTGCGCCAAATGGCGCGCAGCCCAGTTCGTCTTCACGCGTCCACTGCAACTGCACCGGCCGCCCCGGCGCCGCACGGGCCAGCAATGCAGCATCACCCGCTGCATCATCCGCGCCGTTGTGGCCGTAGCAACCCGCGCCTTCGACGTGTTGTATGAAGATGTTGTCTGCGGGCAGCTCCAGCAGCGTTACCAGGTCGGCACGCAGGTTGTGGATGCCCTGGCTGTGCGTCCAGACCTCCAGCTTGCCGGGCTGGTAGCAGGCTACCGCACACGATGGTCCGATGGAGGCATGGGCGATAAACGGACGCGAATAGCTGGCTTCAAAAACCTGCCCTGCGGTGGCATCGGCTACAGCCTTCTCCGCAGTGAGTGTGGTTTCCAGCGGCTGGGCACGTAAAAAAGCCGGCATGTCATGCATGCCCGTCAAGGCAGGCGCTTCACGCCAGGTTGCGAGTGTTGCAAGTTTGGCCACCGCCTTTACAGCGAGATATTCACTGTCGGCAATCACGCCAAGAAAGCTGCCATCGTGCACCGTTGCAACCACGCCTTGCAACGCATTGACCTGCGCAAGATCTACGGACTGCAAGGTGGCGCCAGCAGAAGGCGGATGCAGCACACGGCCGTAAAGCATGCCCGGCAAATCCATGTCCTGGATAAATCGGGGCCGGCCAGTGACCTTGTCCGGTATATCAATGCGCTGCACTGGCAACGCCGTTAAGCCTGGTTTCTTCGGTGCGGCCAGGCCCAAGGCTTCACACGCCAGCAACTGGTCATCTGCCAGTTCCCAATAGCTGGTGGATGCACCCGTACCAGTGCTGATGCGGCCATCACTGATCTCAAGCTTTTCAGCCTGCGCCGGGTCAAGCCTCAATAAACTGGCTGCAGACAAAAGGTAAATCGCCCTTGCCTCGGCACATACCTGACGCAAGGCACCGCCCGAGTCATGTACCGACATGCTGCCGGCCGTCACAGCTTCATTGGGACTGCCGCCTGTGCTGGCCGCCACCATGCGGATGCGCGATACATTGACGTCCAGCTCCTCAGAAGCGATCTGCGCCAGCGCGCTGATGATGCCCTGCCCCAGCTCTACCTTGCCGGTGTAAACCGTCACCGTGCCATCGGTATGGATGCGCAGCCAGCTCGAGAGCTTGCTATTAAGGTTCAGGCTGCCTGGCAGCACTGGCGCGGCGCTCATGCAGTCGCCCTCATCTGTCCGGCAGCTTTCAGAACGGCACGCACGATGCGGTTGTGGGTGCCGCATCGGCACAGGTGTTCATCCAGTGCCTGGCGAACCTCGGACTCAGTAGGGTCAGGACTTTTCTCAAGCAGCACAGCAGCATGAATAAGGATGCCCGAGAGGCAATAGCCGCACTGCGCAGCCTGCTCGTCAATAAAGGCCTGCTGCAGGGGATGCAGCGCGTCGCCTTTACCCAGGCGGCCCAAACCTTCAACCGTGACAACAGGTTTGCCTTCTGCGGCCCACACGGGCGTGTCGCAGGACGGCACCGAAGCACCGTCCAGCATCACATGGCAAGAACCGCACTGGCCTGCCCCACAACCAAATCGCGTGCCCTTGAGCCCGCAGTCATGGCGGAGGATGTAGATCAGCGGCGTGTTTTCTTCTGCCTCGACCGTGCGTTTGCGGCCGTTGATAGTGAGATCAAATTTGCGGCTCGCCATAGCACCTTTCAAATATATTTAGCCACGAACGGCCGCTAGCGCAGGGCTGCCCCAAGCATCCTTCGACAGGCTCAGGACGAACGGGAATACAAGAGCGACCATCTTCGCAAGTCAAGCCGTGGAACCGGCTCTGCCGGGCCACAGGCGGGTGGCCCCCTCAGGGGGCAGCGCAGTACACGAAGTGACAAACGTGGGGGTCATTATTTGGGTGCAGCTTTCATGATCGCACCGAGGGTGTTGAATTCTTCCTTGATATAGGCGTCAAAGCGCTCGGGCGCCATGGGCATGGGTTCGGCACCCAGCTTGGCCATGCGCTCGATCACGTCGGGCTGGGCCATGACCTTGCGCACTTCAGCGTTGAGTTTGTTGACGATGGGGCGTGGCGTCTTGGCGGGTGCCAGCAGGCCGATCCAGAAGTCGAATACAAAACCTGGAACGCCTGCCTCGGCGACCGTTGGCACATCAGGCAAGGCGCTGGAGCGTTTGGCAGTGCTGACAGCCAGCGCGCGCATACGGTTGTCGCGGATCGACGGAATGGATGCCAGCACGGGCGTGAACATGAAATCAACGCGGCCGGAGCTGACCTCGACAATCGTTTCTGGCGTGCCCTTGAAGGGGATGTGCGTCAGCTGGATGCCGGACACCGCACGAAACTTCTCTGCGTTGACATGGGTGGCGCTGCCGACACCCGCCGACGCGTAGTTCAGCTTGCCGGGATTCGCCTTGGCTTGGGCAATCAGATCGCTGACCGATTTGATGGGGCTACCCGCTCCCACCACGAGCACGCTGGGCAGTGCAGCCAGCGGCGATACACCGGCGAAGTCGCCCACCGTGTCATACGGCAGGCTACCGTAAAGCGCAGGGTTCACGACGTGACCTGTTGACACGACCAGCAAGGTGTAGCCATCCGGCTCGGCCTTGGCAACCTGCGCAGCACCCAGCGTTCCACCGGCGCCAGGACGGTTCTCGACCACCACGCTTTGGCCCATGCTGGCACCCAGCCTTTCACCCACGATACGGGCCATGATGTCGGTGGCACTGCCCGCCGTGAAGGGCACGATGATCTTGATGATCTTGTTGGGGTAATCCTGGCCGGCAGGTGCCTGGGCCCAGGCAGTGCTTACCAGCAGCGCACTGGCTGCGAACATAAAGATGCGTTTTTTCATGTCTTGTCTCCTGTAATTAATATCAAACCATCTGCATACGATCAAGGCTTCATAAGGCCATTGCCTTCGTAATCTTTTCGCCGGAAGCCCGCAGCGCATCGAGCTTGGGTTTCAGGTCCACACCCTGTAACTGCCCATGGCGTTTTTTCCAGCGGCCAGCCACCATCACGCTGTCGATATTGGCTAGCGAGGTCTGCATGACCACGCTGTTGACTGCATCGTGTACGGGCTGCATGTTGAGGTCGCTCGCGCGAATCATCACCAGGTCTGCCTGCTTGCCGACAGCAAGTGAGCCAATGCGGTGTGACTGCCTGAGCATGCGCGCGCCTTCAATCGTTACCCAAGAAAGCGCTTCACGTGTGGTGACCGTCGATGTCGGCGGAATGCTGCCATGCGCTTCACGGAAGGCAAAATTGTCCAGACTGCGCTGCATGGCCAGGGCCACACGCGCCTGGGTCAGCATGTCGCCGCTGACCACACTTTCAAGGTCTGCGCCCAGAGAAGGCGCCCGGCCAAAAGCGCGCAGCCGGCCGGTGATGGGGTAACCATGGCCCTGGGTCATTTCATTTTCGGCAGTGGCTGAAAAGCTCATGCCCAGTTCACAGAAATGTTTGAGCTGTGCGTCATTGAGCGCATGGCCGTGCACGATGTTGATGTTGTCACCCAGCAGGCCTGCAGCCTCAAGCTTTTCCCATCCATCGGGCGTGCGCGCCGGTCCACCGCCCTGGTGCAGCGACGCAATGAGGCCCAGGTCTTTGGCCATGGCGAAATCGTGCATTGCCACTTCAAGGGTTGAGTAGTGCGGCCCCAGCACCGCCGCCTGAATGGTGAGCAGTGGCTGGCACTGATGCGCCGTCAACAGGCGCTCGATCTCCGCGCGCGGATGCGGCACTTCCCAGAATGGCGTTTGCCCCGGTTTGGGGTCGGGCTTGGGCGTACCATGAAAGAACGCTGCGCGTATGCCTGATGCCAGCAAGCCTGATACGGCCGCATCGTTGTGCTGGGGTGTGGGGTTGTTGTGGCACCAGTCGGCCAGCGTTGTGGTGCCGCAGTTGATCTGGTTCAGCGCACCCATAAGGGTCGCGATATGCAGATCTTCCGGCTGAAAGACCGTCGCCAGCCCGGCATGCATCTTCTGGAAATACTCCAGCAGCGTCCAGTTGGCAGATAACCCTCGCAACGCTGTTTGCCAGGTGTGCATGTGGGCATTGATAAGACCGGGAATGATGATGAAGCCGGTTGCATCAATGACCTGCGCGTCGTCTGCCTTGATGACTGGCGCGATCTCGGTCAGCGTGTCGCCCGTCACCAGGATGTCGCCGGCAGGCAGGTCGCCCTGCGCATCCATCGTGATGATGGATGCGCCGCGCAGCAAGGTTCTTTCAGGCGCAGCGCTCATCGCTCAGGACTCCAGGCCGTCGCTGACCTTGACGTTTTCGGACTTGAGCACCAGGCCCGCATCAGCGGCGGTTTCCTGCAGCAGCACGGCAAAGTCGATATCGCCGTGACCACGGCCCACCATGCGCGCCACGGACTCTCGGGTAGCGGCGGCCGATGGCATGGGCACACCGTAGGCCTTGGCGGCACCCAGACCCAGATCCATATCCTTGAGCAGCAGCTTGGGCGTGAACGTGACCTGGTCAAACGTGAGGTTGGTCAGCATGGGAGACTTGTAGCGCGTATACATCGAGCCCAGGACCGAGTCGTTGATTCTTTGCAGGAACACATGGCGTGGAATGCCGGCCTTCTTCTGGCCTGCAGTGTGCGGCAATGCGATGGCG
>JAZKCB010000097.1:0-13795 GCA_040388335.1 Pseudomonadota bacterium | reverse complement strand
TCTCCGCCATCACCGTGATTTCGCAGAGGTTCTGGATGATCACGCCAAACATGGTGTTGTGGGCAATCTTCCAGACACGAGCCAGTTCGCCCTCGCCCACCCACATGACCTTGGCGGCCATCGCCTGCAGCAGGGGCTCGACCTCTGTATAAAGCGTCTTGGGGCCCGAGGCGACCTGCAGCAACTTGCCTGCTTTTGCAACCTTGGCGTTGCCGGACACCGGCGTGCAGAGATAGGCGACACCTGCGGCTTCAAGCTGCGTACGAATCTCGGCGGAGCCTTCTTCAGAAATGGAGGAGCTGTCGACTACCACCCTGGGTTTGACCTTGCCCGTGACCAGCCCGCCTTCGCCGAACAAGACCTGCTTGAGGTCGTCTGTCGTTGAGACCATGGTAAAGACCATGTCGCAGGACGCCAGGTCTTGCTTGCTTCCCACAATTTTTGCGCCGTATTCAGCGAGTGGCTCAGCCTTTGAGGCGGTTCGGTTCCACACGTTAACGTCGTATCCGGCCTTCACCAGTTTTTTCGCCATGGCCTCGCCCATGCGGCCCAGACCTATCCATCCAATACGTTGTTTCATAGCGCTCCGTTTAATCTTTTTGACTGAACGACCCACTGCGGGCTGGTTCATGTTGGCGAATATATCCTTTTATGCAACCGATTGCAAAGATTTTTTGAAATAGATCATTCAAGCCTTGCCTCAAGTTCTTTTTGGAGGCGCTCCATGATTCTTGTAACAATGGGGTATGCGCGAGATACCCACGGGAAAAGTCACAATCACACAGGTTGCATTGCAAGCCGGCGTTGATCGTTCTACTGTTTCACGGGCTCTGGACCCGAAAAAACGCGCGCTGATCAGCGAAGCAGTCGTCAAGCGTGTAGAGGCGACTGCACAGTCCCTGGGCTACAGACCCAACCAGCTCGCAGCAGCCCTTCGCACAAGGCGCTCGGGTGCCATTGGCGTGTTATTGCCAGACATCACCAACCCGGTGTTTCCGCCCATCGTCAAGGGCATTGAAGAAACCTTGCGGGCAGCAGGCTGCGTTGCGCTGGTGGCCAATGCGGATGGAGATGCCGCATCACAGGTGGAGGTTTTCGAGCAGATGCTGGCAAGGCGGGTGGACGGCCTCATCATCGCGACAGCCGCGCGCGACGACCTGCTGGTGGCGCGCTGCGTCTCGCAAGGCGTGCCCTTTGTGCTCGTCAACCGCGGTGCTGACACGGGCGAACTGTCCATGGTAATCAATGACGACCAACTCGGTACGCAACTGGCGGTTCAGCACCTTGTCTCGCTCGGACATAAAAATATTGCACATCTCGCTGGCCCGCAAAACCTGTCGACCGGCTTTGTGCGCCGCGCAGGTTTTGTAGCCGCCATGCGTGAGGCCGGCCTGGCCGCGAGCAGCATCGTCAACTGCACCGGTTACTCGCGTGACGCGGGCAAGGCAGGCTGTGAAAAACTTTTTGCAAAATCACCGGACATCACAGCCATCGTCGCGTCCAATGATTTGCTGGCTCTGGGTTGTTATGACGCGTTGCGCGGTATGGGCCTGGCCTGCCCTACCGACGTATCGGTGATCGGGCACAACGACATGCCACTCATGGACATGGTGTCTCCGCCCATGACCACCGTACGCATCCAGCATCGTGAAATGGGCGCCCATGCTGCCCGCCTTCTGCTCGAACAGATCGCATCCCCTGGCCGCACACCTGAATCCATCGTGCTGCAACCGGATATCGTGATACGCCAGTCCACAGCACAAGCAAAAGCAGCCTGACCCGGCGCTTGCGAATACCCGTCATCAGCATGGCTCAACAAAGCTTCAAGCCCGCTTCAAAAAGCGGAAAAATAAACGCTATAATCTAAGGCTGCATTCCTCAATAGCTCAGTTGGTAGAGCGCCGGACTGTTAATCCGTAGGTCCCTGGTTCGAGCCCAGGTTGAGGAGCCACAAATCATCTGCAAAAAAGGCCACGGCTTCACTGCCCTGGCCTTTTTTTCATTGACGGCTGGGTTGCTCGACTACCATTGGCGCAAGGTGGCGCAATGCTGCCAGGCTGAAAACAACATGGCCAACTCCACCCCGCCCCTGCCCTGGCTTGAACCGGGACAAAACTTCCCTTCTGTAGATCAAGCATGGGGTCACGCTGATCCTGCGCCCGGACTGCTCGCGGCTGGATCGTTGCTCAATGTCCCGACGCTGGTCGATGCCTATTCGCGTGGAATCTTCCCTTGGTTCAGCGAGGGTCAGCCCGTACTCTGGTGGTGCCCGGACCCCCGCATGGTTCTGCAAACCGAAAATTTCAGGCTGCACCGCTCACTGCGCAAAACGCTCTCAGCCTTTCGCAACGACACGAGCTGCGAAGTACGCTTCGACAGCTGTTTTGAGGACGTGATCCTTGCCTGCTCAAGCAAGCCACGCGACGGACAACCCGGCACGTGGATATTGCCCTCGATGGTTGACGCCTACACCGCGCTTCACAGGGCAGGCCATGCCCACAGCGTAGAGACGTGGATTGACGGCGAACTCGCCGGCGGGCTGTATTGCGTCAATCTGGGTGGCATGGTGTTTGGCGAGTCGATGTTTGCCCACCGGACCGATGCATCAAAAATAGCGTTATCGGCACTTGTGGCATTCTGCAGGGCAAATGCGATCGCGATGATCGATTGCCAGCAAAACACACGGCACCTGGCGTCTCTGGGAGCCTTCGAAATCAGTAGCAGGGATTTCGTCAGACATCTGCAAAAAACGGTTGGTAAAGCCCCACCTGTCTGGGTGTTCAAACCCGTATACTGGACCGAGATTTTGCAAATCAGGACGACACCACCACCGTGACGCACCTCAAAGACCTGCCGCTGCAGACATTGCAGTTTTACGCGACGGCCCCTTACCCCTGCAGCTACCTGCCAGGCAAACAGGCCCGCTCGCAGGTCGCCACACCCAGTCACCTGATTCACAACGATGCTTATTCAGAACTGGTTGCCAATGGCTTCCGGCGCAGCGGCATGTTCACCTATCGTCCATATTGCGACGGTTGCCAGGCCTGTGTGCCGCTGCGGGTGCCCGTGAAAGATTTTGAGCCCGACCGCAGCCAGCGCCGGGCATGGTCACGTCACAAAACACTTCATGCCCGCGTGCTCAAACTGTGCTTCATGCCGGAGCACTACCAGCTCTACCTTCGCTACCAGAACGGCCGGCATGCCGGCGGCGGCATGGACCACGACAGCATCGACCAGTACACCCAGTTCCTGCTTCAGAGCCGGGTCAACTCAAGACTGGTGGAGTTTCGCGAAACACTGCCCAACGGCGAGCCGGGTGTGCTGAAGATGGTTTCCATCCTCGATGTGCTTGAGGACGGTATTTCTGCCGTGTATACGTTTTATGAGCCGGATGTCAAAGCCAGTTACGGCAACTACGGTGTCTTGTGGCAAATCGAGCAGGCCAAACGCCTCGAGTTGCCCTATGTCTATCTTGGATACTGGATCGCACAAAGCCCGAAGATGAACTACAAGGCGGGATTCAAGCCGAACCAGATTCGCATTAATGATGAGTGGGTGCCGTCGGAAGCCGCAGCGGAAGCCGCAGCGGAAGTCAATTCCGAAAAGTAACTCACCAGCAGGTGCAGTTCAATTTCATAGCGTAAAATTTGATGCAGAAAGTCTGCACATGAAAAAGTCTGATAGCACCATTCCTGCCACTCCCACCGTTCAGGTGATTGAACGGATGTTCACCCTGCTGGAAATCCTGGCCAATCGCGAAGACGCGATGTCGCTCAAGGAGATCAGCGAAAAGTCAGGCCTTCACCCTTCCACTGCGCACCGCATCCTGAATGACCTTGCAACCGGGCGTTTTGTAGACAGGCCTGTTGCCGGCAATTACCGTCTGGGCATGCGCTTGCTGGAGCTGGGCAACCTGGTCAAGGCACGCCTCAATGTGCGCGACGCGGCGCTCGCACCGATGCGCGAGTTGCACAAGCTGACGCAGCAGCCTGTCAACCTGAGCATGCGCCAAGGCGATGAAATCATTTATGTGGAGCGCGCCTTCAGCGAACGCTCAGGCATGCAGGTCGTTCGCGCTATTGGCGGGCGGGCACCTCTGCACCTGACTTCGGTCGGCAAGCTTTTCCTGGCATTCGACGATCCACAGCGCCTGCGGACCTACGCGACCCGTACCGGCCTGTCCGGCCAGACAAAAAACAGCATCACACAGTTGCCAGCCCTTGAGCGCGAACTCTCCAGGGCGCGGCAATACGGCATCGCACGCGACAACGAGGAGTTGGAACTGGGCGTGCGTTGCATGGCTGCGGGCATCTATGACGACCAGAACAACCTGGTGGCCGGCCTGTCGATCTCTGCGCCCGCAGACAGGCTTGACGAACACTGGCTGCCCAAGCTGCAGGCCACGGCGAGCGAGATATCAACCGCGCTGGGTTACAGGCAGAAATGACGCTGGCCTGGCAACAGAAAAAAGAAAACCGGCCTTGGCCGGTTTTCTTTTTTCTCGAGGCGAACACCTATCAGCCCTTATCAGCCGTTCACCTGCTTGGCGGAAGCGCTCAGGTTAACTTTGCCGGCAAGAGGGTTGGCCTCTACCCAACGGCGAACACGTTCAGCATCGCCAAGACGGCTGAGCTTGCCAGCAGAATCCAGGAAGACCATGATGAGTTTACGACCAGCAATCTTGGTCTGCATAACGAGACACTGACCTGCTTCAGAAATATAGCCCGTCTTCTGAAGACCAATATCCCAGTCAGGATTTTTGACCAGCCGGTTGGTGTTGTTGTATTGCAGGGTGCGGCTGCCAACGGCGACCTGGTAACCAGGCGATGTCGTGAGTTCACGCAGTGTCGGATCGCCATGGGCTGCGTTAACCAGGGTGGCGAGATCCTGAGCGCTCGACTGGTTACGACTGGAAAGGCCCGTGGGTTCTGAGTAGCTGGTGTCGTTCATGCCCAGCAACTTGGCTTTGGCATTCATCAGACTCACGAACACTGGCAAGCCACCAGGATAGGTACGGCCCAAAGCATGGGCTGCGCGATTTTCGCTGGACATCAACGCGAGATGCAGCAACTCTCCACGTGTGAGCGATGTACCGACCTTGAGGCGCGAGCTGCTGTGTTTTTCGGTATCCACATCATCCTGCGTCACGGTGATGACCTCGTCCATCGGCAATTTGGCGCCGCTGACGATCACGCCCGTCATCAGTTTTGTGAGCGATGCGATTGGAAGCACGGCGCGGTCATTCTTGCTGAACAGCACTTCGCGCGTGTCCTGATCAATCACAAGCGCTACGCTTGATTTAAGGTCCAGAGGATCCTGCGCCGAATGAAGGCCTGCGATCTGCCCATATGAGGGCACAGCCGGTGCAGACACACGGATAACAGAACGGCGTTTCGCGCCCACCACAAATCGCGCACTCTTACGTGATGTAACAACATTTTTGGAGGCCGAAACTTTTGTAACCTGTGTCTTTTTACCACCTGCTCGTTTGGTTGCGGCATGACCAACAACAGGCACGGCAAGTGCCAAAAACAGGGCAAAAAAACCAAAGAATTTGAAGATGCGATTAAAAACTGGTGTGGACATGGTGGCGAGCCCTGCTTGTGAGTGCAATTAAAAGCATGGGCTGGAGTGTATACAAATAGAAAAAGTCACGCAATATCAAAAACTTGCGTGACTTTCCTCAAAACACAGTCAATTGCGTGGGATTTGGCTTACCCGCGCACAGATTGCCACACAAGGTATCGCCAAGTAGTTGAATTTAAAGGATTAAATTTCCAAAAATGTAACATCAGCCTTGTGCTGCCACACGATCAGCTTTACTTTGAAGTTTATTCAGGGCGCTGAGATAAGCCTTGGCCGACGCAACAACAATGTCTGGATCAGAACCGACACCATTCACAACACGGCCGCTGTTTTGCAACCGGACAGTCACTTCTCCCTGGCTTTCGGTTGAGCCACTGATGGCATTGACCGAGTAAAGCACCATTTCGGCGCCACTTTTGACGTGAGATTCAATGGCCTTCAGGGAGGCATCAACCGGCCCATTGCCATCTGACTGGCCCTTGACCTCCTTGCCCAGTACGGTAAACACCACACTGGCCTGAGGACGCTCACCTGTCTCACTGTGCTGGGACAGGGAAACAAAGCTGTATTGCTCGTTGTCATGGCTGACGCTCTCGTCGCTGACCAAGGCCAATATATCTTCGTCAAAAATCTCGCTCTTGCGGTCGGCCAAGTCCTTGAACTTGATGAAAGCATTGTTGATGTCGGCTTCGCTTTCCATGGATACACCCAGCTCCTGCAGGCGTTGCTTGAACGCATTGCGTCCACTCAACTTGCCCAGCACAATCTTGTTGGCGCTCCAGCCCACGTCCTCGGCACGCATGATTTCATAGGTGTCTCGCGCTTTGAGCACACCATCCTGGTGAATGCCGGACGCATGTGCAAAAGCATTTGCACCCACCACGGCTTTGTTGGGTTGCACCACAAAGCCCGTCGTCTGGCTGACCATGCGGCTGGTGGCAAGAATATGTTTGGTATCGATCCCGAGGGAAAGATTGAAATAATCCTTGCGGGTCTTGACGGCCATAACGACCTCTTCGAGTGAACAGTTACCAGCCCGCTCACCAAGACCATTGATGGTGCACTCAACCTGCCGGGCGCCACCTATCATGACGCCGGCCAGGGAGTTTGCGACTGCCATGCCCAGGTCATTGTGGCAATGCACAGACCAAACAGCCTTGTCGCTGTTCGGGATACGTTCGCGAAGATTCTTAATGAAAGTTCCGTACAACTCAGGAATGGCATATCCGACCGTATCGGGCACGTTGATGGTGGTCGCGCCTTCTGCAATGACGGTTTCAAGAACGCGGCAGAGAAAATCGGGATCCGAGCGATAGCCGTCTTCCGGACTGAACTCAATGTCATCCATCAGGTTGCGTGCAAAACGCACTGACAGCTTTGCCTGCTCGTAAACCTCCTCCGGTGTCATGCGCAGCTTTTTCTCCATATGAAGCGCGCTGGTCGCGAGAAACAGGTGCAGGCGCCCTGAGTTTGCAGGCTTCAGGGCTTCTGCCGCACGGGAAATATCGCGATCATTTGCGCGGGCCAAGGAACAAACGGTCGAATCCTTGATGACTTCCGAGATCGCCTTGACGCACTCAAAGTCGCCATTGGAGCTTGCGGCAAAACCGGCTTCAATGACATCGACCTTCAGCCTTTCCAGCTGGCGCGCGATGCGCAATTTTTCATCGCGTGTCATGGATGCGCCGGGCGACTGCTCGCCATCACGCAAGGTGGTGTCAAAAATGATTAATTTGTCGGACATGCTGATTCCTCTGTCTGTGAATGTGCGGCAGCCTTTTGCGTAGCCTGGGCCCGCTGCAAGCCCGAAATAATAGCCTTGAGGGAAGCCGAGACAATATTGGCGTCCATACCGACCCCAAACACGGTCTGCTGACCCACGCGCAGTTCAAGGTAAGCCACAGCCTTGACGTGGGCGCCAGAGCCTATGGCGTGCTCATGGTAATCAAGCACACGAATGCCTTCTCCGGTTGCTTTGCCTATGCCTTCTACAAACGCATCAATCGGCCCAGTGCCTGACCCCTGAAAGCTCAGGCTGCGCCCTGCAAGCTGGATATCTGCGCTGAGTGTCAACTGCTTGCCAGGAGCGTTATCGCTCATCGTATTGGTAGCCTGCTCCAGCACCTGGTGCTGCGGCGAGGCGATGGTAAGTACACCGTACTCACGCTCAAACAGGTCGTACAGATCCTGTGCAGTCAACTCCTTGCCCGTTGTGTCCATGACCGCTTGCACAACCTGACTGAACTCGATCTGGAGACGGCGTGGAAGCTCCAGTCCGTATTCACTTTCGAGCAAATAGGAAATACCGCCTTTTCCAGACTGGCTGTTGACGCGGATCACCGCCTCGTAGCTACGCCCGAGATCTTTGGGATCCAACGGGAGATAGGGCATATCCCAGATGTCGCCTTCCTTGCGGGCAGAAAATGCCTTCTTGATAGCATCCTGGTGAGAACCTGAGAACGAGGTGTAGACGAGGTCACCCGCATAGGGGTGGCGCGGGTGGACAGGCAACTGGTTGCAATGCTCAACCGTACGACGAATTTCATCAATATCTGAGAAATCAAGGCCAGGGTCCACGCCCTGGCTGTAAAGGTTAAGTGCGACATTGACGAGATCAAGGTTACCGGTGCGTTCACCATTGCCAAACAGGCAACCCTCAAGCCTGTCAGCTCCGGCCATCACGGCAAATTCGCCGGCAGCAGTACCTGTGCCACGGTCGTTATGAGGATGAACTGAAAGCACAACCGAATCGCGCCGCGCCAGGTTTCGGTGCATCCACTCAATCATGTCCGCGAAGATATTGGGTGTGGAATGTTCCACGGTTGAAGGCAGATTGACGATGCACTTGTGCTGTGGCGTTGGCTTCCACACGTCAACTACGGCATCAACCACGCGCTTTGAAAATGCAAGCTCGGTACCGGAGAACATTTCGGGGGAATACTGGAAGGTCCAATGCGTTTCCGGTTGGACCGCCGCGAGGTCATTGAACAACTGTGCCTGACTGGTCGCCAACTGAACAATGCCGTCTTCGTCAAGTCCGAGCACCACCTTGCGCATCACGGGGGCTGTAGCGTTGTACAAGTGCACGATGACTCGCTTTGCACCCCGTAACGCCTCAAAGGTCCGGCGGATCAGGGGCTCGCGAGCTTGCGTGAGCACCTGGATGGTCACGTCGTCAGGCACCAGGTTTTCATCAATCAGTTTCCGCAAAAAATCGAACTCGACCTGCGATGCAGAGGGAAAGCCGACCTCGATTTCCTTGAAACCAATGGCCACCAGTGTTTTGAACATCCGCAGTTTACGGGGGATATCCATGGGCTCAATAAGCGCCTGGTTGCCATCCCGTAAATCCACGCTGCACCATACGGGTGGTCGGGTCAGCTGCGTATCGGGCCAGGTCCTGTGTGCAAGTTGCACAGGAGGAAAGGCGCGATATTTGCTGGCTGGGTTCTTCAACATGATGATGTCCTCTTGAGTAACTGAGGGTGAAACAAACCAGCAGTCCAAAGAAAAACGGCCCGCTGCTGGTGCAAACGGGCCGTTTGAGATGGGTGAACGCGTGCGCTACCGACTCCGCCCGTTGGCAGATAGCAGTAGCGCTAGGGAAATGAGTTGCATGGTTTTATATTATCACAATTTATTTGTGCAAGCCACGCTCGTCCGGCTCGTCAGTGGACGTTGAAATCACACTGGTCTGGAGTCCTTTGGCTTTACGCCAGAAGTAAACAACATAGCCTGACAGCCCATAAATTACAAACAATCCGAACATGACGGTAGGCGGATGGATGTTGATGACGGCTATGCCCAAGGCGATCAAGACAATTACCGCAAACGGTACGCTGCGCTTCATACTGACATCCTTGAAGCTGTAGAAAGGCACGTTGGTGACCATGGTCAGGCCAGCGTAAAGAGTTAGTGCAAACGTGATCCAGCGAACCTCAAGACCGCTGATGCCGGCATCTGTCGCGAGCCAGATAAAGCCAGCGACGAGCGCAGCGGCGGCAGGTGAAGGAAGCCCCTGAAAAAAGCGCTTGTCGACCACGGCTGTGTTGACATTGAAGCGGGCCAGACGCAATGCGGCACAGGCGCAATAAACGAACGCGCCTATCCATCCCCAGCGACCAAGACTGGTCAATGCCCAGACATAGGCAATCAGCGCCGGCGCAGCACCAAAAGAAACCATGTCAGACAGCGAATCCATTTGCTCGCCAAAAGCGCTCTGGGTATTGGTCATGCGCGCGATACGGCCATCAAGACTGTCAAGCACCATGGCACAAAATACGCCGATGGCGGCTTGGTCGAAACGACCATTCATGGCCATGACGATTGCATAAAACCCGCCAAATAGCGCAGCGAGGGTAAACAGGTTGGGCAGTATGTAAATGCCTTTGCGGCGCTTTCGCACCATGACCGCTTCAGTTTGTGAACCGGCTTCTTCGCCATCATGCATAAAAGTACTCCTGACGCGCACTTGATGTGCGCAAGCAGCTATCAATTGAATAGCTAGTAAAGGCGGCAAGGCTCAAAGAATAACAAACTCACAACCCCGTACTGATTTTGACCACACCATTAAAAAAGCCGCGCAAGAACTCTGCGCGGCCTTTTGCAGGACAAAGCCTGCCACCTGTCAGTTGCGGGTCTGGTCAACCAGCTTGTTTTTGGCGATCCACGGCATCATTGCACGCAGTTGGCCACCGACCTTTTCAATCGAGTGCTCGGCATTCAGGCGACGACGTGCAGTCATGCCCGGGTAGTTGGTGCGACCTTCCATGATGAACATCTTGGCATATTCACCGGTCTGAATGCGCTTGAGCGCTGCACGCATGGCTGCTCGCGACTGCTCGTTGATGACCTCTGGGCCCGTCACGTACTCGCCATACTCGGCATTGTTCGAGATCGAGTAATTCATGTTGGCGATACCGCCTTCGTAAATCAGGTCGACGATCAGCTTGAGCTCGTGCAGGCATTCAAAATAAGCCATTTCAGGGGCATAACCGGCTTCAACCAGGGTTTCGTAACCCATTTTGATGAGTTCAACGGCACCGCCGCAAAGCACGGCCTGCTCACCGAAGAGATCGGTCTCGGTCTCTTCCTTGAAGTTGGTTTCAATGATGCCTGCCTTGCCGCCACCATTGGCCATGGCGTAGCTCAGGGCGAGGTCACGGGCCTTGCCGCTCTTGTCCTGGTGCACGGCCACCAGATGAGGCACGCCACCGCCCTGGGTGTAGGTATTGCGAACTGTATGGCCAGGGGCCTTTGGGGCGACCATCCAGACGTCCAGGTCTGCACGCGGCACGACCTGGTTGTAATGCACGTTAAAGCCGTGGGCAAACACCAGTGATGCGCCCTGCTTTGCGTGGGGTTCGACGTTGTTCTTGTAAACGCCGGCGATATCTTCGTCCGGCAACAGGATCATGACCACATCAGCAGCCTTGACCGCATCGTTAACTTCCATGACATTGAGGCCGGCCTTACCAACCTTGTCCCACGAAGCACCGCCCTTGCGCAAACCGACCACAACCTTGACACCGCTGTCATTCAGATTCTGCGCATGCGCGTGGCCCTGGCTACCGTAACCGATGATGGCAACTGTCTTGCCCTTGATCAGGCTCAGGTCGCAGTCTTTGTCGTAATAAACTTTCATTTTTCTCTCCGAAATTGATCTAAAAAGGTTCTGGCGAAAATGCCCCATGACAGGCTCAGGGCGAACGGCTAACACTTATCGCCACTCTTCCAATCCGTTCGCGTTGAGCCTGTCGAAACGCGCGCACGGACAACTGAAATCAGACTCTCAGGATTCGCTCGCCACGGCCAATGCCGCTGGACCCTGTTCGCACGGTTTCCAGAATGGCACTGCGGTCGATGGCTTCAAGGAAAGCGTCGTTTTTAGACTGGTCGCCGGTGAGCTCAATGGTGTAGCTCTTTTCAGTCACATCAATAATCCGCCCGCGGAATATATCAGCCATCCGCTTCATTTCCTCACGTTCCTTGCCTACAGCCCGAACCTTGACCATCATGAGCTCACGCTCGGTGTAAGCACCTTCGGTCAAGTCAACGACCTTGACCACTTCAATCAAACGGTTCAGGTGCTTGGTGATCTGCTCAATGACATCATCGGACCCGCTGGTCTGGATGGTCATGCGTGACAGGGTGGCATCTTCGGTGGGTGCGACTGTCAGGCTCTCGATGTTATAGCCGCGAGCCGAGAACAGGCCCACAACACGGGAAAGAGCACCGGGCTCGTTTTCCAGCAAAACTGCAATGATGTGTTTCATAAAAGATTCCTCTTTTCGCTGCCCTCCCCTGCGCACGGTAATGCGCAGGCTCGGCAGGCAATAGATTCGTCAGGTGACGGTTAATGGATGATTTGGCTGGGAAAGCCTGCGACTAGAGGTCTTCCGACCCAAGAAGCATTTCATTGATGCCTTTGCCCGCCTGGACCATTGGGAACACGTTTTCGGTTGGATCCGTACGGAAGTCCATGAAAACAGTGCGGTCCTTGAGCTTGCGTGCTTCGCGCAGCGCAGGTTCAACGTCTTCGGGTTTTTCAATCAGCATGCCGACATGGCCGTAGGCTTCGGCCAGCTTCACGAAATTTGGCAGGGCATCCATGTAGCTATGGCTGTAACGGCCCTCGTAGTCGAGCTCCTGCCACTGGCGCACCATTCCCAGATAACGGTTGTTTAAGGCGACGATCTTGATGGGCGTGTTGTATTGCAGGCAGGTCGAAAGCTCCTGAATACACATCTGCACAGAGCCTTCACCGGTGATGCAAAAGACTTCCGAGTCCGGCTTGGCCAGTTTGATGCCCATGGCATAGGGAATACCAACACCCATGGTACCCAAGCCACCAGAGTTGATCCAGCGACGCGGTTCGTCAAACTTGTAATACTGCGCAGCCCACATCTGGTGCTGACCAACGTCAGAGGTGATGTAGGTGTCTGCGTCCTTGGTCATGTTCCAGAGCGTCTCGACCACGTATTGCGGCTTGATGACATCGCCCTTACCCATGCTGTATTTCATGCAGTCACGTTTGCGCCAGCCGTCAATCGTGTCCCACCATGCGCCAAGCGCGTTGGCATCAGGCTTGAGCCCGGACTCCTTGATCATGCTGATCAACTCGTTCAGGACATCCTTCACATCACCCACGATGGGGATGTCGACTTTCACACGCTTGGAAATACTGGAAGGATCAATATCGATGTGGATGATTTTGCGTTCGTTTTGCGCAAAGTGCTTGGGATTGCCAATAACGCGATCGTCAAAACGGGCACCAACGGCGAGCAGAACATCGCAGTTTTGCATGGCGTGATTGGCCTCAACCGTGCCGTGCATGCCCAGCATGCCGAGGAATTTCTTGTCACTGGCCGGGTATGCGCCCAGCCCCATCAAGGTGTTGGTACAGGGATAGCCCAACATATCTACAAGTGTGCGCAGCTCCTGCGATGCATTGCTAAGCAAGACACCACCACCTGTGTAGATGTAGGGGCGCTTGGCAGCCATCAACAACTGCAAAGCCTTGCGGATTTGCCCGCCGTGACCTTTGCGCACCGGGTTGTACGAACGCATCTCAACAGTCTGCGGGTAACCCGCATAAGCCGCTTTATTGAACGAAACGTCTTTGGGAATGTCGATCACGACCGGTCCAGGTCGACCGCTTCTGGCGATATGAAAAGCCTTTTTCAGCGTGTCGGCCAGCTGACGCACGTCCTTGACAAGGAAATTGTGTTTGACGATGGGCCGTGTAATACCGACGGTGTCGCACTCCTGAAAGGCATCAAGGCCGATCGCGTGCGTTGGCACCTGACCTGTAATGATGACCATGGGAATACTGTCCATATAGGCGGTTGCGATGCCGGTTACCGCATTGGTAACGCCCGGGCCAGATGTGACAAGCGCTACGCCGACATCGCCTGTCGCACGCGCATACCCATCAGCAGCATGAACTGCGGCCTGCTCATGACGCACCAGAACATGCTGGATAGTGTCCTGTTTGTAGAACGCGTCATAAATATGCAGAACCGCGCCGCCCGGGTAACCCCAGATGTACTTGACCCCCTCGGCCTGAAGCCCTTTGACGAGGATTTCCGCGCCCCGGAGTTCCTGGACATTGGCTGGAGAACTTGAATTTGCAGACGCTGCTGCTGCGGAAGTGATTTCCGCCTTGGAGATTTCCATGATGAACCTTTGTGAATTTCTCTAACGAAAT
>JAZKCB010000096.1:0-7297 GCA_040388335.1 Pseudomonadota bacterium | reverse complement strand
ACACCATGCCTTCTTTTGACACTGTGCTTGAAGCCGACCTGGTCAAGGTCAAGAACGCCGTCGAAAACACCGCCAAGGAAGTCGGCACACGTTTCGACTTCAAGGGAACGTCCGCCTCCATCGAGCTCAAGGACAAGGACATCATCCTCATCGGCGACAGCGACTTCCAGCTGGACCAGATCAACGACGTGCTGCGCAACAAGCTGACCAAGGCCGGTGTGGATGCGCGCTTCATGGACCCGGGCAAGATTGAAAAAATCGGCGGCGACAAGGTCAAGCAGGTCAACAAGGTTCGCAACGGCATCGAGACCGAACTGGCCAAAAAGATCCAGACCCTGATCAAGGGCAGCAAGCTCAAGGTGCAGGCCTCCATCCAGGAAGAAAAAATCCGCGTCACCGGCGCCAAGCGCGATGACCTGCAGGCCGCGATGGCGCTGATCCTGGCTGAAAACAAGGATTTCCCGCTGAGTTTCGACAACCGCAGAGACTGAGCCGAATGATCAGGCCTGGTCGCATGCCGCATCTGCTGGCCCTGTCAGCAGCCGTGCTGGCGAGTCAGGTCACAACCCAAGCGCATGCGCAAAATCAGGCCGGTGCCGCGACGCCAGCCCTGTCCGTCGCCCTTGCTGGCATGCTGGGTAATCGTGCGCTGCTGGTGGTCAACGGCAGCCCACCCAAAACGGTTGCGGCTGGCGACACCCATCAGGGCGTGAAGGTGGTTTCCACCAGCGGCGACCAGGCGGTCATCGAGCAGGCGGGCAAACGCATCACGCTGCGCGTCGGCGATGCACCTGTCAGCACGGGCACAACGAGTGGCGGCGGCGCCAAGGGTAACCGCATCGTCTTGCCGGCTGGCCAGGGCGGCCATTTTTTTGCGGCCGGCAGCGTCAATGGCCGGGCTGCGCAGTTCATGGTTGACACAGGCGCGACGTCGATTGCCATGAGTACTGCCGATGCCGAGCGCGCCGGGATCAACTATAAAAACGGCCAGCCGGTCAGGGTGGGCACGGCGAACGGCGCCGTGCAGGGCTTTTATATCAAGCTGGATTCCGTACGCATTGGCGATGTGGAAATCTACGGTGTGGAAGCCGTGGTGACACCACAAGGCATGCCCTACATGCTTCTGGGCAACAGCTTTTTGTCACGTTTTCAGATGACGCGTGACAACGATCAGATGGTGCTGACAAAGCGGTACTGAAACGCTGGTCGGACCTGGGTTTGAGGCCCTGCCCTTCACGATCAGACCGGGTCTCGCCCCGGCGGGCGACTCACTTGTGCTTCTCGGCTCCCTTCCAGGGGTTTGGGGAAGAAGACAGGAATCCAGCACAAATGCCAATCTACGACTTCTGTCATTGCGGACTTGATCCGCAATCCGTCGTGAACGAAGCGGGGATGGATCCCGGATCAAGTCCGGGATGACACACGAGCCGAAACAGGCAGGCTGTTTACCAGTCTCACAGTCTATTTGGCAGTCTTCCTGCCAAATCCGAGCTTCGACTCCGTACCCTCGATCAGCTTGGTGATGTTGTCCTTGTGCTTGACCACCAGCAGCATGGCCATCAGGAAGATGGCCAGCAAAATGCTGCGCTCGGCATACCAGGGGCCGCGGTCGCCCATCAGGTAGATCAGCGGCGCCAGGCAGGCCGCCGCCATGGACGCCAGCGACGAATAGCGCCAGAACCATGCCACCCCCACCCAGGCCAGCAAGACCAGTAGCCCCAGCAGCCAGTCAATGCCGAGCAAGGCACCGGCAGCGGTGGCAACCCCCTTGCCGCCCTTGAAGCCAAAAAATACCGGGTACAGGTGGCCGATAAAAGCGGCAAAGGCAACCGCTGCCAGGGTGCCGCTGGCCAGGCCATAGTCAGCCCCCAGCCATTTGACAAGCATCACCGGCAACCAGCCCTTGAGGGCGTCCAGCAGCAGCGTGGCAATCGCCGCCTTCTTGCTCCCCGATCGAAGCACATTGGTGGCACCGGGGTTTTTGCTGCCGTAACTGCGCGGGTCCTTGAGCCCCATGACGCGGCTGACGATGACCGCAAACGACAGGGAACCGAGCAGGTAGGCCACCAGCACCGCGATGCCTGAGTACAGATATTCCAAAACCAATCTCCTGTTTTTATCGAAGCGCTAATCGACCAGCGCGCACTGCACCGATTTTGCACCGAGCAGCGTGACACAGACCTGCGGGTCTATCCCGACCAGGTAACCGCGCCTGCCGCCGTTGATGCAAATTTTAGGCAAGGCGAGGATGGTCTCTTCGATGTAGACCGGCATGTCGCGGCGGGTACCGAAAGGCGACGTGCCGCCGACCAGATAACCACTGTGGCGATTGGCGACTTCAGGCTTGCAGGGCTCGACCGACTTGGCGCCGATTTGCCGTGCCAGGTTTTTGGTCGACACCTTGCGGTTGCCGTGCATCAGCACCAGCAGGGGTTTGGCATCCTGGTCCTGCATCACCAGTGTCTTGACGACGGTGAAGGGGTCGAACCCGAGCACCTCGGCACTGTGCTGCGCGCCGCCGTGCTCAAGGTATTCGTAAGGGTGCTCGGTAAACGCCACCCTGTTCGCCTTCAACAGGGCCGTGGCTGGGGTCTCTGAAACATGATCCTTTTTGCTCACAGCCGTGCGTCCTTGCAAGTGCCAGCGCGGAACCGGCTCTGCCGGGCCGCAGATGGCGCCCCCTGGGGGGAGGCGCCGAAGGCGCTTCGGGGGAGAACCATTAAAGCGCGGGGTCCCGCGCGTCCCAGCGGATCTTGTCGATTTCTGCGAGCACTTCTGGGGACAACTTTGTACCCCATGCATCGAGGTCTTCGTCGAGCTGGGCGACGCTGGTCACGCCGATGATGGTGCTGGCGACCTGCCACTTGGTGTAGCAAAAAGCCAGCGCCAGTTTTGTCGGTGTCATGCCGTTGTCGGTGGCCAGCTTGTTGTAGCGGCGCGCTGCAGCCAGCGCTTCGGCGCGGCCCCAGCGTTGCTTGCGCACCGATTCAAACTTGCCGAGGCGGCCGTCTTTCGGTGCGTCCGGGCCTTCGGTGCCGGACTTGTCGTATTTGCCGGTCAGCAGGCCAAAGCCCAGTGGCGAATACGCCAGCAGCGACACCCCCAGGCGGTACATGCTTTCATCGAGGCCGTTTTCGTAGGCCCGGTTGACGAGACAGTAGGGGTTTTGCACCGTGGCAATACGTGGCAGGCCGTGCAGTTCGGCAAGCCGTACAAACTCATGCACGCCGTAAGGCGACTCGTTGGACAGGCCGATGGCGCGTACCTTGCCCGCCTTGACCAGCTTGCCCAGCGCCTCAAGCTGCGCGTGGATGGGCGTGACGTCCTTGTTGTCTTTGGCCGGGTCGAAGTAGACCGCGCCGAATGAGGGCACATGGCGTACCGGCCAGTGGATCTGGTAGAGGTCGATCACATCGGTCTTCAGGCGCTTGAGGCTGTCGTTGCAGGCGGCCTCAAAATCTGCCGGGGTGACGTTGGCGCTGCCGTTGCGCACCCAGTTCATGCCGCGCGAAGGGCCGGCGATCTTGGTAGCCAGCACGATCTTGCTGCGTGCCGACGGGTTTTTGGCGAACCAGTTGCCGATGATGGTTTCAGTTGCCCCGAAGGTCTCGGCGCGGGTGGGTACCGAATACATCTCTGCCGTGTCGATAAAGTCGACGCCGCGGGCCAGGGAGCGGTCCAGGATGGCATGCGCGGTCTGCTCGTTGACCTGCTCGCCAAACGTCATGGTGCCCAGGCAGATGGGCTTGACCCGCAGGTCGCTTTGGCCGAGTTGAACTTTGTTCATGGATGTCATGGGTAGGAGTGTCCGGTGTACGGTTGGCTGTGAAGGTTTGGCGTCGCCTGCATGGTGAATGACCAGAGGCAAGGCGCCAGGGAATCTGCGAGTTTATCGGTTGCCCGGCGTTGCTGCACGGCGCCTTCCTGAGACGGTGGGCTAAAGGCGCTCAGGAAAATAGGCCATTACCTTACAGACACATTTGCTGCCCACAATTACGCTTGCGAAGTTCGATAACAACAACGACTGGCCTTGCCAACGGCATTCAACGGCGTTCAACGGCGTTGCCAGTCACATTCAAACCATCATCTCAAGGAGTCCTAATAATGAAATCCATCACCACCAGCCTGACCTGCATTGCACTTTCCGTCGGCATTTTGTCCGGTTGCGCCAACATGAGCGAAACCGAAAGCGGCACAGCCAAGGGCGCCGGCATAGGCGCTGTGGCCGGCACCCTGCTGGGTGCAGCAGTCGGCGGCCGTAACGGCGCCGTGACCGGCGCAGTGCTGGGCGGCGTGGCTGGCGCAGTGGGCGGCAACGTCTGGTCGCAGCGCATGCAAAACCAGAAGATCGCCATGGAGCAGGCCACGGCCGGCACCGGTGTGGCCGTCACACAAACCGCCGACAACCGCCTGAAGCTGGACATCCCCAGCGACATCTCGTTTGACACCGGCCGCTCGGGCATCAAGCCCAACTTCGCGCCTGTCCTGAACCAGTTCGCCACCAGCCTGAACCAGAACCCCGCTTCGACGGTAACCATCATTGGCCATACCGACAACACCGGCTCTGACGCCATCAACAACCCGCTGTCGGTCGAGCGTGCCAACGCGACGCGTGACTACCTGATCAGCCGCGGTGTGGCTGGCCAGCGCATCGGCACCGAAGGCCACGGCTCACGCGAACCGATTGCCGACAACAGCACCCAGGCTGGCCGCGACAAGAACCGCCGGGTTGAGATCTACGTGGCTGAAAAGGGCTAATCCCGGTTGGCGCTCACTGCGTGTAGCGCCACCTCCCCCTGCAGGGGACGGCACCTGCGGCCCGGCGAAGCCGGTTCCGCATTGCCAGCTTGCTCAGAAAGCAGGCTTTTAACGTATACGGCAAAATTTTGCTATATACATTAAAATTTAACCAAATGTTGATATGGAACTTAACATTTGGACTGTCAGACGACCGAAAGCCGACGTTTTCGGCTGAAAAATGCCTCAAAAAGGGCATTTTCAGGCATCAAACTGGCCTCCAGACCAATAGATACGCGCGTCAGCAGCTATAGATTTTATAGCATCATCGCACTGGCGGCTGCTCAGGTCGCCGCTTGCAAAGCCCTGAAACGCTCTTCCTCCTGCAATCGCAGCACCCGGCGCTGCACCTTGCCTGTGGTGGTCATGGGCAGCGCGTCGATGAACTCGATCTCTTTCGGATATTCGTAGGGCGCCAGCATGGTTTTGACGTGGCGTTGCAGGCGTTCAGTCACGTCGCGGTCAAACTGGTCGCGTGGGCCAGGCCAGCGCTCACGTGCGGCCAGCGTGTCGGGTGCCAGCACGACGTAGGCCTTGACGACAGCGCCGCGTTCGCTGTCGGGCTTGGGCACCACGGCTGCATTGGCGACGGCCTCGTGCTTGACCAGGCAGTTCTCAATCTCGCCCGGCCCGATGCGGTAGCCCGCCGCCTTGAAGACATCATCAGCCCGGCCCTCGTACCAGAGGTAGCCGTCGGCATCGCGTTTGGCGAGGTCACCTGTGCGGCACCAGTCACCCGTAAATTTGCTGTTGGTGGCGGCGATGTTTTTCCAGTAGCCCAAAAAGAAAATCGGGTCGGCGTCGCCATGGATGTCCAAGCGGTTGACCGCCACATCGCCGGGCACACCCACTGCACATTCCTTGCCGTCCTCGTCAATCACCGCCACGCGGTGGCCGGGGTAACCCTTGCCCATGCTGCCGGGCCGGGCCGGCCACATCGCCGAGCAGTTGCCAACGACGTAGTTGATCTCGGTCTGGCCGAACATCTCGTTGACCGTCACGCCCAGCTGTTGGCGGCAGTAGTCAAACACCGCATCACCGACCGCCTCACCGGCGCTCATGATGCCCTGCAGTTTCAGTTTGAAAAGTTTGCCGGGCTGGGGGTAAGCCTTCATCATGGCCTTGAGCGCCGTGGGGAACAGAAAGGTGTGCGTCACGCCGTGCTGCTGCATCAGGCTGAAGGCGAGCTCGGGGCTGAAGCGGCCGTTGAAGGCGACGATGGGCCGGCCGAAATACAAGGTCGGCAGCAATGCGTCCATCAACCCACCCGTCCAGGCCCAGTCTGCCGGGGACCAGAACACAGCATCAGTTTGTTTGTTCTGCTTGCCATCAAAACCAAACCAGTTCTGGCTGCAGACAAACCCGGGCAGGTTGCCGATCAGCGCCCGGTGCGGAATCACCGCGCCCTTGGGCGGGCCGGTGGTGCCGCTGGTGTAGATCAGCACGGCCGCTTCTTCGGCTTTGGTGGTGACGGAGGTGAAGGCGCCTTGGTAGTCGAGGTTGAGGTCCTGGTCGCCCTGCCCTTTGGCGCCACCCGTTGCCAGCACGCGGCGCAGCATGGGGCAATCGGCCCGCACGGACTTGATGCTGGTGATGCTGCTTTCATCGCAGATGGCCACCACAGCGCCGCTGTCGTACAGGCGAAACTGCAGCGCCTCGGGCCCGAACAGCATGGACAGCGGCATCGCCACCGCGCCCATCTGCAGCACCGCCATGTAGGCCACAGCGGTTTCAAAACGCTGCGGCATCACGATGGCAACACGGTCGCCGCGTTGCACGCCCAGCCCCTGCAGCGTATGGCTGAGTGCATCGGCGGCCTGCTTGAGCGCCAGGTAGCTGTAGCTCGCCGGGCCAGAGCCGGGCTGGTGAATCTGTATCGCCACCTTGCTGGCAGCCCCTTCGGCTAGAGCCCAGCGGCTGCAGCAGACCTCTGCCATGTTGAAGTTTTCATCGACCTGCCAGCGGAAGTTGCTGTGAACTGCGGTGTAGGGGTCGGGTGGCGCTTTGTCACTGGATTGACTGCGATTGCTGGCTTGTCTCTTTATCATGGGGCCAATGTACAAAGAAAAACGTCCTCATCGCAGCGAGTTTGTCCCTATACGCGGGCTCGATTACCACGTTCGCATCTGGGAAGGGGTTGATGCCAAAGCCCGGCAGTTGCCACCACTCATTCTGGCCCACGGCTGGATGGATGTCGGGGCTTCGTATCAGTTCATGGTCGATGCACTGTCTGATGATTTCGCTGACGGCCGGACCATCATCGCGCATGACTGGCGCGGCTTTGGCCTGACCAAAGGCGTAAAGGAAGGTGCCCAACCCGACAATTACTGGTACGCCGACTACTTCGCGGACCTCGATTTTTTGCTCGACCACTACGCGTCCGGTCAGCCGGTGGACCTGATCGGCCACAGCATGGGCGGCAATGCCGTCATGAGTTACGCCGGCATTCGGCCCACACGAATTCGCAAGCTGATCAACCTCGAAGGTTTTGGCCAGCCGC
>JAZKCB010000095.1:0-24061 GCA_040388335.1 Pseudomonadota bacterium | reverse complement strand
CTACAAATACCCGCGCGTGGTGCAGTTTGTCGATGCGCTGCCCAAAAGCGGCTCGGGCAAAGTGATGTGGCGGGCGCTGCAGGAAAGCGAAACGGCCAAAACAGTCTAACTATTTAATGCATCATTAATCGAGTATTAAGCCGTTAATGACTGATTTATGATGCGTTAATGTAAAAAAGGTCTGCTGGTGACTCAAGTCCGTACCTGAAAGCCGTCAAATGGCCCAAAAAGGCCGTTTTCGGACCATTATTAACCGTGTTTTAGGCCTTAAAGCCAATAGATATGGGCGTGAGCAGCTATTAAATTCATAGTAAATTGATTGGGCTTGTGCTGACAGCACCTGTCGTCGCATAGCGCTTTTGACTGTCACGGCAGACGGCTTACCATCGCCTGAACCCCAGCTACCCACACAGACAAGCCAATGCCCGCAACCACTCCCGCGCCCGCCGACAAACCCGCCAGTGGCTGGCGCCGCCGCTGGTATTCGGTCATTTTTGAAGCCGACACGCCCGCCGGCCGCCTGTTCGACAAGGTTCTGATCGGCGTCATCCTGTTCAGCATCGTGGTGGTGATGGCAGACAGCGTGCAGGCGATTCATGTCCGGCACGGCACGGTGTTCTCGGTACTGGAGTGGCTGTTCACCCTGCTCTTCACGGCTGAATACATCGCCCGGCTGCTGTCGGTGCGCCAGCCGCTGAAATACGCGCTGAGCTTTTTCGGCATCATCGATTTGCTGGCCGTGCTGCCGACCTACCTGGCGCTGTTTTTCCCCGAGCTGCATGCGCTTATCGACGTGCGTGTGCTGCGGCTGCTGCGGGTGTTTCGCATCTTCAAGCTGTCGGCTTACCTGGACGAATACCTGTCGCTGGGCCGGGCCCTGGCCGCCAGCCGCCGCAAGATCCTCGTTTTTTTGTCGGCAGTGCTGATGGTGGTGCTGGTCATGGGTACGGTCATGTACGTGGTCGAAGGGCCTGAGAACGGCTTCACCAGCATTCCAACGTCCGTCTACTGGGCCATCAGCACGGTGACGACCGTGGGTTTTGGCGACATCACCCCTAAAACCGATTTTGGCCGCCTGATTTCTTCGTTCATGATGCTGCTGGGCTGGGGCATCCTGGCGGTGCCGACCGGTATCGTGACGGCGGAGATGTCGATGCAGCGCAGGCTGCAGGCCATCGCGGCGCTGGAGACGTCTTCAGAAGAGGGTGCTGTGGCTTGCCAGGAATGCTTTCGACCCGACCAGATGGCGGGTGCGCGCTTCTGCGCACATTGCGGCGCAAGGCTGCGATTGGGCCAGAAGGCTGATAGACCGACTTGACTACCCGCCAGCCGTCAGCCGCACCGGCGTGATCTCCACCGAGCCCAGCGCCGTGCTCATCCACACCGTGCCGTCCTGCACCGTCACCTGAAGCTGCATGCTGCGCTCGGCCAATTTGGCGAGCGCCTGGCTTTGTGCGGCGTCGATCTGCCAGACCACGAGGTTGGAGGCGCGTGTCAGTTTGCTCTCGATGTTCTTCCACCAGACGTTGGTGCTGCTGGCAAAGCTGTAGACGCTGACTTTTTCGGCGCGGCCCGCCGCCTTCATCAGGCGCTTGTCGTCCGGCTGGCCTACGTCTATCCAGTGCAGGATCTGCTCGGTGTAGTCCTTGTGCCAGAGGGCGGGCTCATCGACATCCCAGAGGTCCTTGGCGAATTCAAGCTTGCCCTTCTTGTCGTCAGCCGGCACGTTGAGCGCAAAGGCCAGCAGGCGGATCATCATGCGTTCGTCGGCCTCGGACGGGTGGCGGGCAATGGTTTCGTTGTGGTCGGCGTAGATGCTGCGGTCCATGTCGGACAGGGCCAATGCAGCCTTGTAAATGGTGGCCTTAAGTGCCATGGTGATTCTTCTGTTGTGACGGGGTTAACCCAGTATTGGAACAGACCCGCGTGCCGATGTCCCCTCCGGAGCGCGATGGGCGCTGTCTGGCTATAGTTTGCCCATGCTCTCCCTTTCCGTTCTCGACCAGTCCGTCGCCATCTCCGGCCGCACTGAAGACGCCTCCATCCGTGAAACCCTGGCGCTGGCCCAATACTGCGAAACGCTGGGTTACAAGCGCTTCTGGTGCAGCGAGCACCACAGCCACCCGACCATCGTCGGCTCGGCCCCGGAGGTGCTGATGGCTGCCATAGCCGCCACCACCAGCCGAATCCGCATCGGTAGCGCCGGCATCATGCTGCCGCACTACGCACCGCTCAAGGTCGCCGAACAGTTCCGTGTGCTGGACGCACTGGCACCGGGCCGCATCGACCTGGGCGTTGGCCGTGCGCCGGGCTCGGATATGCGCACGGCGCGCGTGCTGCGGGCCGATCCGCATCAGTCGGCAGAAAATTTTCCCATCCAGGTGCGTGAGCTGCAGGCCTGGATCTCCGGCATCGATTTGCCCGAAGGCCACCCGGGTCATGGCGTGACGGCCAACCCGACCGGGCCAACGACGCCCGATTTGTGGATGCTGGGCAGCTCGGACTACGGCGCGCAGCTGGCGGCACATTACGGCCTGCCGTATGCGTTTGCTTACTTCATCACCGACGGGCAGGGCACCGAACAGGCGCTTGACCTGTATCGCAGCCTCTACCGGCCCAGCCCGCTCAACCCCGAACCGAAAGCCGTGCTCTGTGTCTGGGCACTGGCTGCCGACACCGAGGCGGGCGCCTGGCATCACTTCTCGGGCCGCGAGCGCTGGAAGATAGACCGCAACAAGGGCGCGCTGGGCCCCTTGCCGTCTCCCGCTGAAGCGGCCTTGCGACCCTACACGCCTGCCGAGCAGTTCGAGTCCGACAAGATCAGGCGCACGGCCCTGGTCGGCAGTGGCGCGCAGGTGGCAGACAAGCTGCGAGCGCTGGCCGATACTCATGGGGTGGACGAGCTGGTCGTCATCACCTGGGCGCATGATCCCGCAGCGCGCAGGCGCTCCTATGAACTGCTCGCCAGGGAATTTTTCTGAAACTGCATCAATAACAAAGAGACAAAACATTCATGACCCAAAAACTCTTCAGCGCCACCATCGCCGGCAGCCTGCCCAAACCCGCCTGGCTGTCCGAAACCAACAAGCTCTGGCCGCAGTGGAAGGCCGAAGGCGCTGAACTGGCTCAGGCCAAGGCTGATGCCACGCTGCTGTGGATCAAGGCGCAGGAAGACGCGGGGCTGGATGTGATCGGCGACGGCGAGCAGTCGCGCCAGCATTTTGTGCACGGCTTTCTGGAGCAGGTCGAAGGCATCGACTTTGATCACAAGGTCAAGATGGGCATACGCAACAACCGCTACGACGCCATGGTGCCGCAGGTGGTGGGTGAGCTCAAGCTCAAGGGCCGCGTGCACCAGGCTGAAGCCAAGCTGCTGCGCGCCCACACCGATAGAAAAATCAAGTTCACGCTGCCCGGCCCCATGACCATCATCGACACGGTGTCTGACCAGTTCTATGGCGACAAGATCAGGATGGCCATGGCATTTGCAAAGCTGCTCAATGAAGAAGCGCTGGCGCTACAGGCCGATGGTGTCGACATCATCCAGTTCGATGAGCCGGCCTTCAACGTCTACATGCGCGAAGCCGCCGACTGGGGCGTGAAGGCGCTCGAGATCGCCGCGAAGGGCCTGACCTGCACGACGGCCGTGCACATCTGCTACGGCTACGGCATCAAGGCCAACAATGACTGGAAGGAAACACTGGGCGAGGAATGGCGGCAGTATGAGATCGTCTTCCCCGCGTTGGCCAAAAGCAGCATCCAGCAGGTGAGCCTGGAGTGCTACCACTCGCATGTGCCGCCGCATTTGATGAAACTACTGGAAGGCAAGGACGTCATGGTCGGCGTGATCGACGTGGCCAGCGACGTGATTGAAACGCCCGAGCAGATTGCCGACACGATTGGCGAGGCGCTGAAATACGTGCCGAAAAACCGCCTGCTGCCCTGCACCAACTGCGGCCTCGCACCCATGGACCGTGCGATTGCGCTTAAAAAACTCGAAGCCCTGGCCAAAGGCGCGGCCCTGGCGCGCGAGCGTTACCAGAACGCCTGAACGGAGCACCAATGGCCAGTGATCATCCACACGACCATTCACATGACCATCCGCACGATCATGGGCACAGCCATGAGCCGCGCTGGAAGCACGATGGCGTGCGTGTGATTGGTGCCGGGCAACTCGACGGCAACACCGCGCAGACACCGGGTATGGACCGCAAGGCCGCCATTACCTTTGCACGCACGGGCGCGCAAAAGCTGTGGGCCGGTACCGTCACCATTCACGCCGATGCCAAAACCGGTGCGCATCATCACGGCCATCTTGAAAGCGTGATCTATGTGGTTCGCGGCAGGGCGCGCATGCGCTGGGGTGAGCATCTTGAGTTCACGGCAGAAGCCGGGCCCGGCGACTTCATCTATGTACCACCTTATGTGCCGCATCAGGAGATCAATGCCAGCCCTACCGAATTGCTGGAGTGCGTGCTGTGCCGCAGCGATGGCGAGGCCGTGGCTGTGAACCTGGACATCGAGCCTGCTGAGAAGCCTGCAACGGTGCTCTGGATAGACCCGACACACCCCCAGGGCGGCGTGTAGGAGAACAGGCCGCGAAAAGGCTTTTGGCATTTTTTGCCAAATAGTTCTCGCAAAACAGCTGCCTGCGGCCGAAATCGGAAACCGCTGCTTACGTTCTTGACGCTGGTCCTACAAGTTGTATCAGTTCGGCTTGGTACAACTGAGGCTCTAACAACAAGGAGTCCATCATGGAAACCAGTCAACTCGCTACACCGAACGCTTCAAGCCCTTCAACCCGCCACGGGCTGGTTGACCGCATGCAACACAGCAAGGCGCTTATCGCCATCGTGGCAGTTCTCGGGGTCACTGTCGCGGCCCTAGCTGCAGCTTTGGTTGTCAAGACCTCCGATGCTGAACCCAATCCCTACGCTGCCAGCACAACGGCACCGGTCGCAGTGACCACGCCAGCGCCTGTCAACAAACTCGCAGCGACCAGCAGCAAGCCGGTCACCACCAGCAACGCACCGCGCACCAGCAGCACACCTGTTCACGTTGCCAAGGCCAATGTGTGTGCAGATTGCGGCACGGTCGAAGCCGTCACGGCCGAAACCCGCCAGGGCCAGGTCAACGGTGTTGCCGTAGGTAACCAGACGATTGGTATTGGCACAGTCGCCGGTGGCCTGCTCGGCGGCCTCGTGGGCAACCAGCTGGGTAACGGCAATGGCAAGACCGCCATGACGGTGCTTGGCGCTGCAGGCGGTGCCTATGCAGGCAACAAGGTCGAAGCCAACATGAAGAAGGTCACGGTCTACAACGTCGCTGTGCGCATGGACGATGGCACCCGCCGCAACCTCGACATTTCTACCTCGGTGCCTGTCGGTGCCAAGGTGATTGTTGAAGGCAAGAACCTTCGCATGGCCAATGCGAACGGCTAAGCCGATTCGCTACATCGCTTGATGATGGCGCCCCCGGGCGCCATCATTCCTTGAGTCATCCAATAAACACAGACAGGACAAACAATGAAAACAACAAGCCCACGCGACGGTTCTTCCGTGAACCGAAAGTCCCGCTGGCTGGCAACAGCCGGTTTTGCGGTACTCGCCGCCATGCCGTTTGCGAGTGCCATGGCGCAGGGCACGCTGGTGCCAGGTGTCTACGGGCGCATTGAATTTGGTACCGCACCACCGCCACCCGTGATTTACCAGCAACCCGTCATCATCCAGCGGCCGGCGGTGATGGTGCAACAGCCGCCCCTGTATCTGCATGTGCCCCCGGGCCACGCAAAGAAGTGGTCCAAACACTGTGCTCAGTACAACGCCTGCGGCCAGCCGGTGTATTTCGTCAAGGTGGCTGGCGACGACCGCTTCGAGCGTGAGCAGTACCGCGAAAAACACAAAGATAAACACAAAGGCAAAGGCAAACACCATGGACGCGATCACGACGATTGACCTGCCATCGAAGGTTTTCTAAACAAAAGGGTGTCCAGCGTCGCGGACACCTTTTTTTATGGCCGACCCGCACGGATTACAAGTCAGCGTTAGTATTCACGCAGTACATCCATTTTCGACAGACAGCAAGGACAACTCATGAAAGCCATCTGGAACGGCGCCACCATTGCGCAGAGTGACGACACCGTCGTGGTTGAAGGCAACCACTACTTTCCCGAGAGTTCGCTCAACCGCGACTACATCACCTTCAGCAACCACCACACCATGTGTTCCTGGAAGGGCCAGGCCAGTTATTACTCCCTGCTCGTCAACGGCGAGATGAACACCGATGCTGCCTGGTATTACCCGGACCCCAAACAGGAAGCCGAGAACATCAAGGGCCATGTGGCTTTCTGGAAGGGCGTCAAGATCGAGGCCTGAAGGGGGCGTTTCCCACCTGTGGCAAACCCGGGTTAACCCTCTGATTTCTGCTGCGCGGACAGCTACGCAACCGGTTTATTGATATGTATACTTATCAAATTCACCGGCCATCACATCCGTTGCAGACTCGCCGGTGCCCCTACAGGATTACAGGAGACAACCATGGCCCTCGCCCCTGCCGACTCGGCGCTCATCGAAAAACTAGCCATTGCCAACCGCATTCTTTACAGCCAGGGTGTAGTGGACGGTTTTGGCCATGTCAGCGTCAGGCACGACAAATCGCCCGATCATTTTTTGCTGTCCTGTAACCGGGCGCCGGGGCTGGTCAGGAAGTCCGACATCCTGACTTACGATTTGAACGGCGACCTGGCCGTGCCGTCCGACCAGCGCTCTTATCTTGAGCGCTTCATTCATGGCGAAATTTACCGTGCGCGCCCTGACGTGATGTCGGTCGTGCACAGCCACTCGGTCAGCGTGATCCCGTTTGGCGTGACCGGGCAGCGTCTGCGCCCCATCTTTCACATGAGCGGTTTCCTGGGTAGCGGCTCGGTGTCGTTTGAGATTCGCGACGCTGGTGGCAACACTGACCTGCTGATACGCGATATGGGCCTGGGCAAGGCGCTGGCCAAGTCCCTGGGCCAGAACAATTGCGTCCTGATGCGCGGCCATGGCTCCACTGTCGTCGGGCCCTCCATCGAACAGGCGGTTTACCGTGCCGTCTATGCCGAGGAAAATGCAAAACTGCAGCTCACCTCAGCCGCACTCGGCCCGATTGAATTTCTGAATGCCGAAGAAGCTGAACTGGCCATGATCAATGTCGAAGGCCAGGTGAGAAGGCCCTGGGAGCTTTGGAGCCAGAGCATTGGCTCCGTCGAGTAAGTTGAAAATCATCAGCACTACAGAGAGACAAACCATGAAACTCAACAAATTTTTTGCACTGGGCACCTTGATGGCACTGGCCTCGCTGGCCGGCACTTCCGCATTTGCGCAGGCCTATCCCTCACGCGCCGTGAAGATCATCGTGCCTTACGGTACTGGCGGCGGCTCAGACACGCTGGCCCGCCAGATAGGCGCGCGCCTGCAGCAGATGTGGGGGCAGGGCGTTGCTGTTGACAACAAGGCAGGCGCGTCAGGCAACATCGGCACCGAAATGGTGGTGCGCTCGCCGGCTGACGGTTACACCTTGCTGCTGCAAAACAGCACCATGGTGGTCAACCCCGCCGTCAACGGCAAGCTCAACTACGACCCTGAAAAAGACCTCACGCCCATCATGCTGCTGGGCCTGACGCCCATCGCCCTGGCGGCGCACTCGGGCACCAATATCAAAAACATGAAGGACCTGGTGGCTTATTCAAAAGCCAATCCTGATTCGCTGAGTTACGGCTCCTGCGGTGTAGGTACCCCGCAGCATTTCGTGATGGAACTGGTCAAGCAGAAGTCCGGCGTCAAGGCGACCAACATCGGCTACAAGGGCTGCGCCCCGGCATTGACCGATGTGCTGGGCGGCCAGGTGCCGCTGGCCATCCTGAGTGCCAACCTGATTGCACCGCACATCAAGACAGGCAAGCTCTACAGCGTTGGCGTGTCCACCGCGCAGCGTTACCAGCTCATGCCCGACTCGGCCACGTTTGAAGAGCAGGGCCTCAAGCCGCTGAATTTCTCGATCTGGTATGCGCTGATGGGGCCGGCCAAAATGCCGCGTGAAGTCGTTGCCAAAATTTATGCCGATGTGCAGAAAGTGCTGGCTGAACCCGAAGTCAAGGCCAACCTGTCGGGTGCCGGTGTCGAGCCGCTGGTCGGCAATGGGGCAGACCTGGGCAAGCTGATCAAAACCGATCTGGTGCTTTACGCAAAGCTTGCCAAGTCTGCCAATATCAAGGCCGAGTAATAAGCTGCTGCCTTATTGACGCGAGCCCGCTGTCGGTTTTTTCCGATAGCTTTTGAATGCATGATGGTTTACAAACAGGTTATGGCCCACCAGCTTTCTTCCTGAAAGTGCCGTGGGACCTGCAGAGGCGGCATGCGCTGCGCTGCAAACATGTCGCCATTTGAAGGAGCTGCCATCATGTTCAGTCACATTCTTGTACCGGTAGACGGCTCAAGCACCGCCAATCAGGCCATCCAAAAGGCCGCTGCGTTGGCAAAGGCGTTCAACGCCAGGGTCACCGTGGTCTGCATCATCGACACCTATGCCTTCACAGGCGTCGGCACCGAGTTTGCCTACGGCCAGGAGGAGTACCTCAAGGCTGCGACCAAGGAAGCCCACGACTCCATAGAGGCCGCCAAAGGCCAGTTTGCGGCAAATGGCACCCAGGTGACTGCCTCGGTTCTGGAAGGCCAGGCGGTTTACAAAAGCATTCTTGAAGCAGCCCGGACCTCCGGTGCAGACCTGATCGTGATGGGCTCGCATGGCCGCAAGGGCCTTGAAAAACTGGTGCTGGGCAGTGTGGCTGCGCAAGTCCTGTCGCATACCCACCTGCCTGTCATGATTGTTCGCGAATAAGGAGTTTTTATGGATTTACTCAACCACGACCTGGCCCACGAATTCCCGCAGTATGTTGACAGGATGCGGGAGCTCAAGACCCATGATGTGCACTTTGCAGAACTGTTCAGGCAGTATGACGAAGACAACCATGCCATCGCCAATTTTGAAAAGAGCGGCCTGCCGATCAGCGACGAAGGCTTTGAAGAACTGAAAAAGCGCCGGCTGAAAACCAAGGACGAGATTTACCAGAAGCTTTTGAAAAGCTGAAGTCCTTGACACCCTGAACAAAACCCGCAATGGCGGGTTTTTTCATGGGCCCGTCACATTGCTCCGGTAGGCTGAACAGTTAACTGACCTGTTTATCGCCACGCCCTGGAGAATGTTTTGGACTCAAGCGACGAAGAATTAATGCAGCGCATACGCCACGACCTGATCGACAGCTACGACGAAGAGCTCGAGATGGAGCTTGAGGACCGCACCGTCGCAGAACTGACGGGAGAATCGGAGCCTGCCCATTCGGCCCAGGACAAGGAAAATCGCCGCCAGTATTTCCGCGAACTATTCCGCCTGCAGGGCGAACTCGTCAAACTGCAGGACTGGGTGGTCGCCACCGGCCACAAGGTGGTGATCCTGTTTGAAGGCCGTGACGCCGCTGGCAAGGGCGGGGTGATCAAGCGCATCACACAGCGGCTTAACCCCCGCATCTGCCGTGTGGCTGCGCTCCCTGCACCCAATGACCGCGAGCGCACCCAGTGGTACTTCCAGCGTTATGTCTCGCACCTGCCCGCCGCCGGTGAAATCGTGCTGTTTGACCGCAGCTGGTACAACCGCGCAGGCGTCGAGCGCGTGATGGGTTTTTGCACCGACGACCAGTACGAAGAATTCTTTCGCACCGTACCCGAATTTGAAAAGATGCTCGTCAGCTCCGGCATACAACTTATCAAATACTGGTTCTCGATTTCAGATGAAGAACAGCATCTGCGCTTTCTGGGCCGCATCCACGACCCGCTCAAACAGTGGAAGCTCAGCCCAATGGACCTGGAGTCACGCCGCCGCTGGGAGGAATACACCAAGGCCAAGGAAATCATGCTGGAGCGCACACACATCCCCGAGGCGCCTTGGTGGGTGGTACAGGCGGTAGACAAGAAAAGGGCGCGGCTCAACTGCATTCACCACCTGCTGGAACAAATGCCTTATGGTGAAACCGAGCATCCGGCCATCGTCCTGCCAGAGCGCGTCCGGCATGACGACTATGTGCGTCATCCTGTCCCGCAGGACATCGTGGTGCCGGAGATTTATTAGCCCGAAGCAGGCGCTAGAAACCGGGCTCGCTCGTCAGGGAAAGACGCTTGCCGCTTGAGGGATCCGTAAATTCAAGCAGGCATGAATGCAGCAGTAGCCGGCGTGCCCTTATCTTTGCTTCTTCAGTCGCGTAGAGCGAATCGCCCAATATTGGATGCCCAAGCGCCTTCAGGTGCACACGCAACTGGTGAGAGCGCCCCGTGACGGGTTCAAGTTCAAGGCGTGTGGTGTGGGTGGCTGGGTCAAACGACAAGGCACGCCATCTGGTCTGGCTGGGTTTTCCCAGGAGGGGGTCAATCACGCGCAGCGGGCGATTCGGCCAGTCGACAGCGATGGGCAGATCTATCAATTGCCATTCGTCCGGGGCCTTGTCACTGCGCATGTCGCCATCGACCATAGCGATATAACGCTTGTGCACTTCATGATTTTCAAAGAGGCGCGAGAGCGAACGCTGCATGCCACCGCCGCGCGCCATCATCATCAGGCCTGAGGTCGCCATGTCCAGCCGGTGCACCACCAGCGCGTCGGGATATGCCTGCTGCACACGGCTGCTCAGGCAGTCCTGCTTGTCTTCACCTTTTCCCGGTACGGAGAGCAGCCCTGCGGGCTTGTTGAGCACGAGCAGGTTGTCATCTGCATAAACCGTTTCAAAGTCGCCATAACCTCTGAGGTCATTGTTTTGCCCCGCGCCCGAACTCATGATTCATCCATCAGCAAGTGATCCGCTGCTGAACTGTTTTACCAAAGGAGAAAATCATGACTGACGCCGGCGCCATTTCGATAGCATGCGGTTTGATGATTGGCCTGGGCGCGATCGGCGCGTGCATGGGCATAGGTGTGATGGGCGGCCGATACCTGGAAGGCGCTGTGCGCCAGCCGGAGCTGATGGAGCCGCTACAGGTCAAGATGTTCCTGCTGGCAGGCCTGATTGATGCCAACTTCCTGATCGGGGTGGGCGTGGCCATGATGCTGATGTTTGCCAACCCACTCAGAGCCTAGGCCATGGGTTTTTTGGGTGGCGGAAAGTTGTGTACAACAGGCCCCGCGCGTTTGATCTCGCGCTGCATGAAGAGGTAGAGCCCCTCAACCTTCTCACGCGCCCACGGCGTCTTGCGCAAAAACTTCAGGCTGGACGCAACGCTCGGGTCGCTGGTGAAGCAACGGATGTTGATGCGCTGGCCAAGGTCTTCCCAGCCATAGTGTTCTGCCAGCGCAGTCACCATGGCTTCGAGTGTGACCCCATGAAGTGGATCTGTGGAGCCCCCACGGTCACTCACTTTGTGTAGCTCCTTGCCCCCCGAGGGGGCCGCTGCGCCTGCGGCCTGGCGAAGCCAGTTCCGCGGCCCCACCTTGCGAAGACCTCGCTTCGACTGCCGCGGATCTGTGAATCATCAGGCCGGCTTGTTTTTCAGCTTGCCCTTGGGCATAACCTGGGTGACGACCGTTGCGCGGACGGCATCCGGCGACACCGGCTTGGGAGGGGACGTGTCTTTTTTTGGTTTCTTCGTCATCTTCTGGGCTTGTTGTCCTTTGGCCATGGCGTTCTCCGGTGGGTTGCTGAAACTTCAAAGCCCGATTATCAATGCAACTTGATGCGTGGGCGGTAGGTCCGGTCCAGCATTTCTGATAGCGTGATGAGCGCTGTCTTCCTGAAACCACCCAGGGCCAGCTGGTGCTGCTTGTGCAGGCCCCAGTACATCATGCGGGCAAGCTGGCCTTCGATAAAAAAGCTGCCCCTGGTCAGGCTGCCCATGAGGCTGCCGACCGATGAATATTCAGACAGCGACACCAGCGAGCCCTGGTCCCTGAAGACAAACGGCCTGACCGTCTCGCCCCTGCCAAGGCGGGGCAGGGCATCGACCAGGTACATGGCTTGCTGGTAGGCGGCCTGAGCACGCGGCGGCACCCAGGTGCCATCGGGTTGCTGGCAGGCCGCACAGTCACCAAACGCATAAATGCCGGCATCGCGGGTGGTCTGCAGGTTGCCATTGACGACGAGCTGGTTCAATTTGCTGGTCTCCAGCGCTTCTTCGCCATCCGGGCCTGCCCCAAGTGTTTTCAGGAAGTCCGCGGCCTTCACACCGGCCGCCCAGACCGTGATGGTTGAAGAAATTACCTTGCCGCTGGCCATCACCAGCCTGTCTGCATCCACCGCCACCACACGTTCATTGGTGTGTACTTCGATGGCCAGCTTGCGCAGCTCCCGCAGGGCCGAATCACTCAGGCGCTCCGGCAACTGGGCCAGCAGGCGCGGTGCGGCCTCTACCAGCACGATCTGCAAATCCTTCTCTGGGTGGATGTGGTCAAAACCGTAGTTGGCCAGCACACGCGCTGCGGCGTGGAGTTCGGCCGCCAGTTCAACGCCGGTCGCCCCGCCGCCAACGATGGCAACCGTCAGCCGGCCGCTGCCGGCTTCGCGCGGCACACTCTGGGCGCGTATGCAGGCGTTGATGAGCCGGTCGTTGAAATGCCGTGCGGCCTGCGGGCTGTCGAGCTTGATGGCGTGTTCTGCCGCGCCCGGGGTGCCGAAGTCATTGGTCTGGCTGCCGACGGCAATCACCAGCGTGTCGTAAGCCAGCTCCTGTGTGGGGGTGATCTCACGGCCTGCTTCGTCGTGACTGGCTGCGAGCTGTACGGTTTTTGCGCTGCGGTTAATGCCTGCCAGGCTGCCGAGGCGAAACTTGAAGTGGTTCCAGCGGGCCTGCGCCAGATATTCGATTTCTTCGGCATGGGTGTCAAAGCTGCCGGCGGCCAGCTGGTGCAGCAGCGGCTTCCAGACATGGGTGCGCGCGGCATCAATCAGGGTGATTTCCGCCAGCCCTTTTTTACCCAGGCGCTTGCCCAGCTGGGTGGCCAGTGCGAGGCCGCCTGCGCCGCCTCCTGCGATGACGATGCGTTGCATACGATTTCCCTGTGGTGCGTACCACCCGTGTTGTTATTTGCCCATGTTAACTGCCGCAACACGTGGCGCCTGCAGGAAAAGGCCGACAGCTGCATGAAAAAACGGCCGCTGTTAAGCTCAGCAGCCCATGGCCACCCACACCTTTAAAGAGCTGACGCAGCAACGCCCCTATATCCGAATGTGGTTCGCCCGCGTTTTTGGCACCATGGGCACACAGATGCTGATGGTGGCGGTGGGCTGGCAGATGTATGACCTCACCGGCAGCGCCTGGGACCTGGGCCTGGTGGGCCTGTACCAGTTTTTGCCGGCGCTGCTGCTCACGCTGGTGGCTGGCCACGTCGCTGACCGTGTGCACAGGGGCCGCATCATTGCTGGTTGCTTTTTCATCCAAGGGGCGGTGGCCTTCATCCTGATTGCCGCTACCCAGGGTTGGGGTGCAGCCAGTTCCGCGCCCTGGGCTTCGCGCGGGCTCTTGCTGGGCCTCTCAGTGTGGCTGGGTGTGGCCAGGGCCTTCCAGAATCCTGCACAACAGGCGCTGATGCCCATGCTGGTGCCGCCGGTCATGCTTCCGCGCGCCATGGCTTTCAGTTCCGGCGGCAACCAGGCCGCTGTCATTGCCGGCCCTGCCATCGGTGGGTTGATGTTTGTGGCGGGTGCTGCAGCGGTCTATGCGACCTGCGCCGCGATTTTTGTGGCGGCCATGGTGTTGATTTCACTGGTGCGTTATGCGCATGCGCCGCCCCCGCGCGAGCCGGTGTCCATGAGCACGCTGCTGGCCGGTGCGCGTTTTGTCTGGGTGAAAAAGGCCCTGCTGGGTGCAGTATCGCTCGATTTGTTTGCGGTGCTGCTGGGCGGCGCAGTGGCCCTGCTGCCCATGTTTGCCAAAGACATCCTGCACGTCGGGCCGTGGGGCCTGGGCCTGCTGCGCTCGGCCCCTGCGGCCGGTGCGGTGATGATGGCCGTGGTGCTGACACGCTGGCCGCTCGCGAAGCACGTGGGCAGAACCATGCTGGGGGCCGTGGCTGTGTTCGGTGTCTGCATGATTGTCTTTGGCCTGTCCACCAGCTTTCTGCTGTCGTTGTTCGCGCTGGTGATATCCGGCGGCGCCGACATGGTCAGCGTGGTGGTACGCCAGACGCTGGTGCAGATTGACACGCCCAATGACATGCGCGGCCGCGTCAGCGCGATCAACTCTGTTTTTATCGGCGCGTCCAACCAGCTCGGTGAGTTCGAGTCGGGCGCGACGGCGGCGCTGCTGGGGCCGGTTGGCTCGGTGGTGCTGGGCGGCATAGGCACCTTGCTGGTGGCAGTGGCGTGGTTCAGGCTGTTTCCGTCCCTGTCCGGGCGTGAACAGATGACAGCGCCTGAAACGCCTCCCGGCTCCTAGCTTCGCGCGGCGCTCTTGAACGCGGCGCCCAGGGCGTCCAGCGCACAGCGCGCGCGGCTGTCTTTCACCCTCGAGTGAAGCAACACAGGCAATCGCGGCAATGCAGGAAGCTTGAGCCTGGCACCAACTTCCACCGCACCCAGGGGCAGCATGCGGGGCGCCAGCGCTGCCACGCCCAGCCCGGCCATCACAGCCGCTGAAACCGCCATGACGCCGCCGCCAACAAATATTTCTGACCACGGGATGGCCGCTTCATCCAGCAGCTGCGCGGCCAGCATGCGTACGCCGCACGGCTCGGCCATGGTGGCAACCGGAAGGGGCTCTCCGGCGCGATGTTGCCAGTGTGGGGATGCAAACCAGCCCATTTTTTCTTCTGCGACAAGCAAACCGTCGGTACGCCCGCTGTGCAGTCTCACGATGACCGTGTCGAGCTCCCGCCTGTCAAAGCCTTGCAGGAGGTCGCTCGATGAGCCAATCCTGATTTCGATGATGAGCTGTGGGTCCTGCGCATTCATGCGTGAGATCAGCGCCGGGAGCTCGGGGCCTGCCACGTGATCGCTGATGCCAATGGTCAGGCGCTGCCGTGCTTTGGAGAATACGGCCAGCGCACGGTCATGTGTTTCGAGGAGTTCGCGGGCGTTCTCAAGAAAGACGCTGCCCCTTGCTGAAAGCTCCACCATCCGTGGCGTCCGTTCAATCAGACGCCAGCCGAGGCGGTCTTCCAGCCGTTTCAGCTTGAGGCTGACGGCAGCCTGCGTGGTGCCCAGCAACTCGGCAGCCCGCGTAAAGCTGCCCAGCTCGGCAATGCGTACAAATGCCCGGACGGCATCAAGATCAAGAGGTGGATTTGTCATTTCAATTATTTATAACTGAAACTTCTAACCATGTCTTGTATAAATGAATGGACCGTCCTAACGTCGGCATTTTCAACTTGTGGATTGCACTCATGCCGATTTCAAAAATATCCCTGCGCGCTGGAAAGCCTGACGCCTATCGCAAGGCCGTTCTGGACAGCCTTTACCGGGCGTTGCAGGACGCACTGGACGTGCCCGATGGCGATGAGTTCATGGTCCTGGCGGAGCACAACCCCGTCAACTTTCGTTATGGCGGGTATCTGGGGATAGACCGTAGTGATGACCTCATCTACATTCAGGTCACCGTGTTCAACACCCGCACGGCTGACCAGAAGAACGCCCTGTACCGTTGCATTGCACAGTTCCTGGGAGAAAGCCCGGGCGTTCGGCCAGAAGACATCTTTGTGACCGTGCTCGAAGCCGCCCGCGAGAACTGGTCGCTGGGTCACGGTAGGGCGCAGTTCGCGTGAGTGGCGAGCGCACTGCGTGCGCGGCTCAGCGGCCAGAGCTGGCCCGTATGCGGTTCACATCAAGCGGCGACACTGCACCCGCCTGGTTGCCCCAGCTGCTTCTGATGTGCGTCAGCACCGCAGCCACGTCGCTGTCATCCATGACCAGCACAAACGGCGGCATGCCGAAGGGGCGGGGGTTGCCCGCAGTCGCAGGCGCGTAACCACCATTCAGGACAATCTGCACCAGGTTGACGGTTTGCGGCATCAGCACGGCGCGGTTGGCAGCAAGGGCGGGGTAGGCTTTGGGCACGCCCTGGCCCTTGTCGCCATGGCACTGCGCGCAGTTCTGCTCATACAGCTTGGCACCTCTTGCCGCCACCACGCTGTTTGCAGCAGCTGATTGCGCCTCGGGGGATATCGCCATGAGCGCAATATCAGGCTCGCGCTTTTCATCCTTGCCGTATGAGGCGGGCAGCGCTTTCAAAAACTGCGCCATCGCGCCCAGGTCTTCATCCGTGAGGTACTGCGTGCTGCCCTGCACGACTTCTGCCATCGGTCCGTTGACCGAGGCGCGCTCAGAGACACCGGTCTTGAGCAGTCTGGCAATCTCCTGCGGTGTCCAGTTGCCGACACCTGCTTCATGCGGTGACACCAGCGAAGGTGCATACCAGTTCTGCATCGGGATCAGTCCGCCGGCCAGGTCCAGCCCGTCGGTCGCGCCCAGGACATTGCGCGCGGTATGGCAGGCCGCGCAATGCCCCAGTCCCGTGACGAGATAGGCGCCCCGATTCCATTCGGCATTGCGCGTCGCATCCGGTTTGAACACACCAGGGCTGAAATAAAGCGCACGCCAGACAGCCAGTGCAGCCTGTGAGTCATACGGGAAACGCAGGGTATGTGCCTGGTTCTGTTGCGCCACCGCAGGCAGGCTTTGCAGGTAGGCAAAGAGGGCGTTGGAATCTTCACGCGTCATCTGCGTGAAGCTGGTGTACGGAAACGCCGGGTACAGCAGGCGCCCGTTTTTGGACTTGCCGTTGTGCATGGCGCGCCAGAAGTGCGATGACGACCAGCTCCCTATGCCGGTTTTTTCATCCGGCGTGAGGTTGGAGGTAAACACCGTGCCGAACGGCGTATCGACACCGCGCCCGCCCGCATAGGCCGCGCCGCCACGTGCGGTGTGGCAGCCCATGCAGTTGCCGGCCCGCGCCAGGTAGGCGCCTCGCGCAATCAGGTCTTCACTTGGGGCCACAGCGGCCATCGGCGTGTTGACGTCCACTTCATCGCGGCTGTTCAACAGCCAGACCAGTACCGCAGCGCCGGTGAATAAAACCAGCAATCCGGCCAGGAGTTTTGCCAGCTTCTTCATGGCTTTCCCCCGGCGTTTTTGACCGGCGCACTGCCGCAACTGATGGCTGACGCACCTGCCGCCAGTGCGGGCAGGGCGGCTGCAGGTTTGGTGTTGGCCGGCAAGGGTTGCGCTGCGAGCCAGCTGCCAACCGCATTGATGTCTTCCAGCGACATTTTGGCAACGACATCCTTCATGCAATCAGGCGCATGGGCGCGGCGCTGGCCGGCCTTCCACGCGCCCAGCTGTGCATTGAGGTAGTCGCGTGGCAGTCCAAGCAGGCCCGGAATGTTGGGTGCCACACCGGTCATGGCCTGGCCGTGGCACTGCACACAGGCCGGTATGTTGCGGGCGGTGTCGCCCTGCAGTACCAGGCGCTGCCCCTGTTGCAACAAAGCCGGCGACGCGGCAGTGGCCGCAGGCGCAGGGTAAGGTACCTCAAGCTGCGAAAAATACTGGGCGATCTCCATCAGGTAGTCATCGGTCAGCGGGGTCAGCAGCTGCGTCATCAGGCCGTAGTGGCGGCGGTCATCGCGAAAGTTGATCAGCTGGTTGTACAGATAACCCACCGGTTTGCCGGCAAGGCGCGGGTAATACCCGTCAGGCGCCGCGCGGCCCTGCGGCCCGTGGCAGGCCGTGCAGGCCATGGCGCGCTGGGCAATGGTGTCTTCAAAAGGTGCGGCCCCGGCCTGGGAGGCGGCACAGCACAGCGTCACAGCCAGGAAAATGAAACATCTCTGGACAGGGGCAAACGGAAAAGTCTTCAGCATGCGTCCATCATGCCTCATGGCGCAGAGGCGGGTAAGCATCAGATGCGATTTAAAAAACCATATCAGATGCCTAAATGTGAAAAATTACAATATCAGTTCCCATGAAACTTTACGAAGAACTGGCAGACGTTCTGGCGAGCGATATTCGCAGCGGTGCTTACGCTGCCGGAGCGCGTCTGCCTTCTATCCGGACCCTTGTCAGCCGCTACCGCATCAACGCGTCCACGGCATTCGGCGCCTATTACCTGCTTGAAGAAAAGGGCCTGGTGCGGGCCCGGCCGCGTTCGGGGTATTACGTCACGGCGCCTGCCCGGGCCTTGCCCGCTCCGCTTCGCGGCCCTGTTGCCGGCAAGATTGCCCGTGTGGCCAACCGGCTGGATGTCAGCGATCTCGTGTTCGAAGTCCTCAATGCCGTGCAGGACCCGGCCATCGTTCCACTGGGTTCCGCGTTTGCTGCGCCAGCGCTTTTCCCCCTGCAAAGCCTGGGCAAGTCGCTCGCTCGTGCAGCACGTCTTATTCACCTGCAGGGCAGCGCGGCGCATTTGTCCCAGGGTGCTCCCTTGTTGCGCCAGCAAATTGCACTGCGATATCTCGGCCTGGGTATCTCGCAGCCAGCGGATGAATTAATCGTCACAAGTGGCGCGCTCGAAGGGCTCAATCTCTGCCTGTCCTGTGTGGCGCAGCCGGGTGACCTGGTTGCTGTCGAGTCGCCAGGGTTTTATGCCGCTCTGCAAACGCTGGAGCGACTCAGGATGAAGGTGCTTGAAATACCTGTGCTCCCGGAGGGTGGTCTTGACCTGGGGGCGCTGGCTGCCGCCCTGAAGCGCCATCCGGTCAAGGCGTGCTGGTTCATGACTTCGTTCCAGAACCCGACCGGCACCAGCATGCCCGAGGCCAATAAAAAGGCGCTGGTCGAATTGCTTTCGCGGCACGAGATCCCGTTGATTGAGGATGACGCTTACGGCGAGCTGTATTTTGGCAACCGCGCTCCGCTGCCTGCGAAGGCATTCGACCGCAAGGGGCTGGTCATGCACTGCGGGTCTTTCAGCAAAAGCCTGGCGCCCGGCTATCGTGTGGGCTGGGTGTCGCCGGGGCGGTTCGGGGAACGCATCGAGCGACTGAAACTCATGACCACGCTGTCGGCCAGCCTTCCGGCACAGCTCGCAGTGGCGGACTACCTCCAGCGCGGTGGCTACGACAGACACCTGCGCCGCCTGCGCCATGCGATGGAGTCACATCTGTCCGCCATGCAGGTGGCCATTGCGCGGTATTTTCCCGCGGGCATACGTATATCGCAGCCCGCTGGCGGGTATTTTTTGTGGGTGGAGTTTGAACCCGGCTTTGATGCATTGCTGCTGTACCAGCGTGCGCTGGCGCATGGCATCAGCGTGGCCCCCGGGCCGGTATTTTCCGCACGCCGCCGATTTGGCAACTGCCTGCGTCTGAACTACGGCCACCTGCCCGACACGCGGCTTGATGCGGCGCTGCAGACGCTGGGGCGCCTGATCTGCCTGCAGCCCCCTTATTTGCCCGAGCTCCCCGCTTCGCCTGCAGCACAATATGCGCGATGACGACCAAGCCAAAAACCGCCGCCGAGAAACAAAAGGACAAAGCCCGGGCCACGGCTGCAGAAAACCTGATGATGGACCTGTACGACCAGCCGGGCCACCTGATTCGCCGTGCGCAGCAGATTGCGGTGTCGATGTTTCGCGAAACCATGGATGCAGAAATCACGCCGGTTCAGTTTGCGGTGCTGCGCATGCTGAAAGAGTCGCCCGGCATTGACCAGGTCACGCTGGCCGGCCTGGTGGCGCTCGACAAGTCGACCACCGCCGACATCGCCGTGCGGCTTGAAAAGCGCGGCCTGATTCATCGCGAGGTGGTGGCGCGCAGGCAGCGCTGCCTGTCGCTCACGCCTGAGGGCGAGGCGGCGCTTTCCGCCACGGTGACCTCGGTCCACGTGCTGCGCGACCGCATGCTGTCCAGCCTGACGGCGGCCGAGCAGAAGGAATTCATCCGCCTGCTCAAGAAGTTCGTGCACATCAACAACGAGCAAAGCCGCGCGCCTCTTCAGCGTAGCGCAGCAACCCCAAAAAACTAGGGAAATCCCTGAAGAAAGGACGTGATCGCCGGCTTGTTTGCCGCAAAGTCATTCAGTACACTTACTGTCATTAAGTATACGGAATGACTACCGGGAAGCCGGTGCGACTTTCCCGCGTTCGGCAAGCAAAAACCTCACGGAGACACCCATGAAAAAGCGTTCATTCATTTCACTCACAGCCTGCTCCATCGCCTGTGTAATGCTCGGCCTCTCGACCAGCGCCATGGCCCAGAGCGAGCCTTTCAAGGTCGGCCTGATCCTGCCGATGACCGGCCCGTTTGCATCGACCGGCAAGCAGATCGAAGCTGCCGTCAAGCTTTACATGGCGCAGAACGGCGCTACCGTTGCAGGCCGCAAGGTTGAGGTGATTCTGAAAGATGACGCCGGCGTGCCCGACGGCACCAAGCGCCTGGCGCAGGAATTGATCGTCAACGACAAGGTTAGCGTGATTGCCGGCTTTGGCCTCACGCCAAGCGCACTCGCTGCCGGCGCGATTGCCACGCAGTCCAAAACACCGGCGGTCATCATGGCGGCGGCAACGTCCAGCGTCGTTGCCACTTCTCCATTTTTTGTGCGCACCAGCTACACGCTGTACCAGAGCGCATCGACCATGGCCGAGTGGGCGACCAAAAACAGGATGACGAAATTCGTCACGCTGGTGTCCGACTACGGCCCCGGCCTGGATGCCGAAAAGACCTTCACCGAAAAGGTCAATGCATCCGGCGGCAAGGTTGTTGCAGAGCTGCGCGTGCCCATGCGCAATCCTGACTTCGCACCGTTTTTGCAGCGCGTGCGTGATGAGAAACCCGAAGCCGTGTTTGTGTTTGTGCCCTCAGGCCCAGGCGCTGCGCTGATGAAGCAGTTCACCGAGCGCGGTCTCGACAAGGCCGGCATCAAGCTGATTGGCGACGGCGGCATCACCGACGACGACCTGCTCAACGAGATGGGTGATTCCGCGCAAGGTGTGGTCACGTCCTTTCATTACTCCGCCGCACACGACTCGGCCGTCAACAAAAAGTTTGTGGCCGACTTCAATACCGCCAACAAGGGCATGCGCCCCAACTTCATGGCGGTCGGCGGTTACGACGGCATGGCCGTGATCTACAAGGCGCTTGAAAAGACCAAAGGGCAGGGCACAGGCCAGGCTTTGGTCGATGCAATGAAGGGCTTGTCGTTTGAAAGCCCGCGCGGCCCCATCACCATCGACGCCAAAACCGGCGACATCGTGCAGGACGTCTACATCCGCAAGGTTGAAAAACGCAACGGCCAGCTCTACAACATCGAGATCGACAAGATCAAGGCCGTCAAGGACCCCGGTACCAAGTAGTCAGAGAAAGAAAAACGCTGCCGAGGCAGCAGGAGCCCCACATGAACACCATGGTCACACCCGCCGAGGTGAAAAGCGTACCCAACCTTGCACCCAATCTGTTCCCGCTCGACCGCTGGTACGTCGCCGGCTTCTCGTGGGAGCTCAAAGACAAACCCGTGGCCCGCACCATCCTGTCGCGGCCCATGGTGCTGTTTCGTGCACAGGATGGCAGCGTTGCGGCGTTGCAGGACCGCTGCTGCCACCGCGACCTGCCGCTCTCATGCGGCACGGTTGAAGGTGCTGGCCTGCGCTGCGGTTACCACGGCCTGTTGTTTGACACGACAGGCAAGTGTGTCGAGATCCCCGGCCAGGAGCGCATCCCCGCCAAGGCCTGCGTCACGTCTTACCCCCTGCGCGAGCGTGACCAGATCTTGTGGGTCTGGGTCGGCGCTGCGCCTGACAGCGTGCACCTTGGTGAACCGCCCGCCTACCCATTCCACAGCAATGCAGCCTACAAGTTCGGCGGAGATGTGTACCACTACGACGCGCCGTGGCAGCTCATCCACGACAACCTGCTGGACCTCAGCCACCTCGGTTATGTGCACCTCAAAACGATTGGCGGCAACCCCAAGCTGCATATGAATGCAACGGTCAAGGTTGAGAGCACCGAAGAAACAGTGCGTGTCATTCGCCTCATGCCCGAGTCGGACCCACCGCCCACTTACGCGCAGGCATGGCCCTTCGCCGGCAAGATTGACCGCTGGCAGGAAGTTGAGTTTCACCCCTCGCACTGCGCCATCTGGACAGGCGCGATGGACCACGGCACCGGCTCTTATGACGACCCGAATCGCCACGGCTTTCACATGCGCGGCTTTCACGGCGTGACGCCAGAAACCGAAACCACCACGCATTACTTCTGGACGATTGCCACCAACCCGCATCCGGACCGTGCCGACGTGACAAAGCTGGTGGTGGACCAGACAGCCGCCACTTTTGTTGAAGACAAGGTCATCATCGAGGCGCAGTACCAGAACCAGGTGCGCCAGGGCCCGGGCGCCAACATTGACATCCATGTGGATGCAGGGCCCAATCGCGCCAGGCGCCTCATCACCAAACTGCGCCAGCCCACGGTCGTGGTGTAGCCGCCTTTAATTTCAGCGTCCGCAAACAAGTCAACAACAGGAGACAAACCACATGGCAAACAACAGAGGCGTCGTCTACGTCGAGCAGGGCAAGGTCGAAGTGCGCGCCATCGACTACCCCAAGCTCTTGAACCCCAAAGGCCGCACCGCCAACCACGGTGTCATTCTTAAAGTGCTGACCACCAACATCTGCGGCTCCGACCAGCACATGGTGCGCGGGCGCACCACCGCCCCCGCAGGCCTGGTCCTCGGCCACGAAATCACCGGCGAAGTCATCGAAGCCGGCAAGGACGTTGAAACGCTGGCAGTCGGCGACATCGTCTCCGTGCCCTTCAACGTCGCCTGCGGCCGCTGCCGCCTGTGCAAGGAACGCCAGACCGGCGTCTGCCTGACGGTCAACGAATCCCGCCCCGGTGGCGCCTACGGCTATGTCGACATGGGCGGCTGGGTTGGTGGCCAGGCTGAATACGTCATGGTGCCCTATGCCGACTTCAACCTGCTCAAGTTCCCCGACCGCGACCAGGCCTTAGAAAAGATCCGTGACCTCACCTGCCTGTCAGACATCCTGCCCACCGGCTATCACGGCGCTGTCACCGCAGGCGTCGGCCCCGGCAGCACCGTCTATGTCGCAGGTGCAGGCCCGGTCGGCCTCGCAGCTGCTGCATCGGCCAGATTGCTGGGCGCAGCCGTCGTCATCGTCGGTGACGTCAACCCCGCCCGCCTGAAACACGCCAAAAGCGTCGGCTTCGAGATTGCAGACCTCTCAACAGACGTTCCCCTCGGCGACCAGATTCAGGCCATCCTCGGCGTGCCTGAAGTCGACAGCGCGATTGACGCCGTCGGCTTTGAAGCACGCGGGCATGGCCATGAAGGTGCGCAGCATGAAGCGCCTGCCACAGTCCTGAACTCGCTGATGGAGATCACAAGAGCCGCAGGCAAGATCGGCATCCCCGGCCTGTACGTCACAGAAGACCCGGGTGGTGTCGACAAGGCCGCCAAAACAGGATCACTCAGCATTCGCCTGGGTCTGGGCTGGGCCAAGTCGCACAGCTTCATGACAGGCCAGACACCGGTGATGCAGTACAACCGCCAGCTCATGCAGGCCATCCTCTGGGACCGCATCAAGATCGCCGACATTGTGGGCGTGAAGGTCATCTCGCTGGACGACGCGCCTACCGGCTACGCCCAGTTTGATGCCGGTGCGCCGGTGAAGTTTGTGATTGATCCGCACGGGCAGTTGCGCAGGTAGGCCAGCACCCTGATCAGGGGCGACCGTCTGCCCGACTCACCAAATGTAAAGTCGGCTTTACATTTTGGAGGCTTGGGCTGTCTGGCAAGGCAAATTTGCCCATTTTTGACAGCCAAATCAGCCTCCAGACCAATGGATACGAGCGTGAGCCGCTATTAAAAGCGTAGCAAATTCAGGCTGCGCTTGATGAATCGAGCCAGTCGCACAGCTGGCTGCACACCCACTCACCGTCGTCATGCGGCAGGTCATGCCCCGCCCAGGGGTGCTGCACGTACTTCGCCTGCCAGGCGGCGGCCAGCCGGGTCGAGCAAACCGGGTTGACGAGACGGTCGCCAGCTGAAGACAAGACCAGTGCAGGGCAGCGCGGCGTCGCTTCTGCGCATGAGAAC
>JAZKCB010000094.1:4180-6678 GCA_040388335.1 Pseudomonadota bacterium | reverse complement strand
CCTTCGTAGTTGCCCCAGCAGATGTGCATGCGCAGCTTCTCGCGCGGGATGTTGCTCGTGGCGGCGTTCAGCGCTTCGACGTTCTGCCAGGCGCGCTTCACGAACTCCTCTTCGCTTAGGTGCTGAAAGCCCGTATGCGCGGCCATGGCGAGGTCGGGGCAGTCGAGTTGCAGGTCAAAACCCGCCGCCACAATCGCTTCGTATTCGGGGCGCATCGCCTCGACAAGCGCGGCCAGGTAAGCCTCATGTGAGGGGTAGTGCTTGTTCGGCTGGAAAGCGGTGATCAGGCCCGGCGAGGCGGCGTTCATGAAACCCCGCGCACCCTGGCCATGGCGCTCCATCGCCGACTTGAAGCGCCGGATGTCCGCATGGCATGGCTCCAGCGTGCGCAGTTTGACTGGCCCAATGCAGGCGGCACGCACGAACTCCTGCGCGCCCATGATGGCCGCCAGCTTCTTGCGCAGGTCCGGCAGGTCGGCAAGGTCTTTTGCAGGCGTGCGGTCGACATGCCCACCAAAGCCTTCGAGACGCTCGGTGATGTAGGTGGCATAACCGACCTTGCCCAGTTCGCCGTCGCTCATGATGCCGACGCCGGCCTCGGCCTGCTTTTGCACGGCGTTGTCGATGGCTGACTGCACGACTGCTTCGAAGTGCGCATCATCCACGGTCTCGCCATGATCACGTTTCAGAAGCAGTCCGGCGAGTTCGTCGCCGCGCGGCAGGCTGCCGACGTGTGTGGTCAGGATGGTCATGGAAGCTTGTCCTTTTGGTTGACAGCATCGGCGCCAGTGAGGACGCAGATGCAGGGGGGAGTTGATTGGATTTTTTCTGATCTTAACTGCCGCGAGGCCTTCAAAAAGCGCTGCCCCCAGCGTCAGGGGGTACTGCCATCGCCACCCCTGCAAGCCATAAAAAAAAGCGCCTCAAGGGCGCTTTTTTTACCTGCAGCCTCCAAGGCCGCATCAGCAAACCAGCTCAACCCTGATGGGGACGCTTGCCTGGGTTTTTCTTGCTGCGGGTGTGCGAACCGCGCTCAAGGCTGATCTTCTGGCCGCTGCCAGTGGTGATGGTGTAGCCCTTTGGCGGGACTGGTTTCGGGGCGCAGATGTCGGCCTCGACTCTGATTTTCTTGGACATGGAGGACTCCGGTTAAAAAAGGCTGAATCCACCATTTTAAGCCACGCCCGGCGATCGCGCCCTTCCGCAGCCCTTTCAGGCGTAAAGGCGTGCCGGGGCATCACAGGCGAGCGTGGCCTGCTGCACGGCAGGCAAGAGCCTGGCGACAGGCTGCCAGGTGCTGGCATAGGTCGGCAATGCATCGGGGGCGAACGAGGTGTGCGGCCAGTCGGAGCCCCAGACCAGGCGGGTGCCAAACAGCGCCGCCACCCGGCTGATGGCACTGTCCAGTGCGTCGTAAGGCGCGCTGGCCTGAAGGCGGTACCAGCCCGACAACTTGACCCAGGCCCCGGATTGCGCCAGCCCCGCCAGGACTGGCCATGCGGCATCGTCTGGCGGCAATTCGGCGTGCATGCCAGCCAGGTGGTCCAGTACCGCAGGCACACCTTGAGCGGCGGGGCTGGCGTGCAGCGCCGCAATCACGGGCAAATCCTCAGGTTTGGGGTACCACTGCACATGCCAGCCCAGGGCCCGCAGGCGCGGCGCCAGCGTCCTGAAAACAGTCGCGGTATCTGCCGCCGCCGCAATGCCTACGGGTGACACAAGATTAAAACGCACGCCCCGCACACCCAGCGCATGCATGTCAGCCAGCGCCGCATCACTGATGGAAGCATCGATCACGACCACACCGCGATGCCGCCCCTGCCCGGCCTTCAGGGCGTCAAGCAGCACCTTGTTGTCGGTGCCGTACACACTGGGCTGCACCAGCACAAGCCGCCCAAAGCCGTTGCTTTGGGCCAGGGCCTCAATCGCAGCCAGCGGCCGGTGTGACGGCACATAGTGGCCAGGTGCAACAGGCGCGGCCTCATCAAAAACATGGACATGGCAGTCCCAGCGCATGGCAGCGCCCTGCCCCTCAACCCGCAACACCTGCTTCAGCCGACGGTGATTTTGCGGTCACGCACAATGCGGCCCCACTGCGACTGTTGCGCCTTGAGGAAGGCGGTAACCAGGCCGTCCGGCCCGTCGGGGAAAGCTTCACCGCTCAGGGCACGCACGCGGCCCAGCACCTCGGGATCAGCCATGACCTTGCGCAGGGCGGCGACCAGTGTGGCCCTGACTTTGGGGTCCATGCCGGCAGGGGCCAGCACCGGGTTCCATTCAAGCACCTCATAGGCGGGCACACCGGCTTCTTCCATGGTCGGGATGTCAGGCAGGGCGCGCGTACGGCGGCGGCTGGTCACAGCCAGCGGTCGCAGGCGGCCCGACTGGATCTGCCCCAGCGACGAGGCCACATTGGCAAAAAACAATGGCACCTGGCCCGCCATCACGTCATTCATGGCCGGGCCGCCGCCACGGTAAGGCACATGCACCAGGCTGAC
>JAZKCB010000094.1:0-4080 GCA_040388335.1 Pseudomonadota bacterium | reverse complement strand
TCACGTCATTCATGGCCGGGCCGCCGCCACGGTAAGGCACATGCACCAGGCTGACACCGGCGCGGTCTTCAAACAGCGCGCCGGCCAGGTGCTGGGCCGAGCCGTTGCCTGATGAGGCATACGAGATCTGTGCCGGACGCGCCTTGGCCATGCGGATCAGGTCCTTGACGTTTCTAGCTTCAAAGCCCGGCGTGCAGACCAGCACATTCGGAAACAGCGCCAGCACCGCCAACGGCGTGAAAGCCTTGTCGGTGTCATAAGGCAGCCTGGGAAACAGCGCCGGGTTGACCGCAAAAGACGAGGCATCGAGCAGCAACTGCGTGCCGTCGGGTGTGGCACGCGCCACCTGGCCGGCGGCGATCTGGCCGCTGGCGCCCGGCTTGTTGTCAACCACCACGGTCTGGCCCAGTGCATCGGCGAGTTTGGGCGCAATCAGCCGCGCCATCAGGTCGGCCCCGCCACCCGCCGCATAGGACACGACCAGCGTGATGGTTTTGCCGCCAGCGATTTGCCCGGCCGCCTGCGCCAGCGACCATGGTGCCGCAATGCCTGCAGCCGTGGCTTGCAAAAGCTTGCGGCGCGAAGAAGATTGGATGAGTTTCATGGGGAGTCCTTCAATGTTTCAGGTGATCGTGACGGTGTAGTGAAAGGCATGGGCATCGCCACGTGTGAAGCGCACTTCCACACAATGGCCGGCCAGGTCGTAGGCACTGCGGGTGACCAGTGCGCATGGGTGCCCGGCAGACAGCGCCAGGTGCCTGGCCTGCGCAGCAGTCAGCGTGCCAAAGGCAATTTCATCGACCGCACGGTGGATATAAATGCCGCAACGCTCCGCGAACAGGGGGTAGAGCAGGTCGCCCCAGGCAGCGGTGTCGCTGTCAGCCAGTTCGGCAAACATCGGCAGCGGCAGCCAGATTTCTTCGTACACCCCAGGCTGGCCTGCAAAGGAGCGCACACGCAGCAGGCGCAGCGCTGTGTCACCACGCGCCAGGCCCAGCCGGCGCGCCACTTCTGCGGGCGCCACCAGCTGCTGGCGCGAGACGATGCGTGAAGCTGGCACCTCACCTGTGCCTTCACCAAACCTGAAAAACCGCATCATGGTCGCGCCCGTCATGCCGGCACGCACAAAAGTACCGCGCCCATGAATACGTTCGATCAGGCCCTGCTCGGCCATCAGCTCCAGCGCCCGGCGCAGGGTGCCCAGCGCAACGCCGTGCTCGGCCGCCAGCGTCTGCTCAGCCGGCAAGGCAGTGCCCGGCGGCCACTCCCCCCCCACCACGCGCGCCTTGAGCGCTGCAGCCAGCGCGGCATAACGGCTTTGGCCGGGCTCTGCGGGAACAACGGTCAGATTGGCTTTTGGCATAAATTCATCTAGTCCTATAGATGACTTGATATTCTCATGAAGCTGGAAAAAACACTTCAGGGTTTTCACCAGTCTGCTGCAGAAACAAAAAAAGGACGGCAAGCCGTCCTTTTTCAAAGTGCCTGAGCCCGGCTCAAGGCATGTAGAGACATTTATTCAATCGTCGCGCCAGACGCCTTGACGATGTCTTTCCACTTCACATAGTCGGTCTTGAGCAAGCTTGAAAACTGCTCAGGCGTCATGTTCTGCACCTCAGCACCCTGGGCATGCACGGCGGCCTTCATGTCGGCCGTGGCCAGCAGCTTGTTGACCTCGGCGTTCATGGTGGTGACGATCTCTTTCGGCGTGCCCGCAGGCATGAACAGGCCATACCAGGTGCTGACGTCAAAGTCCTTGTAGCCGAGCTCGGCCACTGTCGGGATGTCGGGCATGGACGTGCTGCGTTTGGCCGAAGTGACAGCCAGGGCGCGCAGCTTGCCGGCCTTGATCTGGCTGATGGCCGAGGGCAGCGACGACACCATCAAATCGACGTTGCCGGCCAGCACATCAATCATCGCGGGGTTGGAGCCCTTGTAAGGGATGTGGCGCAGCTTGATGCCGGCGGCGGTGTTGAAGATTTCACCAGCCAGGTGAATGGTCGTGCCGTTGCCGGGCGAGCCGTAGGTCACGCTGTCGGGCTTGGCCTTGGCGGCTGCCACCACATCGGCCAGGGTCTTGAAACGTGACTGCACGCCGGTGACGATGACGACGGGCGTATAGGCCACGTGGGCGACGGCGACCAGGTCTTTGGTCGGGTCATAACTCAGGCTTTTGTAGAGCCAGGGCGCAACCACAAGGTTGTCTTTCTGGCCCATGACCATGTCATAGCCGGTGGGCGCGGCACGCGCTGCTTCGGCAATGCCGATGGTGCCGCCGGCGCCGCCGCGGTTGTCGGGTATGACATTCCACTTGTTGGCTTCGGTCAGCTTCTGGGCGACCAGGCGCGACAGGATGTCGGTACCGCCGCCGGGTGGGAAGGGCACGATCAGGCGAATCGGTTTGGACGGATAAGGCTGGGCCTGCGCCGCAACCATGGCGAGGGCCATCAGGCCGGCGGTGATGATTTTTTTGAACATGTTGTCTCCAGTGAATGTCGGGGCGGGAGTAGCTCTGGCGGCTGTCCCCCGGGAAGGCCCTGTAAAGGCAAAAGCCCATCATTTTATTCGCCCGGCTGTTTTTGGCCCTCGTGTTGCGTGATGCCAGTCCTCGCTGGCAGGGCAAAACCTCACGCTACCGGCTTTGGGGCTTTTGTTTACGCGTTCTGGCGGTACAGCGCAGCCTGCGCCTCCAGCCAGGCCCTGAACAACGCCAGCGCAGCGTTGCCGGATTTCTGCTCGGGGTAGATCAGGTAATAACGCCTGTCGCTGAGGAATTCGTGTTTGACGAGGGGCACCAGCCGCCCGGCGGCGAGGTCGTCTTCAATCAGAAACCGGGGAATCAGCGCCAGCCCCTGGCCGTGGATGGCGGCTTCTGCGGTCATGGAGAACAGTTCCATGCGCGCGCCAGCCATGTCGTTGGCGACTTCGAGGCCCAGCGAGGCAAACCATTGTCGCCAGGCGTAGGGCCGGGTGCTCATCTGGAGCAGCGGCAGGCTGGCAAAGTCTTCTGCCTTGAGCTTGCGGCGCGTCGTGACCAGCTCGGGGCTGCCAACGGCGACGATGCTTTCGTCCATCAAAAAGACCGACTCGGTGCCGGGCCAGTTGGCTTCGCCGGCGTGGATGGCAGCATCGAGTGCGGTATCTGCAAACAGAAAAGGCCGGGTGCGCGACGACAGATGCACCGCAATGTCGGGGTGCTGCTTCTGAAAACTGCCCAGCCGCGGCACCAGCCATTTGGAGGCAAAGGTGGGCACCACGCCGAGTTCCAGCGCGCCACCTGCGCCGCCCCTGGCCATCATCTCCAGCGTGTCGCGCTCGACGTCGTCCAGCCGTGCACGCACATTGCGCGCGTAGTTGGTGCCCGCTTCGGTCAGCAGCACGCCGCGTTTGGTACGCCTGAACAGCTTGACGTCGAGAAAGTCCTCCAGCCCCGCAATCTGCCGGCAGACCGCACTTTGGGTGACGGCATGCTCCTGCGCGGCGTGGGTGAAACTCTGGTGGCGGGCCGCCGATTCAAACAGCGCCAGCGCGGTGGTGGACGGTATCTTGCGGCGCATAGGAGATGACCGGTGGATTGACGGAATTCCATTTTCGCACAGTGATGTGCCAAATCTGCGTTTGCCAGTGCGCCGCTTACGCCCTAAGCTTGCCAGCATTCCGTTGCAGCACCGCATGGCCTGAATTGCGATTTATGCACACCTTCCGGGCTGTAACCTCTCCCCTTTCCCCTCAGACCATTTCGAAAGACCACCATGAGCACCAAATCCAAAGCCAGCTTCCAGTGGGACGATCCCCTTCTGCTGGACCAGCAGCTGACCGACGACGAGCGCATGGTGCGCGAAAGCGCTGCCGCCTATTGCCAGGAACAGCTGGCACCGCGCGTGCTGGAAGCTTTTCGCCATGAAAAAACCGACATCGCGATCTTTCGCGAAATGGGTGCGCTGGGCCTGCTGGGCGCGACCATCCCCGAGGCTTACGGCGGCGCCGGCCTGAACTACGTCTGCTACGGCCTGGTAGCGCGCGAAGTCGAGCGGGTCGACTCCGGCTACCGCTCGATGATGAGCGTGCAGTCGTCGCTGG
>JAZKCB010000093.1:0-6181 GCA_040388335.1 Pseudomonadota bacterium | reverse complement strand
ACAGCAAGCTGTTTGACCGTAACCCGCGTTTGACTTTTGAACAGGCTTGCTCGGTGCTTTAAACCAGCAAGCACACCTCGCGGTCTCTGATGGCCCCCAGACTCCCTGCAGAGGGCAGGCTGGGGGCCATTGTTTTGAGGGGGGCGATGGCACCCGCCTGATTTTTAATCGATGAAAATGCATATTTTACAAATTATCGATTAAAATTTCAAGCATGGCCGCCATCAGCTCACCATGCGCATCAGTCTTTGGACAGGCTTTTTGCATTCTTCATGACGGAGGCCGAGGTCTTGCGGTAATGGTCAGTCAGGTAACGGACAGCCTCATCGGCTTTGCCTTCAATGGCCGCGTGAAAGAGGTTCGCGTGCTCGGAATGTTCGTTGCGGCTGGTGAAGTTTTTGGTCGCAGCAATCTGGCGATAGCGGTAGGCCTCGTTCGTCAGCGTGGCACAGAAGTCGCGCAGCCAGCGCGAAGGGCAGTTGGCCAGAAGCTGCGCGTGGAATTCACGGTGCAGCGCCTCCCAGTCCGGATTGGGAACGTAGTGGTCAGGTGCGAGGGATCGCGGTGTGCGCGACAGCTTGTGCAGCAGCAGAACCAGCGCGTCTTCCCATTCTGGTGTGCGGCATTCAATCGACTGGCGCAGGCACAGTGCCTCCACTTCACAGCGCGTGTTGGTGAGGATCTCAAGCTCGTCCCATGGCAGCGACGCGACGTTAAAACCGCGCTGGTCGCTGCGCGCCACCAGCCCCTCGGCGGACAGCCGGTTCATGGCTTCCCTGACTGGGCTGGCACCGACGCCATAGCGCGAACCAACAGCATCGACTTTCAGTTTTTCCCCGGGCTTGAAGACGCCGTGGAGGATGTCGGCACGCATCGAGTCATACACGGCGCTGGCCCGCGTGGTACCTGAAGCGTCTGAGAGTGTGGGAAGTGCAGGTTTTCTTGGCATGGGGTTTTATCGATTAATTGAATTCTAGAGGATGAGACATGAAAAACATTACGAGACAGAACGTCACTGACGCGGTCAGGGCCAGCTTTGGCAATATCGACGACGCCCGGATGAAGTTCCTGGTGGAGCGCCTTGTGACCGCTGTACATGGCTACGCGCGGGAAACACAGCTGACGCACGACGAGTGGCGGGCAGCGCTGGGTTTTCTGCATCGCTCGGCGGCAATCACCAGTGAATCGCGCAGCGAATTCACGTTGCTGTCGGATGTGCTGGGGCTTTCTTCGCTTGTCGACCTCCTGGCGTCCCTGCCGGGTGCCACTGAAGGCAGCGTGCTCGGCCCCTTTCACAGCCGGGGGTCTCCCTGGGTTGAAAGCGGCACCAGCCTCATTCATGACAATGCCGGCACGCCAGCGCTGCTGCGGGGCAGGGTCACAGACACGCAGGGCACACCGATTCCCGGCGCGACTGTAGATTTCTGGCAGAACGCTGACAACGGCCTGTACTGGCAGCTTGACAGTTCGCAGCCGCAGGACAACCTGCGCTGCCAGGTGCGCGTGGCTAGCAACGGGACTTTTGAGTTGATGGTGATTCGCCCCCAGCCGTATAGGGTTCCCACCGACGGACCTGTCGGGGATCTGCTGCGCACAGCGCACCGCGAAGCCTGGCGGCCGGCCCACTACCACCTGATCGTCGAGGCACCTGGTTATCGCACGCTGGTGACTGAAATATTCGACGCTGAAGACCCCTACGTGGCCAACGATGCCGTGTTTGGTGTGCGCGAGTCACTGGTGGCGCACTTCAGGGAAGAGAACGATCCTGCGGTGCAGGCGAAATATCAACTGACCGGCCGCTACCTGGCGGTGGACTGCCCGCTGGCACTTGCGGCTTCAGCTTCGCACTGAGTGAGTGCGAGAGGGCCTGTGTAAGGCTTCAGCAGCAACTTCTTTAGCAGCCTGCATGACGGCTTGCATGAGCCTGATGTTCAGGGTTGCGGCAGGGCGCTGAACCGCCCCGGTTTTTATTTTGGCGGCAGTTGCACCACGCGGCCTTCTTCCAGCCGGAACGCCATCAGGTCCTCACCTGTCACCAGTGGTCCTGCGTAGGTCTTGCGAGTCATGGTGATGACGTCGGCCTCCGTCACGGCAGGCACCTGGGGCGTGCCCAGCAGCACGAAGTGGTAGTACACGGCGAGTTTGGGTTTGACACGTGTGAACACGATGCCGGCCTCGTCGGGTTTGGTGTGGTGGTCAAGAATGACCCTGAAAGTTGGCAGGGCCATGAGTTCCTCGCGCACGGCCGCCACCTGGTGTATCAGCAGGTCGGTGCCGGCTGCGTGACGAATCAGGTTCTCGCTGAACTTCGTGTCGCCTGAAATGGTGACGGAGCGGCCGCCATAGTCCACCCTAAAGCCAAACGCGGGTTGCAGAAGTTCGCCATGGTCCACGTCAAAAGCGGTGACCCTGACACCTCCCTTGTCATAGATGACGCCCTGCCTGAACTCGGTTACTTCGGGCTTGAGGTTGGCCGGGTCGAGTTTCTGGTCAGCGATGCGCGCCTTGATATCCCAGTCATAGGCTTTGACCAGGCCATCCATCATGTTCTGTGAACCCGCCGGGCCGTAAACGCGGAAGGGGCCGCTGCGCTGCGCGTAGCTGGCTTCAAGCCACCCGGTCAGCCACAGGTCGGGAATGCCCACGACATGGTCCGAGTGAAGATGCGTGATGAAGACGGCATTGACAGCGCCCAGCTTCAGCCCGGCCTGCAGCAGGCGCTGGGTTGCACCCCGACCGGCATCAATCACCAGATTCTGGCCACCTGCCTGCACCAGCACGCTGGGGCCAAATCGCTTGATGGAAGGCGCGGGGCTGCCAGTGCCCAGCAGGGTGACCCGAAAGTCATCTGCTGGTTTGTCGGGTACCTGCGCGGCTTGCTGACTTGCGGCGGTGGTGCTTGTCAGGACGAACGCCAGGGCACTTAAAGCATGAAACAGACGGCTGACAGGCATGGTGATGGCTCCGGAAATATGAGTGGTGCTACTTCTCGTCTGCAATCGGGTTCGACAAAATGCCAATGCCCTCGACTTCAATCTCGCAGATGTCGCCGGGTGCCATCCACACCGGCGGCGTGCGCGCATAGCCGACACCGGCAGGCGTGCCAGTGATGATCACGTCGCCCGGCTCCAGCGTCATGCACTCGGTGATGATGCACAGCGAATCAACGACGTTCCAGAGGAAGTCACTGGTGTGGGCATCCTGCATGACCTTGCCGTTGAGGCGGGTCTGTATGCGAAGGCCGGCGGCACCCGGCGGCAGTTCTTCTGGGGTCACCAGCCAGGGGCCGAACGGGCCGCTGTGATCGAAGTTCTTGCCTATGGTCCACTGGTTGGTCTTGCGCTGGTAGTCCCGGATGCTGCCATCGTTAAAGCATGAATAGCCGGCCACACAGTCCAGCGCGTTGGCTGGCGTCAGGTGGCGCGCGCGCTGGCCGATGATCACGGCAAGCTCGGCTTCGTAGTCAAGTTTGCTGGATGCCTTGGGCCTGATGATGGGCTGGTGATGGCCTGTCATGGAGGTCGCACCGCGCAGAAAAAAGCTGGGGTACTCGGGGCGGGCGTTGCCGCCTTCCTTTGCGTGGTCAGCGTAGTTGAGCCCCATGCAGACAATCTTGCGGGGGTTGGGCACCACAGGCAGAAAGTGCACACCGTCCATCGGCAAGGCGGCCGTGCTGTTCGCTGCCGCCTGGCGCGCCGTTTCGAGGCCGCCGGGCAGGGCGATAAGCGCGGCCATATCGGTGGGCAAGCCGGGTGCGGCCAGTGACAGGTCGATGTACTCCCGGGCATCGGCACTTTTGAGCACGCCGATGCGGCACTGGCCCTCTGCCTCAAAACTGAACAATCTCATGTATTTCCTCTGGGTTTAAAAATTGGCGTTGTGTCTTCATGCGCGCTGGTTATTCGACCTTGGCACCTGTGACCTTGACCACCGACGCCCACTTGCCCACTTCATCTTTCAGGAAGCTGCCGAACTCGGCCGATGTGTTGCGCGTGGATTCCATGCCCAGGCTGACAAATTTTTCTTTCGAATCAGGCAGCTCCATGGCTTTGTTGATTTCGGTGTTGATTCGGTCTACCAGTGCCTGAGGTGTGCCAGCCGGCATGAAAAAGCCGACCCAGGTGTAGTCGTCAAAATCCTTGTAGCCGAACTCGGTCACCGATGGCACATCGGGCAGTAGCGCTGAACGTTTGGCGCTCGTGACGGCAATGGCGCGCAGCTTGCCGGCCTTGATTTGCGGCACTGCCGGCGGCATGGAAGTTGATGACATCTGTGTGTGCCCGGCCAGCACGGCATTGATGGCCTGCGCTGGCTGGTAAGGCACATGGGTGATATCAACCTTGGCCGCCATCTTGAGACGCTCTACGGAGAGGTGCGTTGTGGTGCCTATCCCTGATGAGGCGTAGCTCAGCTTTTCCTTCCGGGCCAGATCAATGAGTTCCTTGAGGTCTTTGGCCGGGGTGTTGGGATTGACGGTGATGATGTTGGGTGTACGCGGCCCGAGCGCCAGGGGCACGAAATCTTTCAGCGGGTCGTAACCCGCGTTCGGGTAGAGCGAAGGGTTCACTGCATAGGCGACGCTGTGCACAAGAATCGTATAGCCATCGGGTGAGGCACGCTTGACCTGGCCGGTCGCAATATTGCCGCCGGCACCTGGTTTGTTGTCCACGACAAAGGTGCCGCCGGTGGTTTCCCCCAGTTTTTGGGCCACCACGCGGGCGATCGCATCGGTAAACGCACCGGCCGCGAAGCCCACCACAATGGTCACCGGCTTGGCCTTGGGCCAGTCGCTTTGTGCCGATGCCGTGCCGGCACCCAGCATGCCCAGTGCGGCAACAGCCGCTGCAGTACCTTTCAACAGGACGCGCTTTTTCATGAGGAATCTCCGGTGTGGGTTGTTCAAGCTTGTGGATTATTGTCGATTAAATGTTATTTAATCGATTAGTAATTGCCCTATGGTTGCGGGCCCATTGAATGTCAAAAGTGCCTGAAGCCAGGCTCACTGCCGTTTTCGGGGCTTTTCTGGCGGGCTCCGCGATGCGGCGACAATCGCAGTTGTCCGTCCCCTTCACTTTCCATACGCCTGCCCCTGATGTGCGTGCTGTCGCCTGACGACTCATGCGGCCCTGCAGGCGTCTGAGCTGCCCGCCCTCCAGCTGGGCACCAACACCATTTGCCCGCTTTGACTTTCCCCCTCATCACTGACCCGATTTTCTACGCCGTCGCCATTCCCGCCGTTCTGCTGATGGGTATCAGCAAGAGCGGCTTTGGCGCGGGCTTTGGTTCGCTTGCTGCGCCGCTCATGGCGCTGGCCGTGACGGTGCCGCAGGCGGCAGCGATCCTCATGCCCATCCTGCTGCTGATCGACCTGCTCGGGCTGGCGGCGTTCCGCAAAAGTGTGGACCTCAAGCTGCTGAAGTTTTTGCTCCCTTTCGGCTTGCTGGGCACGGTGATCGGCGCGCTGCTCTTCAAGGTGCTGGATGCCCGCGTGGTGGCGGGCATCGTCGGTATCCTGATACTCGTGTTCCTCGTGCAGCGCCTGCTTTTCCCGCCGCGTGAGGACGCTCCGCACCCTCCCAAATGGCTGGGTGCCATCCTGACGGCGGTATCGGGTTTTACCAGCTTCGTCGCGCATGCCGGTGGCCCGCCAGTAGCGTTTTATGTGATTCCGATGCGCCTGTCGCCGCTGGTGTTCGCCTCGACCATGGCGTATTTTTTCTTCTTCATCAACCTGTCCAAGTGGATTCCCTATGCCTGGCTGGGGCTGATTGATGCGCGCAACATGGCCACCTCGGTGGTGTTGTTGCCGCTCGCCCCATTGGGCGTATTTGTCGGGGTGCGCCTCGCCAAAACCATGAGCCCGGTGCTTTTTTACCGGCTGCTTTACGGCGGGATGTTGCTGACCGGCTGCAAGCTGGTTTGGGACGGTTTTTTGCGCTGAGCGCTGCTGATGTGAGCTGGCGCAATATCAGCGCCATCAATGCCGTTCATTGCCGAACGTGCATGGACAGGCGCCTGACCCCTGCCTATGATCAATCGGACGCCGGACCGCAGGCATCTGCAACACCCGGCATCACCAAGACCGATAAAAACCGACAGGAGACAAGATGATTCACGTATCGATGGCGCGGCGCGCCGCTTTGGCTTTGGCCGTTGCAACCCTGGCCGCCGGCCCCATGGC
>JAZKCB010000092.1:0-5697 GCA_040388335.1 Pseudomonadota bacterium | reverse complement strand
CTCCTCGCTCTTCCAGCGTTTAAGAAAGTGTCCGTTATTTCAGGGGAATCCCACGGTGAGAAAGTTACCGGAAGGCGACCGCCCTAAGCAGGAACAGCAGAGATTGGTACAGACCGACGTGGCAATCGCTGGACCCTGGTTTCATCCCAGAAGCCCTCTGGAGCGCAAAGCGTGTCGCTATCCAGGTCAAACCGAAGAACCTCTACCCTCAACCCATGTCCCATATCAAAAGCCGGGAGAGGCGCGTCAAAGCCAGTCCAGGCTGGATAAATCAGAGCCAGCTTTCCCAGTCCTCCTAAGTAGGTCTGTCCATAGGCCAGCATTTGATAGAAATCGCCCTGTGAGAGCCTATAGTTGGCAGCTGGATTGAATGCTTCCAGGCGCTTCCACTTGGTATCCATCACCATCACTGAGATGCCATATTCATCGCGCAACAGCATATCGGGACGCAGCTGAAATATTCGGCGACCGTCGTGCAAGCACAGGTACTCGCTGGCTGCCTGAGCTTTAAGGCGTAAATGCTGCGGTAGGTTCTTATATAACCAGCGGGTTACATAGGATTCGAATAGTTTTTCCATCGGAAACAAGAGGCTAAGCCCCTGCTGCTCACCCACAAGCGCAATGGGCATGCCCTGTCCCAGCACAAGCTGGCACCATGGACGGACAGGCTCGTAATACGACATGAGCCGGGTGTGCGTCCAAGCCCGCCAGTCCTGCTGTGGCTGTGTACTGGCCGGCACCTCTTGCAGGCGGACACTTAGTTCCTGAGCCAAGCGCCAGTTATCCGCCTGGTTGGTCGCGTGACGCACACGCTCCAGAGCCAGCTTGAGCAATCGGTTCTCCGCCCTGTCCGGTACAAAAATGTCATGCCGCACATGGAAACGATGCGCACGTCCGGGGAGCTGACGCATTTGGGCCGTTGTGTGAAGCTGGCCTCGCAAGTAAGGCAATTCCTCCTCCACCCGGAGGTAGTCTTGCCGTAAGCCTTGCTGTACCAATCTTTGCAGGTTCTGCAGAAACTGCCTCATGACCCATTCAGTCAGTGGTACATCGAAATGCTCAAGCTCCGCCTCCCCCGCTTCTTTGGCAGGAAGGTCTACTAACGCCGAAACCATCTTTCGAAGCATCGCCCGGCTGTCGGTGGCATTGTCTTGATGGTCATGCGTTTTAGGCAGGATTTCCAACGTCGTGCCGCAAGGCGTCTGAATCACGCCCACCAAACTGTCCAAACGTAACCACTGCCGCCCTTCTACTTGCAGCAAGTTGGCCCCTCCCGGACTAAGGCGTGACTGCAAAGTGCAAAGCCAGTCAAAAGCCGTGACGCTTACATTGTGAGTGTCTAACGAATTGCTGCAGATGCCAGTGGTAAGACGGGCGTATTCGCGGACGCAGACCCTTACCGCAGTCACTGCGTCAGTGCGCTTTCATCGTCGTCATTCGTAACAATGGAGTCCGCCTGCGACAACGGCGGTGCAAGTGTCACATTCAGAATTGCGGCGTAGCTGTCCAGCCTGTCAAACGCATTTGCGTTGATAGCCCAGCTTTGGCGGTGCCGAGGTACTTGCACGTCAGAGCCAAAAAGCGATTCAAATGGTGGCCCACTAGCCTTCACAAATGTCTGGTCGGCCGCCTTCTTACGATGGTCATTCAGCACCCAGCGGATGCGCTCCCAATCATCAAAGAAGTACTCCTGTAACAGGGGCAGAACCTGTTTGCGAAAGATGTGCGCCAACATTGGAAGCGTTGGCGATTGCCGCAACGGCATGAAGTATGCGTGGCCGACCGTGTGCTCACGGTCCAGGAGCGCCTCAATACGCTGGTTCATAACCGCAAGCAGCTCGCTAACAGATACAGAAATGGCGCCGGCACTGACCCTCACGTCATCCAGCAACTGATGTTGTGGCATCAACTCTTCAAATACAAAGCGTCTGCGTAGCGCCACATCAAGCCCAGCCAGCGAACGGTCGGCCGTATTCATCGTACCTATCAGGTGCACATTGGGTGGCACACTGAAGCGCTCCTTGGAGTATGGCAACAGGACCTCCAGAGACTCGGGAGCACCAGCCCGCTTGGAGGGTTCAAGAAGGGTAATCAGCTCACCGAAAATTCGGGAGACATTACCCCGGTTAATTTCATCGATGATGAGGACATAAGGCTCCCGTGTTTTTGAGACTGTTGGCTCAACCCCATTTAGAGGGACTTTGGAGTGGAGTAGTACCTCGTGCAGCTTGGCCCATGAGATATTCCTTAGAGGGTACACAGCCTGAAGTGTCAGCTGCGTGCCACCATTAAGCGTTGTTATTTCCAGGTCAATGCCTGTGGCAAGCCAGTGCACGGGTAGCTTGTGCACATAGTCTTTCCTGACTCCCGGGGGAACTTCAGGCTCATATTCGTAGGAGCCCGTGACAACACCGACCGCCTGTATGGTTTTGACCGTCTTCAGGCAAACAACAACGTCCCCAGGCTGCACGTTGAATCCAAAGTGCCTTAACGAGCTCTTTTCCTTGCTACCCAATTCGTCCATCTTCTCGAAATTCTCGGTCAGCAAGTCGCCGGCGTTTTCCCACCCAAGCCGCGCCTCTCCGTTGGCAAAGCAGTAATTACGGGTGGCGCCGTCGCTAGAAGCTTCCTCAATGGACATCTTCCACACCGTTGCATCCGGACGAATGCCCACTTGTGCTTCAGAGGCCTTATCGCGCTTCGCATCTTCACAGATACGTTTAAACACGCCCGCCTCTACCCTATAGGCCAGCCCTCCAGCTGACGGGCTGTCCTCCTGCACTTCATCGGTTACAGCGCGGATGCCCTCCACGAAATCCTCATAGCTGAAGCTTTGATGGAAAGTGACGAACCGCACACGCGCTTGCTCGGGAGAACTCAGGCGGTCATATTCACGTTTGAGGGCTTCTCGATTGCCTGAAACGCTTTCGTCCTCATGCTGAGCGTAGAAAGCAGGATTCAAAATCTTCACAGCCCGACTTACTGTTGCATAGGTCTTGCCAGTTCCTGGGGGACCGTAGAGGATCTGGTTCAACGGTGCGGTGCTCATGTTCTGTAACCCCCCTACAGGTGCAGTGCTTTTTTTTGATTCGATGGATGCGGGCAACGTCTGGCTTAGAACATCATCGTGGCGTTTGAAGGCGAGCCGGTACAGGCGCTCACCCTCTTTGGTAATCACCACGCGGTCGCCCTCTGTCAAACCAGACTGCCCAAACAGTCCGTTGAAACGGGCCCGAATCCGGCCTCGGTTGGCCAGCAGATTTGTTTCGACCTGCGTACCGTCCGGCAAGGCGAGTTTGAAGGTCTCGGCCGAAGTCTTTTCATCCGCGGCAATACACGTAGCGGGAAACAGAGCCTGGAGTTTAGGAACTTTGACATAGCCGTTGCGAATCGCGCCAGCAGTTAACTGAACCACCAATGTTGTATCTGAACCGTCGTAGTCGTCTGGCCAACAAGCTGTACGGTGCGTCAGCGGCTTCAACCGCGGATTAGTCTGCGCGGCATCTATCGATTCGGCAGCAACATCTACGTCCAGTGGTTGCGAGGCGGTATCGTCTTCGTTCATTTTCAACCGAATGCCCTCCGCTGACATGTGCAGCGCCAGCACCACAACGGTCTGCCACACTTTAGGGTCATCGGTACGTCCGGCCTGAATGGTCTTGGCCTCTGTCACCCACCAGTCTAGTCCTGCCTCATGCAGCGCCAAAGCAAGCTGGCAAAAAACATCCGTCTGTCCCGCAGCCTGGAGACAAGTTGCCAGTTCGGGCACGGCAGCGAAATGCCCAAGCACCTCGTCAACGTCCCTCAGAGGGGCCAAGCCAAGCGTGTCTGCATACAGCGCCTTCACGAAGCCATGCAATGTGAGGCCAGGACACGACTCTCGGGCCAGCTCGCAGTAGCTGCGCAACAGTAGCATGCGCGCCACCGGCGCCCTCTTATTCGGAATGTCAGGTGGTGGGCAGCCCAGTGCCGCCAGAAAATGTGCCACATGGTCCGACGAGCTGATGGGCAGAGCCATTCCGGGGTGATAGGCTGCGAGCAATCGCAGCTTGCGCCCATCACCGATTGTTACCCTAGGCTCGACGCCAGCGCGCTTGTAAATTTGAGTGTCGTCATCAATCCAGCCCAAGTCTTGAGCCGGGTCGGCTTCTGCCAAGACGGCCTGAACGCGCAGGGTGTAATGCAAGGCGTCTATGTCGTTCAAGTCCTTCAAACGGCGGTGTTTGTACACAGATCCATCTTTGGCGAAGTACAACATGTGCCCTCGAGACGTGCCCGGCATATATCTGCCCAGAACAGGTTCCAGTCCTCGCTCCAACCACCAACAAAATGAATCTCCGTCACCTTTGCCCACGCAGTAAGCGGCCAAACTAAGTTCGCGCAACGCGCCGGCGGGAAAGCGCTGGATGAAAGTTTGGTAGGTAAGGTCTTGACTGGGCGATTTTTGAGCCTCAGCTCCCATTCGGCCCAGTTCAGCAATCAGGCGGTCAAAGGAGGCGTTAGTGGACAAGTTCATAGAGTCTTAGCTATCGTCGGCTTGGGAGACTTGTTCGTCGCCGCCAGGCAATGCTGCAAGACGAACTGTCCAGTGGCCACCCGGCTCTTGCTGTAGTGCCAGCAAGTCGTAGGTCCGCAGCATGTCCACCAGGCCAGAATGGCCGTAACTCTGCGGCGAGAAGGCGGGGTCTGTCCGTTTGAGGTATTGGCCCAAAGGCCCCAGGTGAACTTTCCCCTCGGGCGTGTCGCTGGCAAGCAGCGTCACAGCCTCGACGACGAAGCGCGGCCGGCGTTTGGCGACGGGCTTGGGGGGCTCTGTTTTGGTCGGCTCGGACTTAGATTCGGCCTTGGGTGCTCCTTTGTCCGGTGTTTCTGAAACGGACTCCGCTTGTGGCTCGGGCTTGACCCATTCAAAAAACTGGTCGCTGGCATTTCGAAGCGCAGCGGGCGTCTTGGTCTCGCCCACAATGCACACGGTGGCCCCACGTTCGCGCAGCTTGCGGCACAGGTATGCAAAGTCGGAGTCGCTGGTAACCAGGCAGAAGGTGTCGGCCCGCTGGTCGAACATGGCCTCCATAGCATCGAGAGCCAGGGCGATGTCGGCGGTGTTCTTGCCGGGGGCGTATTGGTATTGCAGGCAAGGGGTAAAAGCCTGACGCACCAGAGCCTCTTGCCATTTGTTGGCCAAGGTGGTGTGGTTGCCGTAGCCACGGCGCAACACGACGCGTCCAAACTGCGCCACTACGCGCAGGGAGAACTCCAAAATCTCAGGCGTGGTGTTGTCGCAGTCCACCAGGACGGCTACGCGTGTCTCCCCTCCCATGGCACTGACGCTCATTTTTTTTCCTATTTTTGTGAGCCTCATCTTATGCGGAACAGGCCTGGTTGCGACGAATGCCCATGCCTTTGCAACGAATGGCATTGTCATGCCCATATCTAGGCAACTCAAACTGAGGCGCTCAACAATGATAGGCAGACAGCACCCTCAGTCAGCTGGCGAAACCGAGACGCCCCGACCTTGCCAACCCACCATACCGAATGCATTTTCGGACCCAATTTCCGAAATCGTCTTACATCCGCCCTTACATCGCTCAGAAAACAAAAAAGCCTACTATCGAATTGATAGCAGGCTTTCTTTACAGTACTTGGGGTGGCTGATGGGGCTCGAACCCACGACAACAGGAATCACAATCCTGGACT
>JAZKCB010000091.1:0-4115 GCA_040388335.1 Pseudomonadota bacterium | reverse complement strand
CCCCGTACTCGACCCGTCCGACGGCCAGGTCTTTGATGAAATCCAGCGCAGCAATGCGGATGACATCGATACCGCCGTGAACGCGGCACGCGAGTGCCTGGACCTCGTCTGGCACCGCGTCAGCGCCGCAGAACGTGGCCGGCTGCTCATGCGGCTGTCGGCCAAGATTGCAGCGCACGCCGACGAACTGGCGCTGATCGAGCAGCGCGACTGCGGCAAGCCCGTGAAGCAGGCGAAAGCCGATGCGGCAGCACTGGTGCGCTATTTCGAGTTCTATGCCGGTGCCTGCGACAAGCTGCACGGCGAGACCATCCCCTACCAGGACGGCTACAGCGTCATGACCTGGCGCGAACCACACGGCGTGACGGGCCACATCATTCCGTGGAACTACCCGATGCAGATTTTTGGCCGCAGCGTGGGCGGCGCGCTGGCTGCCGGCAATGTCTGCGTGGTCAAGCCGGCTGAAGACGCCTGCCTGTCGCTGATTCGTGTGGCCCAGCTGGCGGCCGAGGTCGGCTTTCCGGCCGGCGCCATCAACATCGTCACCGGCTACGGCCATGAGGTTGGCGATGCGCTGGCGCGCCACAAGGGCATAGACCACATCAGCTTTACCGGCAGCCCTTCGGTCGGTACGCTGATCCAGCAGGTCGCCGCCGAGCGGCACTGCCCTGTCACGCTCGAGCTGGGCGGCAAAAGCCCGCAAATCGTCTTTGCCGATGCCGACCTCGACGCCGCCATCCCGACCATCATCAACGCCATCGTGCAGAACGCCGGCCAGACCTGCTCTGCCGGCTCGCGCCTGCTGGTGGAACAATCCATTTACGAACCCCTGCTTGAACGCCTTGGCCACGCCTTTGAAAACCTGCGCGTCGGCCCGGCCGCGATGGACCTGGACGTCGGCCCGTTGATTCGCCAGAGCCAGCAGCAGCGCGTGTGGGATTTTCTAAGCGATGCACAGGTCGCCAACATCCCCATGGTGGCGCAGGGCCAGATCGTTGACGAAGCGCCCGACACCGGCTTTTACCAGGCCCCTACCCTGCTGCGCGACGTGCCCGTGATGCACAGGCTGGCGCAGGAAGAAGTCTTTGGCCCGGTGCTTTGCGCCATGAGCTTCAACAGCGAAGAGCATGCGGTTGAACTGGCCAACGCCACCCAGTTCGGCCTGGTCGCCGGCATCTGGACACGCGACGGCGCGCGCCAGTTCCGCATGGCCAAAAAAGTCAAAAGCGGCCAGGTCTTTATCAACAACTACGGCGCGGGCGGAGGCGTCGAGCTGCCTTTTGGCGGGGTGAAGTCGTCGGGCTACGGGCGTGAAAAGGGGTTTGAGGCGCTGTATGGCTTCACCACGCTCAAGACGGTGGCGGTGAAGCATGGCTGAGGCGATCAAAGGCAGAAAATACAATTTTTGCCGTATACATTAAAAATTTAACGTGTACGTTAAAAATGTACTTTTCAGCAGCCTGCGTTGCTTCAAAAATCGCTTCAAATGCCGTTTCAGGGCCATTTTCAGACATGAAATCAGCCTCTACGCCAATGAATACGGGCGTGAGCAGCTACGGTATTCATAGCAAAATAGACATCTACCAAGAACATAAAAGCGAGACAACCATGCGCGTGAAGAACAAATCCATCATCGTCACCGGATCGGGCGGCGGCATTGGCGAAGGCATTGCCCGCCGGCTGGCGGCTGAAGGTGCGCAGCTGGTGGTGAACGACATCAACGTGGCGATGGGCGAGAAGGTCGTCGCCGCCATCACAAAGGCCGGCGGCACGGCATCCTTCTTTGCCGCCGACGTCACGAAATCTGCCGAGGTGAAGGCGCTGGTTGATGCTGCCGTGCAGCGTTACGGCAAGCTCGACGTCATGGTCAACAACGCCGGCTGGACGCACCGCAACCAGCCCGCGCTTGACGTGAGCGAGGACGAATTCGACAAGTGCTACGCCATCAACGTCAAAAGCATTTACCTCGCCACCATCCACGCGGTGCCGGTGTTCCGCGCCAGCGGCGGTGGCAGCTTCATCAACATTGCATCGACAGCCGGCGTGCGGCCCCGCCCGGGCCTCACCTGGTACAACGGCTCCAAGGGCGCGGTGATCACCACGTCAAAGTCACTGGCGGCTGAGCTCGGCCCCGACAACATCCGCGTCAACTGCATCAACCCGGTGTTCAACCCCGACACCGGCCTGTCCGCCGAATTTGCCGGTGGCCCGGTCGATGAAGACCGCAAGGCAAAGTTCAGGGCCAGCATTCCGCTCGGGCGCTTTTCAACCGCCCTCGACGTCGCCAACGCCGCGCTTTACCTGGCCAGCGACGAGGCGGACTTCATCAGCGGGGTTTGCATCGAGGTTGACGGCGCCCGTTGCGTCTGAGAAGCTAGCGCCATGCCGCACCGACGCACCAACCGGGAGACCTCTTTTGCCCTACCAACTGATCTACGCCAGCCGATCGAGCCACCCGCTGGTGCCTGCCGAGGTAAAAACCCTGTTGCAGCGCTCCCGGAGCAGCAATGAGCAGACGGGCGTCACGGGCGCCCTGATCCTTCACAACGGCCAGTTCCTGCAACTGCTGGAGGGGGACGCATCAACAGTCTGCAAGCTCTACCAGCACATCCTGCAAGACCCGCTGCATGAGCATGCCGTGCAACTGGCCTTTTCAGAAGTCTCCCGACCCTACTTCGCCGGCTGGTCCATGGGCTTGCTGTCCGGTACCGCCGGAAACCGCAAGATGTTCCTGCAGCATGTGGGCGGCGAATCCTTCAACCCCATGGCGCTTGATGCTGCGGGGGCTACCGAGCTGTTCGACCTGATCCACAAAAATGTGCACTGGCTCTCCTGAGCAATCGCCAGGGGGCCAGCAACCAGCAGGGCAGCAGACGCACAACCAACCGTATGTCCAACCGTGTGATTCCCCTGATCGACCAGCGCCTGCGCCAGCTGCATGCCGGCTTGGTCGCCTGAGCGAACTACCGGGGATTTGACTTTGTGACAGACTGTCAAAATTTGGGGACAACATGCTGGTGCAACTGACTTATGCAAGCCGGACCAAACGGCCGCTCGGGCCTGGGGATGTCAAGGACATCATGGCGTCGTCCAAACGAAACAACCTGCTCGCCGGGGTGACAGGCGCGCTCTGCCTGAACAACGGCATCTTTCTGCAGCAGCTCGAAGGCGACAAGCTGGCCGTCAACGCCCTGTATCACCGCATCCTGATGGACAGCCGTCACCATGAACCGGCCATCCTTGACTTTGCAGAAATCCCGCACCGCCGCTTCTCAGGCTGGTCCATGGGCCTGCTCACATCGCTGGAAGACAACCGCCAGCTGTTCCTGAAATACTCCAGCTCTGCCAACTTCGATCCCTATGCCATGAGCGTTTCCACGATTCGGGCCTTCTTCGGCGAAATCGTCGACAACGTGCGCTGGCTGGGCTGAGCCAGTGCAGGCGATGTTCGTGCAGCGTGCCCAGCCTGTGTTGTAGCCTGTATTCATGACTGAAAAAATCATTCCTGTTGCCGACCTGCGCTACGCAAGTCGCGTACCGCACATCCCTGCCCGGCTGGATGCCCCCACTGGTTTGCTGGCCGACACGCTGGGCCGCCCGCTGCGCGACCTGCGCATCAGCGTCACCGACCGCTGCAATTTCCGCTGCAGCTACTGCATGCCCAGCGAGGTTTTCAACAAGGACTACGCCTTTTTGCCGCAGACCTCGCTGCTGAGTTTTGAAGAGATCACCCGGCTGGCCAAAATCTTTGTCGCCCACGGCGTCGAGAAAATCCGGCTCACCGGCGGCGAGCCGCTGCTGCGCAAAAACCTCGAAGTGCTGATTGAAATGCTGGCCAAGCTGCAAACGCCCGAAGGCCGGCCGCTGGACATCACACTGACCACCAACGCATCGCTGCTCGCCAAAAAAGCCCAGTCGCTGAAAGATGCCGGCCTGCAGCGGGTCACCGTCAGCCTCGACGGGCTCGACGACGCGGTCTTTCGCCGCATGAACGATGTGGACTTTCCGGTGGCCGATGTGCTTCATGGCATTGAAGTCGCGCAGAAGGTTGGCCTGGCCCCCATCAAGATCAACATGGTCGTCAAGCGCGGCACCAACGACGCAGAAATCCTGCC
>JAZKCB010000090.1:8301-27103 GCA_040388335.1 Pseudomonadota bacterium | reverse complement strand
GCAACATCAAGGTCGCGCTGCGCCGCCTGCGCAAGTTTGCGCGTGAAGGCCATGTGGAAGAGCTGGACCTGGACGACACCATCAAGTCAACCGCAGCGAATGCCGGCTGGCTGGACATCAAGATGGTGCCCGAGCGCCACAACAATGTGAAGGTGCTGCTGCTCATGGATGTGGGCGGCACCATGGACGACCACATTGCGCGTGTTGAAGAAATGTTCTCGGCCGTGAAGTCGGAGTTCAAGCACCTGGAGTTTTATTACTTCCACAACTGCGTCTACGACTTCATGTGGAAGAACAACCGCCGCCGCTTCAGCGAGAAGTTTGCGACCTGGGACATCATCCGCAAGTACAACAAGGACTACAAGCTCATCTTCATCGGCGACGCCACCATGAGCCCGTATGAAATCTTGCAGCCCGGCGGCAGCGTGGAGTACAACAACGAGGAAGCAGGCGCCGAATGGATGCAGCGTCTGACCAACGCCTTCCCCAAATTCGCGTGGATCAACCCGGAGCCCCAGGGCGTCTGGCAATACCGGCAGAGCATCAGCGTCATACAACAGCTCGTCAACCAGCGCATGTACCCCCTGACTATCAAGGGGCTCGAAGAAGCGATGCGCATGCTGTCGAAATAGTGCTCAAGTAAACTGGGCGGCGTGACCCCAACGAGTACACGCCAGGCGTGGCTGAGCCCTAAAGCGCTGCTGATGGCTGCAGCCGTCGCACTTGCAACCCTTACCTCCCAGGCCCAGGCGCAAAACACGGCGCCGGGCGTGACAGCGACCATGGCAGGTGCCCCGGCCACACCGGCAAAACCAGGCCAGAGCGCGCCCACAAACACCTCCATGACGGCAGTGGCAACACCGGCCTCCAGTGTCACCCAGACCGCCCCGCCCCCGGCACCACCGCCCGCCAGCGTGCAGGCGCCACCCACGCCGGCAGGTGCAACCGGCCCCTCCAGCGCCACACCGGAGGTCACGGCCTTTGACATCGTGGTACGGGCTCCCGCGGCCATCAAGGAACTGGTCGACAAACACATTGAACTGCAGCGCTACCGCGCGGTGACCGATCTGGACGACGCAGAACTTGCACGACTGGTCGTACTGGCGGAGCGCAACGTGCGCAACCTGGTCGGCACGCTCGGCTATTTCAGCCCCGACATCAAAATCACCCGCGAAGGCGCGGCCAACCAGCACCCGACCATCGTGGTGGCCATAGACCCGGGCACCCTCACGCGAATCTCTGAAGTCGCGATTGATTTCTCGGGCGACATCTCGACATCCATCGACAGGGACGCCATCGCCCAACGCGATGAAATACGCCGCGACTGGCGCTTGCCTTCAGGCCAGCGTTTCACGCAGGACGCCTGGGACGGCGCCAAGACACAGGCCCTGCGCGAGCTGGTGGCGCGGCGCTACCCGGCAGGCAAGCTGGCCGACAGCCTTGCCGATATTGATGCGCCGGCGCAATCCGCGCGGCTGTCATTGAAGCTCGACTCGGGCCCGCTCTACAGACTGGGCCCCATGAAGGTCAGCGGCGTGGAGCGTTATGACCCGGTGCTGGTGCCGCGCCTTGCACGCCTGACAGAAGGCGCGGTGTACGACCAGAAGCAGCTTGCCGATGCGCAGCTGCGGCTGGCCTCCAGCGGCTACTTCGACTCGGCCTATATCTTTGTCAACCCTGAAGACGACCCCAGCGCCGTACCGGTGCAGGTCCAGGTGCGCGAGACCAAGCTGCAAAAAGTCATCCTCGGTGTGGGTGCCAGCACCGACAACGGCCCACGCGTGTCGCTGGAGCACACCCACAACCGTGTGCCCGGGACCAACTGGCGCGCCGTGACCAAACTGCAGCTGGAAAGAAAATCCCCCTATGCGCAAACCGAGTGGACGTCGATTCCCGACACCGACAACTGGCGCTGGGTCGCGCTGGGTCGCGCCGAGCGTATCGAAGACAACCTGCTTATCACACGCTCGCAACGCCTGCGCTTTGGCCGCACGCAGTCGGGTGACAGCATAGACCGCAACATCTACGCGCAGTACGACCGCGCACGTGTGCAGAGCGCCAACGGCACCGCACTGCCGAATTCGGACATTGGCGATGGCTCTGCACTCAGCGGCAACTATGTCTGGACAGGCCGTTACTTTGACAGCCTGCCCTTCCCCAGCAAGGGCTACGGACTCGGTTTCGAGCTGGGCGGGGGGGTGACCCTGGGCAACAAACGGCAGCCCTTTACGCGGGCGGTGGGCCGTTACCTGGGCGTCACCCCCTTGGCCAGCGGCCGCATTGCAACCCGTGCCGAAGCGGCTGCGGTGATTGCGGCAAATGATGCACGCATCCCCAGCGCGCAACTGTTTCGCACCGGCGGCGACAGCACCGTTCGCGGCTACGGCTACCGCACCATCGGCATTCCGCTCGCAGGCGGCGTCGTCGGACCGGGCCGCTACATGGCGGTGGGCAGCGTCGAATGGCAGCGACCTCTTTTAAAAGATGGCCTGCCGACAGACTGGGAGCACACGGTCTTCATGGACGCAGGTGCGGTGGCAGACCGCGCACAGGACCTCAGGCCTTCCGTCGGCATAGGCACCGGCCTGCGCTGGCGCAGCCCCATCGGCCCGCTGCAGATGGACCTGGCCTACGGCGTCAAGGTCAGGGCACTGCGGCTGCATGTCAACGTGGGGTTTGTCTTCTGATGCAGGCTGACGACAACACGCGGCGAGCACCGCGCTGGCTGAAAATTCTGGCAGCAGTGCTCTCAGGCCTGCTGCTCATCGCGGTGATGGCAACAGCAGCACTGTGGTGGTGGGCCGGCAGTGACGGCTCGCTGGCCACCGGCCTGCGCTGGGTCGCAAAATACCAGCCACTGCTGTCTGAAGGCGCCAGCGGATCGCTGCGCAAGGGCGGCGAAGTCAAGCGCCTCGTGTGGCAGCAAGATGGTGTGACAGTCGAGGTCACTGACGTCGCGCTTTCGTGGCAGCCATGGTCATTGCTGCACGGCACGCTGCAGCTCAACCGGTTGTCGGCAGCCACGGTCAGGGTGGATGACCAGCGGCCGCCGTCCACCACGCCCTCCCTGCCACCGGCTGCGCTGGGTTTGCCGCTGCGCATTGCGCTCGATGATTTTGCGGTCGGGCGCTTTCAGTGGCAGGGCTCACCTGCAATAGAAGTTCAGGGCATCGCGGGCAACTACCTGTACACCGGCCTGCGCCATGAACTGTCCCTGAAAAATGCGCAGTTTGCCAACGGCCATTACCAGGGCAAGGCCACGCTGGCGTCGGCACAGCCACTGGAACTTGAAGCCACCCTCACGGGCACGGTGGAGGCGCCCGCACCCGGCCGCACCACCACGCTGCCGCTGACATTTAACGCTGGCGTCAAAGGCCCGCTGACCGAACTGGCGCTCAAGGCGGTGCTGCAAATGCAAGCGGGTAAGGCCACGGTGGCAGGCCTGGCGCCGCATGCAACGGCAACTGCACGCGTGACACCCTGGGCTGCGCAACCCCTGCCCGAAGCAGACGCAGATTTTCGTGCGCTGGATGTGGCAACGCTCTGGCCCGACGCCCCGCAGACAAGGCTGACCGGTCATGCCAGCGTGCGCGCCGCACAAACGGGTACGACATCGGCATGGTCGCTTCAAACGCAGCTGGTCAATGAACTGCCCGGACCGTGGGATAAAAAGCGCCTGCCGCTTGAACGCCTGCAAGCCCAGGGCGAATGGCGTGATGGCGCAGTCATGGTGCGCAGCCTGAGGGCCGGGCTTGGCGGCGGCGAGCTGACGGCAACGGGCCAGTGGCTGGGCGCACCGCAAACCTCAAAGCCCCATGCGCCCAATGCGCCCAATGCGACGGATGCAACAGGCAAGGCGGTCCGCCAGGACTGGTCGGTGCAAGCCACCTTTGAACACATCAACCCTGGCGCATTGCATACGCAGTTCGCATCGCTGCCGATAGACGGACGCGCTGAAACCAAAAGCCAGGGCAGCGCCATTGCGTTCGATGCAAGCCTCAGCTCGGCAAATGCGCCGCAAGCCACCAGATCAGCACCACCACAAAAAGGCTACCAGTTGCGCCTGCGCGATGCCACGGCGACAGGCCGTTGGGATGCAGGCCAGGCCGGCGGCACGCTGGCGCTTTCGGCATTCCGCGTGCGTACCGACGATGCGGAGGCGGCAGGCTCGCTTGAAGCACAACCCGCAGCAAAGGCCGGCAAGGGCCGCGTCACATTGACGGCACCTGGACTGCAGGCCCAGGCGCAAGGTGAACTGCGTCAGGCCAGCGGTGCAGGCACACTGGACATGCAGGCCAAAGATGCATCCCAGGCGCTACGCTGGCTGCAAAAACTGCCCGGCATGCCGGTTGAAGTGCAGGCCGCCAGTGCATCTGGCAATGCAGCACTCACGCTGGCATGGCAAGGCGGGTGGCAAGACCCGGCGCTGCAGGCCAGGCTGCAGGTGCCTTCGCTCGACTGGCGCAGCGGCCCACTCAAAACGGCGGCAACGACGGCCACGCCGTCACTACCCCTTTCGCCTGCCGCCACGCAAATCATGGGCACAGTGACCACAGCTGCCAGTGTGTTGAAGATACGCGCGCTAGAAGCCAGCCTCAACGGCAAACTCAGCCAGGCACAACTCGCCCTGCAAGGCCGGGTTGAAAGCGGTACACGCCGCTACGCCTTGCAGCTGGCTGCAGATGGCGGGCGCATCACGGCTGCGCGTCAGGGCGCACTCGACGGATGGGCCACATCGGCCTGGCAGTCGGTGGTGAAACAACTCAGCCTGTCGCTGGAGGACCCCGCCCTGGGTGACGGCGCGTGGCGGCTGTCCACACGAGGCAACGTGGCGCTGCGCTGGTCACCCGGCGCGGCGGGCGGGACTTTTGAATCAAGCGCGGGCGAGGCCGTATTAATCGCACCATCGCGCAGCAACAACACCGCAGCACCTGCAGCCAGCTCACAAGCGCTGGTGCAATGGCAACCCATACGCCGACGCGGTGGTGAACTCACCACGGCCGGCAGGATCACCGGCTTGCCCCTCGCCTGGATAGAGCTTGTTGCTGGCGAGCAAATGGCGGGCGCGGGCCTGACCGGCAACCTCGTGTTTGATGGCACGTGGGACGCGCAACTCGGCGAGGCCCTGCGCGTCAAGGCCAGCATCGCGCGCAGCAGCGGCGACATCAGCGTGCAGGGCGAAAACACACAGGGAACAACGGCCCGCGTGGCAGCCGGCGTGAAGGACGCGCGCCTGTCACTCGACAGCAATGGCGACGCGCTGAGGCTGGCGCTGCGCTGGGACAGCGAACGCGCCGGCACCGCTGACGGGCAACTCACCACACGGCTGGCCAAAGACCCCGCTGGCGGATGGACCTGGCCTGCGGACGCCCCCCTGCGCGGCCAGTTGCGTGCGCAGTTGCCGCGCATCGGTGTGTGGTCTGTACTCGCGCCACCGGGCTGGCGATTGCGCGGCACGCTGGGTGCCAACGTGGCCATCAGCGGCACACGTGCCCTTCCGCAGCTGGCAGGCGACCTGACAGCCAATGACCTTGCACTGCGCTCGGTGGTCGATGGCATCGAGTTCGGCAATGGCCGCCTGCGGGCACGGCTTGACGGCACGCGCATGCGCATCAACGAGTTCACACTGCAGGGCGCAGGCACCAACAACACCGGCGGCACGCTCACCGCGCAAGGTGAAGCCGCGTGGCTGGACGGCAAGCCGCAGGTACAGCTTGACGCAAGGCTGGACCGGCTCCGCGCCAGCATACGCACCGACAGGCAGGTCACGCTTTCGGGCGAGCTGCAGGCAAAGCTTGAAGGAAAACTCGCCCAGTTCACCGGCAAACTCAAGGTTGATCAGGCGCGCATCCTGTTGCCGGATGAAGGCACACCGCAGCTCGGTGACGACGTGGTGGTGCGCAGCAGCTCGGGTACCGCAGCCGGGCGAAAAGCCCCTGCCGAAACCAGCGCATCGCGAACACCCACCAAGCAGGATTCAGGCGCACTCAAGATTGCTGTGGACATTGACCTGGGCCAGGACTTTCGCGTGCAGGGCAAAGGCATGGACACCCGGGTGCGCGGCTCGCTGGCACTGACGGGCGACACCATCACAGAGCCACGCCTGGTCGGTACCGTCAACACCTTCGGCGGCCAGTACCGGGCCTATGGCCAGCGGCTTGATGTGGAACAGGGCGTGCTGCGCTTCACCGGCCCCATCGACAACCCGGCGCTCGACATCCTGGCCATTCGCCCCAACCTCACACAGCGCGTCGGCGTGCAGATCACCGGCACCGCCCTGCTGCCACGGGTGCGCCTGTACGCGCAGCCCGAGTTGCCCGATGCCGAAAAACTCTCGTGGCTGGTGGTGGGCCGCGCATCTGCATCCGGCGGCGCAGAAGCAGCCCTGTTGCAGCAGGCGGCGCTTGCACTGCTGGGCAGCAAGAGCGGCGGCATGTCGGGCGGGCTGGCGTCGTCGCTGGGGCTCGATGAGCTGTCATTCAGGGGCGCTGCCAGCAACACCGACGGCACCACAACCGAGGGTGCCGTCACGCTCGGCAAGCGTTTCTCGCGCAATTTCTATGCCGCTTATGAGCGCAGCATCTCGGGCGCACTCGGCACCCTTTTCGTCTTCTACGACCTGTCGCAACGCTTCACCGTTCGCGCCCAGGCCGGGCAGCAAAGCGCGGTGGACCTGATTTTCACCTTCCCCTACGACTGAGCGGGCCGCAGCGCCTGCGACCCAGCGAATACAATCTTCGCTTCCCCTGCAGCAAAGCAGGTGTTGCGGCCATAGTTCAATGGATAGAACGGCCCCCTCCTAAGGGGCAGATAGGGGTTCGATTCCCTTTGGCCGCACCATGATTGCCGCGATCAGCGCTCATGGTGACGGGGCAGGTAGCGGGCAGAGCGCACGCCCTGCGGCCAGAACGTCTTCCCGCTGAAGCTGGCCGCTATATTTTTTATAGCTGCTCACGCCTACATCCATTGGATTTCAGCCATTTTCAACCCTCAAAATTGGGCTTTTCCGGCCTTGAAGCGCCTTTTTGGCCGCGTGGGCCGCACCAAGCCTCCAAAATGTAAAGTCGACTTTACATTGCCGGTTTGCTGCCCGCAGCACCTGACACCTGCCGGTAGACATTCGCGCCCAGGGCGGTGCCGTGCACGGCCAGGTGGGCGCCGAGCTGTATGGCCTGCAGGAGTTCGGCTGCCGACAGCCCCTGCGCGAGGCCCGTCGTGATGATCTGGCGTACCGCCGCCGGGTTGAAGGCCGTGAAGCAGGCGTGCAGGGCCAGTTGCACCAGGCTGCGCTCGGCATCGCTGAGGCCACCGCCGGGCCGGCCCTTGTCGATGAAGTCGAGCAGCGCCTGTGCATACCCCGCATCGAGCCGGGCCACCGATGCGAGGGCCAGCGCATGCGCGGCACCCAGCCGGTCGATGCGGGCCTGCAAGGCCGCGTCCAGAGCGGGTATCTGCCGCTCCGCGGAGGGCCCGGTCAGCTCGGCCAGGATGTCGGCGGCCTGGCACACGCTGGCCATGCCCTGCACCGTCACGAGGTGCAGCACATCGAAGATGTCGCTCTGCGTGGCGCCGGCTTCCAGCGCCTTCTGGGTGTGCGTGTGCAGGCCCGACTCAAACAGGTGCGATGACGAGGCGTCCAGCCCGACATAAATCAGCTCCACCATGCGCGGTGCGAGCGGGCCGGTGCGGGCCGGGTAGCCTGCGTAGTGCGCGTACTGCGCCACGAAACCCGGCGACGCCTGGAGCATCACGTCCACCCAGGGGCGCCAGTAGCCGCGCTCGGCGATGAAGCGGGCCTTGATGTCGTCGCGGCTGGCCGGCGCTTCGCCGCCTTCGGGCGCTGGCGCCGTCATGGCGCTTGATGCGCTGCGGGGCTGGCGCAACGGAAGGTCTGCCCGGTCACATACTGCGCGGCTGTGCCGCAGACATAACGCAGCAGCGGGTGCAGCGCGGCGGCATCGACATCTGCATCGACATCTGCATGGACGTTTGCCGGGACTTCAACTGCATTGATGCGCAGCGCGGCGCTGCCCCATTCACACGCGAGGGTGGACACCATCATGCGGGCGGCCGCTGCATCGCCTGCGGTCTGCCATGGCCCCGATGTGGGCGGTGGCAACAGCAGCGTCAGGCTGGCGTGCGCTGTGTGGCGGGCGGCAAAACGCGCGGCTGCCGCATGCACGGCCTGCAGCACGCCCGCCGGGCCAGCCTGCAGGGGCGAGGTGTCGAGGCAGGCGCTGTAATGCGGACCTGGCGTGCGCGCGCCCGCAGGCAGGGCGATACCTTGCCAGCGCGCAGCATCGTCGCCGTACACCTCGAGCTTCAAAGGCCAATCCAGCGGCAGGGGCTGCAGCGTGGCCGGTGCAAAAGCCTGGCTTCCGCCATAGATCGACGAGCCGCCATTGACGGCAAAAGCCTGGCCTCTCAGCGGTGCGGCCCCGGCGCTGGCCAGAAAATACAGGGCCTGCGCCATCTCTTCGGGCAGGGCCATGCGGCCCAGCGGTATCTTGGCGACGGCGCGTGCGGGGTCGATGCGGCCCGCCCGTATCAGTGTCTCCACCAGTTCGGTGCGCACAAAGCCCGGGCACAGCACCGTCACACACCACTCGGGGTGGGCACGCGCCAGCGCCTGTGTCTGCGCAATCAGCCCGGCCTTGCTGGGGCTGTAGGCACCGCGCCAGGGGATGGCATGCAGGCCCGCACCGGACGAGACATTCACCACCCGCGCGTTGGCCTTGAGCAGCGGCGTGCAGGCATCGACCACCGCCGCCGGGGCGGCCAGGTTGAGCGCCAGCAGCCGGCCCATCTGTTCAGGCCCTTGTGCGGCCAGCGGCATGCTGGACGCATCGGACATGCCCGCGTTGTTGACGATGGCATCGAGCGGGGGCATGCCCTCGCGCAGCGACGCCACCTGCGGTGCATCGGTCAGGTCCACGATGCGCAGCACATGCGCGCCCGCTTCGGGTGCCGGCAAATGGCCCACCAATTCGTGCAGGGCCTGCGCGTTGTGGTCCACCAGCACGCATTGCCAGCCCGCGTCGGCAAAGAGCTGCGCCGCCGCCCGCCCTATGCCCGAGGCAGCGCCTGTGATCAGCACCGTTTGCGCAGGCATCCGGCTCGCCTCAGATGTTGGTAAAGGTGATGCCACCGTCGACCGTCAGGGCCTGTGCGGTGATGAAACCGGCATCGTCGCCCGCCAGAAAGCAGATGCTGCGGGCAATGTCCTGCACGGTGCCCAGACGACCGAGCGGCGTGGCGGCGATGCGCGCGGCATCACGCTCGGCATTGCGGTTGCGCTGCGTGCCTTCGGTCGGGATGGCCGAGGGACACACGGCGTTGACACGGATGTTGCGCGCGCCCAGTTCGGCAGCCGCCGCGCGCGTGATGCCCAGCATGGCCGACTTGATGGCGCTGTAGACCACCGAATTGGCGGCAGAGCGCAGGGCAGCCGCCGAGGCCACATTCACAATCGCGCCGCCGCGCTGCGGGTCCATCACGGCCACGGCCTCCTGCAGGCTCCAGATGACGGCCTTGAGGCCGACGTCAAGCATGCGGTCCACCGTCTCGGGCATGATCTCGGGGATGGACTGGTAGCGCACCCAGGCCGCGTTGTTCACCAGAATGTCCAGCCGTCCGCCGTGCGCGAACGCGCGCTGGATGGCGCTGCGCATGCCTTCGCGGGTAGCGATGTTCTGCACCACGGCAAAGGCCTGCCCGCCCTGCGCCTGGATGGCCTCGACCACCGGCAGCACCAGCTCTTCCTTGAGGTCGTTCACGCAGACCAGCGCACCGCGCGCCGCCATCTGCATGGCGGTCTCACGGCCTATGCCGGCGCCAGCGCCGGTGATGAGGGCCACGCGGCCCGAGAGTTCCTGAGTCATGTTGTCTCCGTGGTTTTTTGAACAGATGCAATAAAGCCCAGGCCCGCCTGCCGGGCCAGTGCGCCCTCGCCCAGGCCTGAGCCAAAGGCTGCATCGAACTTGCGTATCTCGCGCAACGAGTGATGCAGCGGCAGCTCCCAGGTGAAGCCCATGCCGCCATGCAGGTGAATGGCTTTCTCCAGCACAAAGGCGGCGTTGGCGAGCGCACCGGCCAGCACGGTGCCGGTTTGCCGGGCAAGGCCGTATTCATCCGGGACCAGCGCGCGCTCCACGCCTGCGCTGGCCGCTTCATGCAGCAGGTGCATGCGGGCCAGGAGGTGGCGCACCGCCTGCTTGGACGAGAGCGGACGGCCGAACTGCACACGCGTGGCCATGTAGGCGGCGGTGGTGGCCAGAGCGGCTTCGGCCGCGCCGTTGACCAGGCTGGCGACCAGCAGGTGGCCGTCGCGCTGCAGCGCCGCAAAGGCAGCCGCGTCGATGCTGGCGAGCCGGCGGACATGGCCAGGCGCCAGCGCCAGCCAGGACTGGGGGTGTTCAGGGTCCAGCGCCTCATCCTGGCTGAGCGTGAGCGAGCCGATGTCGAGCAGCGCGCCGCCGCCTTCGCCATCGGCCACCAGGACCCAGTCGCATCCGGCGGCGTGGCGGGCGTGGCCGGCAAAACCCTCCCGCAGGCTGCCCTGCAGCGCCCAGGTCGCCACACGCCGGCCCGAGACCAGTTCGGCGGCCAGGGGCGAATCGCCCAGGGCCCTGGCCACCAGGATGGTTTCCGGCAGCGGCCACTGCAGTTGCAGCTTGCCCGCTTCGGCCACCAGGGGTACGGCAAATTCAATGCCCAGCCCCAGGCCGCCGGCAGCGTCAGATGCACACACACCGCTCAGGCCGGCTTCGGCCAGGATGCGTGCGGCATCGCGAAAGTCCCGACCCTGCGCGTCGGTGATGGCGCCGGCAGCGGCCTGTGCAAATTCGGCCGGCCTGAGGTCGTCTTCCGTTGTCGTCATGGTCATGGCCTCACAGGTCCTTGGGCAGGTTCATGATGCGCTGGGCAATGATGTCCAGCTGCACTTCGGTGGTGCCGGCGTAAATGGTCTCGGCGCGGGCATAGAGGTAGGCGGTGGTGAAGGCCTTGCGGGCGCGCTGCGCGAGCGCGCTGGAGCGCGGCGTCACATGCGAGACGACCGACAGCGCCAGCCCCATGAAGGCCTGGTGGCATTCCGACCAGTACAGCTTGGTGAGCGAGCCGCGCGCGCCGATGTTGTCGCCGGCCATGAGCAGGTTCACCGTGCGCTCGACCAGGCCCTTGAGCGCGTCGATCTCGACCACCACATCGCCGATGCGGCGCTGGTAATGGCCGTCGTCCAGCAGCCGGGCCAGTTGCGGGTCGGACTGGCAGGCTGCAACGAGCTGGCGCAGCTCGCACTCGAAACGCCAGGCGCGGTACATGCGGTTGGTAGCGCGCTCGATGGACAGCACGCGGATGGCAGCGTTCCAGCCTTCGTCGGGCGCACCCAGGCGCGCGGCATCGGGCACCACCACGTTGTCGAAGAACACCTCGGCAAACGACTCCTTGCCGTCAATGGACCTGATCGGCACCACGCGGATGCCGGGCGTGCTCATGGGCACGGCAAACATCAGCAGGCCGCGGTGCTTGTCGGCCACCGTGCCGGTGCGCGTCAGCAACAGGCAGTAGTGCGCCTTGGCTGCGCCGCTGGTCCAGATCTTCTGGCCGTTGATGCGCCAGCTCTCGCCCTCCTGCACGGCGCGTGTGCGCAGGCGCGCGAGGTCAGAGCCGGCATCAGGCTCCGAAAAACCCTGGCACCAGTAGCTGCGCATCGCAAGGATGTCGGGCAGAAACTGCTGCTTCTGCGCCTCGGTGCCCACCGTCTGGATGATGGGGCCGGCCAGTTCCTTGCCGATGGAACTCACGCTCTCCGGCATGGCCAGCGCGCCGATTTCCTTGTTGACCGCCAGGTGCTCGCGCATGCTCATACCCAGGCCACCATAGGCCCTGGGCCAGGTCATGCCGGCCAGGCCCGCTGCGTACATGGAGGCTTCCCAGTCCCGGCATTCGTCGAGCGTGGGTGTACGGTAGTTGACGCTGTCCGAACGCATGTGTTCGGGCAGGTGAGCGCGTAGCCACTGGCGCGCGTAGTCCCGGTAAACGGCGGGTCCTGCCGCCGGGTCCGGTATGGCCGGGGTTTTTTCCATGTGCATGCGTGATTTCAGTTTGCAGGGGGTTTGGGGGAGCGCGCAACCATCAGGGCATCGAGCACAAGGACGCCCTCACCTTCGGGCTTGACCAGGATGGGGTTCATGTCGATTTCAGCCACATCGCCGGCATGGCGGCATGCAAATTCCGAGAGCCTGGCCACGGTGCGGGCAGCCGCAGCCACGTCAGCCCTGGGCTGACCGCGAGCGCCGTCCAGCAGAGGGAACATCCTGAGGCTGCGAATCATGCGCAGCGCCTCATCTTCGGAGACGGGCGCCACCTGCACCGCGACATCCTTGAGGATTTCCGCATAAATGCCGCCCAGCCCCACCATGACCACCGGACCAAACACGGGATCACGCGAGACACCGGCGATCATCTCCACGCCACCACTGACCATCGGGGCCACCAGCACCCCATCCAGCCGCGCCTGGGGCGCATGTTGTTTGGCGTTGACCATCAGGCGTTCATACGCCTGGCGCACCGCATCATCGTCTTGCAGATTCAGCGCCACGCCGCCCATTTCAGTTTTGTGGGCGATGTCTTCCGAAGCGATCTTGAGGACCACGGGGTAGCCCGTCGTCTGTGCGCTGCGCACGGCGTCATCGGCCGACGTCACCACCTCTTCGCGCGGCACGCTGATGCCGGCGGCCGCCAGCGCCTGCTTGGCATGAAACTCGTTGCGAAACACGGCGGGGTCCACGCGGTCGATGGGGCCGCCATAGCTTGACGCCCTGGGCAGCCTGGTGAGCTGGCCAAGCCTGACCAGGCTCGCCAGCCCGCTGGCTGCAGCAGGAATGCCCGGGAAGACCGGGATACCCAATGCATTGATCTCGGCCACCGCATCGGTCGGGCCCTGGCTGATGATGACCAGCAGACGATCAGGGTGGCTGGCGCGAATACTGGACAGTGCTTCGAGGTACACACCGCGCAGCCGGGCGTTGTACAGGGACAGCGCCAGCAGCAGCACGAGCGTGCTGCCGTTGGAATCATTCTGCAGCGCAGTCAGCATCTTGAGCAGGATGTCGGGTCGGGACGACATCTGCGCCGATGCATCCACCGGGTTGTTCGTGCCGGCAGTGGGCACGGCGTCACGGATCAGCGCGCGGGTCGTTTCATCGAGCTGCGGCAGTGTCATGCCGGCTTCCACCATGGCATCGGCCATCATGATGCCGAAGCCGCCAGAGGCAGCCACCAGCGTGACGGCATCTGTCGTCGGCAAGCGGTCTGCGCGCAGCAGGGTGGCGGCATGTCCCACATTGAGCAGGTCTTCAAACGACCGCACACGCACCACGCCATAACGGCGAAAGACAGCATCAAATACCGCATCGGAGCCCATCAGCGCGCCGGTATGCGAGGCCGCCGCTGCCTGGCCCTGCTCGGTGGCCCCGATCTTGAGGACGATGACCGGCTTTTGCTGCTGGCGCGCTATTTCCAGTGCCGCAATCAGGCGGCCGGCATGGCGGCAGGTTTCCATGCAGCACAGGATGATCCGGGTGTCGGGATCAAGAGCCAGTGATGCAAGGCCGTCGGCGACGTCCACATCGGCTTCGTTGCCGGTGGCGATGAAGCGGCTCACGCCCAGCCCGCGCTGGGCCATGTTCTGCATGGTGAAGCTGCCGATGTTGCCCGATTGCGAGACGATGCCGACGTGCCCGGCCGGCGGCATGTTTTGTTCCAGCGCGATGGAGAACGAGCCCACCAGTTTGTCGACCACATTCACAGTGCCCAGGCAGTTGGGGCCGAGCAGGCGCATGCCGTGGCTGCGCGCCACGCGCACCATCTCGTCCTGGATGGCTGCGCCCCCGGGGCCAGCCTCGGCAAAACCGGATGTCAGCACAATCACACCGCGCACGCCGCGGCTGGCACAGTCGCGCACGGCCTGCAGCGTGGCCTCTACGGGCACCGCCAGAATGGCCATGTCGGGCGCCGTGGGCGTGTCGAGAATCGAGGCGTAGGCCGCGAGGCCCTGAATGGTGCCGCCCCTGGGGTTGACGGGATAGATGGGGCCGGCATAACCGTACTTGCGCAGCAGCTGCACAGGCCGCCCGCCGATTTTGGTGATGTCTTCAGACGCACCGATCACCGCGACGCCACGGGCTTTGAAAAATGCGTCCAGCCCTGCGCCCGGGGCTGCCTGAACCTGGGTCAGCATGCGCTCAACGACCCTTGAAGACAGGTGCGCGTTTTTCCAGGAAGGCCGCCCGTGCCTCGCGGGCGTCTTCGGTTCTGGACAGGGTCACGGTGAACTCCTGCTCAAAGCGGTAGGCGTCGCGCTGGGGCATCACGTCCACCATGTTGGCCGCGCGTTTGGCATAGGCCATGGCCAGCGGGGCCTTGGAAGCGATTTCCTGGGCCAGCTTCATGGTGAAGGGCAGCAGGTCTTTTTCAGACAGCACGTCTTCGATCACGTTACGTTTGAGCAGATCGTGCGCCGTCAGGCGCTGGCCGGTAAAAAACATGCGCCGCAGGGTGGAGCGGCCAAACAGTGTTTTCAGCATGGACGCGCCGCCTGCAAGCCCGACGTTGATTTCGGGCATGCCGACGGTGGCGTTCTCGGAGGCGTAAAGAATGTCGCACGCAGCGGCCAGGCCAAAGCCCGCGCCCAGCGCCGCACCGTTGATGGCGGCGATCACAGGTTTGGAACACTCGCGAATGGCGTTGCCGGTTTCGCGCGTGATGCGGTTGTGGTCCAGGAAGTCACCGGCGACTTCGCTGTTCGGCCTGTCTTTCAGGTCGGCGCCTGCGCAAAACACATTGTTGGCGCCCGTGAGCACGGCGCATCGCACATCGCTGCGTTCGGAGATTTCGTCAAACAGGGCCACCATCTGGCGGCGCATCTCGCGGTTCAGGGCATTGACGGGCCGGCGGTCCATGGTGACCAGGCCCACGCCGCCTTCGACTTCCATTCGAACCCATTTGTCGCTCATACACCACCTCTTGAAGAATGCAGAAAGAAAGGCCGGGACGCAGGGCGCACCAGCACGCAGGCCCCGGCGGGGCCGCTCTTGCGAAACGAGTATAGGAGGGGGGTTGCGAGCGATTTCGAGTGAATTCGGGGTTGTGTTCTGCAAAAAATGAAGCATTCGACGGATGCGCCGGGCGACAGGCACAACTACCATGCCGGCATGGAGATCACGAGACTCGGCCAACTGAAAGCAGCCCTGGGCGAATGCCCCGTCTGGCATGGCCAGCAGCTCTGGGTGATGGATTGCCGCGCTGGCCTGATTCATGCGCTGGACCCGGACACGGGCCAGTGCACGGCCACCCATGAAGCGCCGCCGCCCACCGGCTCCTTTGCTTTCAACCACGACGGTCGGCTGGTGGTGGCGCTGAAAGAAGGGATCGCCGCGCTTGACCTGCAGAGCGGCGTAATGCAACTGCTGGCAAGTCTGGAGGTCAGCCACCCGCACCTGCGGCTCAATGACGGCATCTCGCTGGACGACGGGAGTTTTGTGGTCGGCACCATGCATGTGCCGCGCGAGCCCGGCGAGCCGCTGCTTGGTGGGCTTTACCGGCTCGACACCAGCCTGCAGCTGCAAAAAATGGAAGAGGGCCTGGGCATCACCAACGGGCCGTGCGTGAACCCGGTCAGCGGCCGTTTTCTGGTGGCCGACAGCGCGGCCCGCACCATCTGGTCACACCGCCTGGAACCCGACGGGTCACTGTCGGACAAACAGGTGTTTGTGAACACGGATGCCCAGGGCTCGGGCCCGGACGGCTGCTGTGTCGACACCGCCGGCGGCCTGTGGACGGCGCTGGTGCGCGCAGGTGCCGTGGCGCGCTTTGACCTGCAGGGGCAGATGACGCACCGCATTGCGCTGCCCGTGGCCCACCCCAGCGCGCTGTGCTTTGGCGGCCCGGACATGGCCGACCTGTTTGTCACTTCCATCAGCGACAGCGGCCGCCTGAGCGCCTCGGGGCCGATGGACGGCGCCGTGCTCAGGCTGCGGGGCGTGGGGTTTTGCGGCGTGGCGCGGCCGCTGTGCCGCCTGCCTCTGTAGCCTCAGCCGAAAAAACCGTCAGCTCGGGGTTGCCGTGAGCGGCAAAGCGCCGCTCGCTGCCCGCCACACTCTCGGCGACAAAGTCCATGAACAGGCGTATCTTGGCCGGGATGATGGGCGTGTCGAGGATGGTGGCGTACATGCCTTCCTCAAAACTCTTGTTGCTGATGCGGTAGTCGGGCAGCAGCCGCACCAGCCGGCCCTGGCGCAGGTCCTCGTGCACCGTGTAGTCGTCGAGCAGCACCAGACCCTGGCCCATGCGCGCCAGCTCCAGCAGGGCGATGCCGTTGTTGCTGACGTGGCGCGGCTTGAAGGCGATTTCGCAGGTGTCGTCCTTGTGCATGAAGCGCCACATGTAGTCGTAACCCGGCAACTGGTAGGCCAGGCAATCGTGGTCCAGGATGTCTTCGGGCTTTTTCAGTGGTGGTTTGCCTTTGAGGTAAGCCGGTGAGGCAGCCAGGTAGCGGTCGCTCAGAAACAGCATGCGGCGCTTGACACCGGCCTCGACCGGCGGCGAGATGCGAAAGTCGATGTCGAACTGGTTGCGCCGCAGGTCCACAAGCGCCTCGGTCAGGTTCAGCTCGATGTGGATGCCGGGGTAGAGCTTGCGGAAGTCGGCAATCAGCCGCGGCAACACGCCCAGGCCGAACATCATGCGCGAATGCACCCGCAACAGGCCTTCCGGCGCGGCACTGATGGCGGTGATGTTGCTTTGCAGCTCCTTGATGCGCCACAGGATGCCCTCAAGCTGGCGCGCGTATTCCTGGCCTGATTCCGTCAGCGCCACCTGACGCGTCGAGCGCAGCAGCAGCTTGACCTTCAACTCGTCCTCGATGTCGGTGATCATGCGCGACACCGCCGTCGCAGAGATGCCAAAACGACGCGCCGTCTCGGAAAAATTCTGGGTTTGTGAGATGGATAAAAACAGCTCCATGGCTCGCAACCTGTCCATGAATCCTCCAGTTTTTGCAGTACAGATCACCGCTTTCCGAGATACCGGAAACGGTTTGAATCCCTATGATTTGCCAACCCCCGAAAGGGAAAATTTAGCGGAGAACCCCATGGAATTCGGCGTATTCATTTTGGCCCAGCAGCGAGGCTACCACCAGACATCGCAGCAAGTCATCAGTAATTCCATTGAGCAGACGCTGGCTGCCGAGCAGGCCGGCTTCAACAGCGCCTGGTACGCGGAGCACCATTTCAACAACTATTCGCTCTCGCCATCACCCCTGATGATGATTGCGCACATGGCGGCCAAGACCACCCGCATCCGCCTGGGCACGGCGGTGTGCATCCTGCCGCTGTACCACCCGGCGCGTTTTCTGGCCGAGGTCGGATTTGTCGACACCGTCTCGAATGGCCGGCTCGACCTGGGCATAGGCTCGGGCTACCAGGAGTTCGAGTTCGAGCGTTTTGGCGTCAACATCGCCGATGCCAGCGCCATCTACAACGAGTTCCTGGACATCATCCCCAAGGGCCTGAACCAGAAGATTTTTGAATACGAAGGCAAGTTCCTGAAGGTGCCGCCCAGCTCCATCGCCGTGCGCTGCGTTCAGGAACCCATGCCGCCCATCTGGGTCACCTCGGGCAACCCGGTGGCGCTGGGCCGCGGCGTGCGTGAGGGCCACAACCTGTTTGTGACCGCCCTGCTCAACGGCAACGACGCCATCCGCGGGCTTCGCGAGCGCCTGGACAAGGTGGCCGACGAGAACGGCAAGGACCTTGACGACGATGTGAAGTTCGGCTTTTTGCGCTGTGCGTTTGCGTCCGACAACTCATCCGAGATCGACGCCTATCTGGACAACGCGCGCTTCCAGCGCCGCATCTCCGAAAGCCTCAAGTTCCGCCGCGCGCAATCGGAAGACGGCTACATGGTCAGGGAAGTGCCCTCGCCCACCGACCCGACTTTCGAGCAGTTGCGCCAGAACCTGCCGGTCGGCCCGGTCAACCAGGTCATCGACAAGATGCTGGAAGAAATCAGCATCCTGCGGCCCAAGCACATCGCGCTGCAGACGCAGCTCGGCGACTTCGACCAGAAGACCATGCTCAGGCAGATCGAACTGTGGGGCGAAAAAATCATCCCGGCCATCCAGAAGGAGCTGGCCCGCAACCCGGCATCGGCCAAAAAAGCCGACGCCGGTGCGGTCGCGGCCTGAGACAGCGATTGACGGATTCATTCATTAAAAAAAGCAGGAGACAACCATGAACAATCACCGGTCCCTCAACCGCCGCACCGTCCTGATGAGCAGCGTGCTGCTGGGCGCGGGCGTCAAGGCCCACGCCGACACCTGGCCGTCGCGTCCCATCAAGCTGATCGTGACGGCCTCACCCGGTGCAGGGGGTGACATCTTTGCCCGGCTGATCGCCGCACCGCTGCAGAAAATCCTCAAGCAGCCTGTGCTGGTCGAATCCAAGGTGGGCGCCAACGGCCTGATCGCCTGCGATTACGTCGCCAAGTCGCCGGCAGACGGCTACACCCTGCTGTTTGCACCCTCCTCGGCCATCCTCATCAACCCGGTGCTGCTGCCCAGGATGCCCTACAACACCGAGACCGACCTGGCGCCCATCGCCCAGGTCGGCGCGGCCGGTATCCTGCTGGTGGCCAACCCCAGCACCGGCTTCAAAAACCTGGCCGACATGGTGGCCTATGCCAAGGCCAACCCGGGCAAGCTGTCGTATGCCTCCTGGGGCAACGGTTCGTCCGGCCACCT
>JAZKCB010000090.1:0-8201 GCA_040388335.1 Pseudomonadota bacterium | reverse complement strand
CCAACCCGGGCAAGCTGTCGTATGCCTCCTGGGGCAACGGTTCGTCCGGCCACCTGGCGATGGAAGGCATCAAGGCCGCGTATGGCCTGAACATGACCCACGTGCCCTACAAGTCGCTGGCCACCGAGGTCACCGACCTGCTGGGGAACAACATCAGCGTGGGCTTTGCCGACATCGCCTCGCCCATTCCGCACATCCGCAGCGGCAAGCTGCTGGCACTGGGCACCACGGGCTCGCGGCGCGGCCCCGCCACGCTGGATGTGCCCACGCTGTCCGAGCAGGGCTTCAAGTTTGATGCCGACGGCTGGTACGGCGTGTTTGCCCCGGGCGGCACACCCCGCGAAATCATTGACCGCCTGGCCGACGAGATCAACGCGCTGCAGAAAACCGACGAGGTGCGCCAGAAGATCGAAGGCCAGAACATGGTCATCCCGGTGAGCCGCACGGCCCGCCAGTTTGCCGAGTCCATCAAGGCCGATGCCCGCATCTGGCAGAAGCTGGCGCTGTCGGCCGACCTGAAGGAAAAGTAGGCCCCGCCCCCGCCCCCGACCCTCGTTTCTGAACGCACGCACACGGATGCGTGCGGGCAAGCCCTGAACGCTTCAAAGGATTTCCATGCGTGTGTACCTGGCCCGCAGCGGCGCCATCACCCTGAAAGAGCCATCGGTCTTCGACAGGCTCGATGTGCTGGTGGCTGCCCAGCCCGCAGAGCAGCTGGAGCGCTGCATTGCGCGCATCGGCAGCCGCGACGGCGACGGCCATGTGCGGCTGCAACCCGCCGTGCTGCGCCTGTTGTCAGACCTGGCCGGCACGCCGGACTGGGATGCCCGCTTCGACGCGATGATCAGCTACGCCGCCATCAAGGGCTGGCTCGACGCGCAGGGCCGGGTGCGCGCGCACCTCAGCTTTGAAGCCGAAGGCGATACCTCCGGCGAGGCGCATGCGGCATCGGCCTGGGACAGCCGGGCGCTGCAAGGCCAGGTGGCGGTCGTGACCGGAGCATCCGGCGGCATAGGCGCGGCCATCTGCGAGCGGCTTCACCAGATGGGCGCGCAGGTGGTGGCGGCCGACATCAGCTACCCGGCCGAGGCCGCCGCAACTGCCGGGGAACAGGGCCTGCTGGCGCTTCATTGCGACATCGGCGAAGCAGCTTCCATCACCGCACTGGCCGACCGTGTGCGCTCGCAGTTCAGGCGCTGCGATGTGCTGGTGAACAACGCGGCCATCTCCTCTTCGCCGCAGCCGCTGGAGAACTTTCCCGTCGAGCTGTGGGACCGTATCTTCCAGGTCAACCTGCGCGGCGCGCTGCTGTGCGCCCAGGCCCTGGCACCCATGATGTTCAGCCGCCAGGCCGGCAGCATCATCAACGTGGCATCGATTGCCGCGCAGGTGGCCACCCAGGTCGGTGCCTATGGCCCGACCAAGGCGGGCCTGCGCGCCCTGACCCACCAGATGGCGGTCGAATGGGGGCCGCGCGGCCTGCGCGCCAACTCCATCAGCCCCGGGCTGATCCGCACGCCGCTGTCGGAGGTGCACTACCGCGACGAGGCCAAACTGCAGGGCCGCATCGCCCGCATTCCCGCGCGGCGCATCGGCCGGCCGCAGGAAATCGGCGATGCGGTGGCCTTTCTCGCCAGCGATGCCGCCGCCTACGTCAACGGGCAGGACATCGTGGTCGACGGCGGCTTCCTGAAGGCGACGCTCGTCAACATCTACTGAACCACCCCCTTGAAACCCATGATGGACGCCGCCTCCCCCGTCGCCGAAGCCCCGGCCCTGCAAGCCCAGACCTTACCGCCCCAGGACATCGACCCCAAACGCCTGCGCCAGTTGCTGGGCTGCTTCCCGACAGGTGTGGCGGTCATCACCACGCGCACCGCCGACGGCCAGCCTGCCGGGCTGACCTGCAACTCCTTCAGCTCGGTATCGCTGGAGCCGCCCCTGGTGCTGTTCAGCCTGCGCAAGGCCAGCAGCCTGGTGAGCGTCTTTTCCGAAGCCGACGCCTTTGCCATCAACATCCTGTCGCAACGCCAGGACGCGCTCTCGGGCCGCTTTGCGTCGAGCAGGATCACCGACAAGTTCGAGGGCGTGGCCTGGCGGCCCGGCCCGCTGGGCATGCCGGTCATCGACGAGTGCCTGGCCAGCTTTGAGTGCAGCGTGCATGCGCGCCACGATGCCGGCGACCACTACATCTTCATCGGCGAAGTCAAACACATGGGTGAGGGAGGCATGGGCGGCAACGAACACGCGCTGGTGTTCTACAAGGGCGCCTACATGATGCTGGCGCAGTCGCTGCGCACGCTGGTGATGCAGGGCAAGCCCGGCACGGTGGACATCGACGAGGCCTACCGCACGCTCTACGGCACCCTGCTGCGTCTGGCCTGCGAGCGGGCCAGCGACGAAGACATCGACGCGGTCGAGGCCGCCGCCGCCGAGGTCGAGGGCCACGGCCCCGACGACACGCTGGCGCAGCGCATCGAATCGGCCAGCGGGTTTTTCTCGGCGATTGCAGCGGCCGGTCACAACGAGGCGCTGATCCTGATGGCGCAGACCATGACCACCATCCTGCGCGAACGCATGCTGCACGTGATCCCCGTTCGGCCGCGGCCCGACCTCTTCCCGCTGCGCCGCAAGCTCGTGCAGCGCCTGCGCCTGCGCGACCCCGATGGCGCGGCAGGCGCCCTGGACGAGCTGATCATGCGGCTGCGTGAACACGCCTAGCCGCGTCGCGCATACCCGCTTGCTACGTTTTCAGTAGCTGCTCACGCCCGTATTTATTGGCTTTCAGCCGTTTTTCACCATCAAAAACAGGTGTTTTCGGGCGCCAGAGCAGGTTTAGGCGCCTTCAGGCCGGAAGCAGCGCCCAGAATGTAAAGTCGACTTTACATCCGGCTTGCCAGGCCAACCCGACGCTCAGGGCCGGCCGACCAGTTTTGCGATCAGTTCGCTGCTGCTGGAGACGCCGAACTTGCGCATCAGCCGGGCGCGGTGCGACTCGACGGTTCTGAAACCCATGCCGAGTTCGAGGGCGATCTGCTTGCTGCTTTTGCCGTTGACCAGGAACTGCGCGATCTCGCGTTCGCGCGGGGTCAGCTCGGTGGTCACGGGGCGGGCAGACGAGATGTCTTCAAACACCCAGACCGCCACCTCGAACGGGTTCGCCCTGTCGGTGGTGCGGCCCGACACATGGCACCAGAAGAGCTGACCGTCGGCCTTGCGCATGATGCGGTCGTCGGCGTAGGCGCCGGTCTCACGCATGGCGACATAGGCACGCTCGCCGGTGTGGTCGAACTCCTGGCGCGACGGGTAGATGCACTCGAAGGATTGCCCGCGCAGCGCTTCGGGGCCGTAACCGTAAATGTCGCAAAAGGCCTGGTTGTACGACTGGATCACGCGGTTGCGGCTGACCAGCAGCCCCACCGGCGCGATGTCGAACACCAGCAGCAGGTCGTCTTGGGGCGTGGAGGGGGAAGAGGCCAGGGCCATGTCTTTCGGAAAATGAAGCGGCGGTCTTTGCGGGGAAACCCTAGCGTATTTTGACGCCTGTACGGATCGCCACGCCAGACCTAAAGTCCTGCCTCTGACTATACAGATGCACAACTGAACACAGCAGAACAGGAGTTGTCGTGAGCGTTTCGATCGTGGGCTGGGGCCATCTCCCCTTCGGCAAGTTTGACGGCATGCGCCTGGAAGACCTCATCGTGCGCGCCTCTGGCCAGGCGCTGGCGCATGCGGGCATCAGCGGGCGCGAGGTTGACGGCACCTGGCTGGGGAACCTCAACGGCGGGTTTGCGCCCGACATCTTTGCCTCGTCGCTGGCCTTCGCGGCCGACGAGGGCCTGCGCTGGAAACCCGCGACACGGCTGGAGAACGCCTGCGCCTCCGGCTCGGCCGCCCTGTATGCCGCCTGCGATGCGATTGAAGCGGGCCGCGCCAGAATTGCGCTGGTCGTCGGCGCTGAAAAAATGACGGACGTCGGCGGTGCCGAGGTCACGCGCATCCTCGGCGACTGCGGCTACTCGGGCGAAACCGGCTCGCCGCCCGGCGGGTTTCCCGGGATTTTCGGCGCGGTGGCTGAAGATTACTTCCGCAGCCACGGCAACCATTCGGAAACACTGGCGCGCATCGCAGCCAAGAACCATGCGAACGGCGCGCTCAACCCGTGGGCGCACATGCGGCGCGACCTGGGCTTTGAGTTCTGCAATACGGTGTCCGACAAAAACCCCCTCATTGCCGGACCGCTGCGCAAAACGGATTGCTCGCTGGTGTCGGATGGCGCAGCCGCGTTGATCATCGCCAGCGACGAAGTGGCCAAGGACTTTCCGCTGGCGGTATCTCTCCGCTCACGCGTTCAGGTCAACGATTACCTGCCGCTGAAGAACCGCCGCGCGCTGGACTTTGAAGGCCCGCACCGCGCCTGGAAGGCCGCACTGCAGCAGGCCGGATGCGCTATCTCCGACCTGTCGTTTGCCGAAGTGCATGACTGCTTCACCATTGCCGAGCTGCTGAGCTATGAAGCCATGGGCTTGAGCCTGCCCGGGCAGGGGGCGCGTGTGATTGAAGACGGCACCGTCATGAAGGGCGGCAGGCTGCCGGTCAATGCATCGGGCGGCCTCAAGGCCAAGGGCCACCCGATAGGCGCGACGGGCGTGTCCATGCACGCCATCGCGGCCATGCAGCTCACCGGCCAGGCGGGCGACATTCAGATCCCTGGCGCCACCATGGCCGGTGTCTTCAACATGGGTGGCGCGGCTGTCGCGAGTTACGTCAGCATCCTGGAGCGCCGCCAGTGAACATTGCACAGCTGCTGCGAAGATCTGCAGACGTTTTCCCGGACCGGCCTGCGCTTTATACGGGCGCGCAGTTGCTGCTGGACTACCGTGCACTGGCGCAGCGTACGGCAGCTCTGGCTGGCTATCTGCAAGACGCATGCAAGGTCAGGCCGGATGACCGCGTCGCGATATTTTCTGCAAACTGCCCTGAATACCTTGAAGCGCTCAATGCCATCCTGTGGGCCGGCGCGATCTCGGTGCCGGTGAACTACAAGCTGCATGCCAGGGAGCTGGCCTATGTGCTGAAGGACTCCGGCGCGCAGGTCCTGCTGGTATCGCCTGAACTTGCAGCGGCCGCAGCGACGGTGGCTGGCGAAGATGTGCGGGTGTTGACCTTTTCGTCAGCGCTTTACGAGGCTGCGGTTCAACACACACCCATGGCTGTTGAAGACCGCAGGCCTGACGACGTGGCTTCGCTTTTTTACACCTCGGGCACGACAGGGCAGCCCAAGGGCGTCATGCAGACGCACCGCAACCTGCTGGCCATGACGGCCTGCTACTTCACCGATGTGGACGACATCAACAGCCACGATGCGATTGTTTACGCCGCCCCCATGTCACACGGCGCAGGCCTGTACAACTACGCCTTCACGCTGCGTGGCGCGCGGCACGTGGTACCGTTGTCGGGCGGGTTCGAGCCGGCCGAGCTGGTGGCGCTGGCGCAGGGTGTCGGCCATCTCTGCTTCTTCGCAGCGCCGACCATGGTCAGGCGGCTGGTGGACCACATCAGTGCCGGCAAGGCCGATGTGAACGGCTTCAAGACCATCGTGTATGGCGGCGGGCCCATGTATGTGGAAGACCTCAAGCTCGCCCTGCAAACCATGGGGCCGCGTTTTGTGCAGATCTACGGCCAGGGTGAAAGCCCCATGACCATCACGGCCCTGGCCCGTGAACACCTGGCGGATTCGAGCCACCCGCAATGGGAGCAGCGCATTGCCTCTGTTGGCATTGCGCAGTCTTTGGTCGAGGTGCGTGTGTTCGGTGACAACGGCAAGCCCGTGCTGCCGGGCACCATTGGCGAGATCGTTGTGCGCGGCGACACGGTGATGCCCGGCTACTGGAACAAGCCCGGGGCCACAGCCGACACGCTGAAGGACGGCTGGCTCTACACCGGCGACACCGGCTGCATGGACACGCACGGTTTTCTCACGCTCAAGGACCGGTCAAAGGACCTCATCATCTCGGGCGCATCAAACATCTACCCGCGCGAGATTGAAGAAGTCCTGCTGACCCACCCCGGTGTTTCAGAAGTCGCCGTGGTCGGCCAGTTTGACGCCGAATGGGGCGAGGTGCCCGTCGCATTTGTGGTGCTGGGCAAGGACGGCAAGGCATGCGCCGAAGAACTCGACGCATGGTGCCTTCAAACCATGGCCCGGTTCAAACGCCCAAAACATTACCGCTTTGTCGCCGCCTTGCCAAAGAACAGCTACGGCAAGGTGCTCAAGACCGATCTGCGCGAGCAGTTGCAGCCCGCAAATGCCCCGGCCACCACCGCATCAGCCCCTTGAGTTTTGACGTGTGATTTTTTGACGACTAAAACTGAAAAGGAGACACCATGACGACAAGCGCAGCCACAAAACCTGAAGCCACTTCTGCCGCACAGAGCGACGCCCCCAACCTCATGTTCAGTCACATGGGCTTTGCCGTGAAGGACATGGCGAAGATGGAGGACTTCTACACCCGCGTGCTGGGCTTTACCGTCACCGACCGCGGCCACGCCGTCGGCATGGACCTGATCTTTCTCTCGCGCGACCCGCAGGACCACCACCAGCTGGTGCTCGTATCCGGAAAGCCCGACAACATTCCGCCCAACCCGTTCAACGCGCAGTTCGGCAGCGTGATCAACCAGATCTCCTTCCGTGTCGGTTCACTCGACAGCCTGCGCAAACTGCAAAAAATCCTGGAGCGCGAAAACATCCAGAGCATCTTCCCGGCCAACCACGGCATCGCCTGGAGCATTTACTGCCACGACCCCGACGGCAACAACCTGGAGCTGTTTGTGGACACCGAGTGGTACTTCCCGCAGCCCTTCCTGATTCCGCTGGACCTCACACAGTCGGATGAAGCCATCCACGACGAAACCCTGGCGCTTGCCAAAGAGCAGCAGGGCTTTGAGCCCACCGCCAACTGGCGCAAGCGCATGGGCGCACGCATGAACCGTTTTGTGCCCGGCCTCTGAGGAAGCGTCATGGCCACACTGTTCAAACTCACGACCAGCATTTTTGGCGACCAGGGGCAATCGAGCCAGCTGGTCGGGCGTTTCGCCACCGCCTGGCTGGCGAAAAACCCGGGCGCCACGGTCATCTCGCGCGACCTCGGGCTCAACCCGCCGCACCACCTGGAAGCGCCGGCGTTTCTGGCGTCACGGGTGCCTGCAGCCGACCGCACGCCGGCGCAGAACAAGCTGCTCGAATACTCGGACGCGTTGATAGCGGAGCTGCGCCAGGCTGATGTGATTGTGCTGGGCCTGCCCATGTACAACTTCGGCATTTCGTCCGGACTGAAGGCGTACTTCGACCACATCGCCAGGGTCGGCGTGACGTTCATGTACACGCCCAACGGTCCCAAAGGCCTGCTGCCTGAGGGCAAGAAGTGCTACATCCTGGCCACGCGGGGCGGCATCTATGCCGGCACCAACCGCGACACGCAGACCGGCCATGTCACCAACTTCCTGAGCCTGATCGGGATTTCCGACCTCCAGTTCATCTATGCGGAAGGCCTGAACATTCCGGAGAAAAAAGCCGCCGCCATTGAAGGCGCAGGCGCACAGCTTGCGCAGTGGCTGAGCTGACAGTTGCAACTGAAAGATGCGCCACGGCCTGCGGGCCTGGCAGGGCTACCTTCAATGGGATTTGAACGTAGACGTTAAATTTTTAATGTTTACATTAAAAAATAACAGAAAGTTAACTTCCATATTAACTTTTTCTTTTCCCAGAACTGCAAAACGGCCAAAAACACCTGAAAACGGCCGTTTTCAGGTGCCAAAACTGGCTGCAGGCCAATGAATAAAAGCGTGAGCAGCTACTAAATTTATAGCATATCCGGTTCCAGCCAAGCGCCTGCCCGGCAGACCGGGTTGGCACGCCAGAGCGCCAACACCCACGCCGCACCGACAAGGGCCATTTGCCTTGTCCTACCACCCAGCCGGGCGGTCCGCGCCACGATGGAGAGCCTTTTATGCGGCTCCCGCACTCCATCGAAAGCGCAACATGGCAGAAGCATCTTCACGCGTCCTCTGGAAAGGCGCCATCACCTTCGGGCTGGTGCACATCCCGGTCGGCCTGCATTCAGCAACGTCCGAGCAGGGCCTTGATTTTGACTGGCTGGACAAGCGCAGCATGGACCCGGTGGGCTACAAGCGCATCAACA
>JAZKCB010000089.1:0-6338 GCA_040388335.1 Pseudomonadota bacterium | reverse complement strand
AGAAGACTTCATAAAAGTCGCCCATGCGGTAGAAGACCAGCGTGTCCGGGTACTCTGCCTTGATGGCGAAGTACTGGGTCATCATGGGCGTGTGAGATGCCAACGGAGTTTCTTTGCTTTGCATTCAATTTAAGTCTTGTAAATCAACAGCTTGCGGCTTTGAAAAAGTTGCGCACCCAATCAATAATCTGGTGATTTTTACTTCGATTGTCACTGCGGCGGTCACACTAGACGCGAACCAGGGAGAGGACGCCATCGTCCCGGCGGATGACTCCGGCTTTTTCCAGCGCAGCCAGCGTGCGGTAAAGCGCCTCATGCGTGATGCCCAGTTCGCCCGCCAATGATTTGAGTCCCGTTGTGGCGGCGTAGGAGCCGTCCTGTCCCTCGGTATTGATGAGGTGCAGCACCCGGTCCCTGGCCGACTTCATGCTCAGGCGCTCGCAGTGCAGGCGTAGCCGCCGGACTTCACCGTTGAGCATGTTGATCCAGCGGCCGGCGAACATGGGGTCGCGCTCAAGTTCGGCAGACAAATCCCGGATGGGAATCTTCACGACGGTCGTGTCGACGATGGCCAGCGCGTCGCAGTGGTACCGGGCCGACTTCAGGCTCGCTTCGCTCACGAAGCCTTGCCTCGTGCGCTGCAACACCACCGGCTCGCCCTGCAATCCGGTGCGTTGCAAGGTGATTTCTCCCGAGACCACGTAAAACATCCACTCGGGCTTGTTTCCCGTGAGGAATATTCGTTCGTTCTTCGGGAATCGCGCACCCTCGCATCCTGCATGGAAAGTCGAGGGCAAAAGAGCCTTCAGCGCCGTTGGGAGAATCACGCTTTTCATATGACTCGGATCATATGTGGAATCGTTGTCGCGAGCCATACTTTCTCCATGCTGCGGTGAATCCGCTGCCCTCGGCGACAACCTTGAAGGACATCGACATGAACCTGCCCATGCAAATCGAAATCGACAACCTCAAATGCGGGGGTTGCGAAAGATCCATCATCAAAGGTCTCTCGGCCATGCAGGGGGTCGCTGACCTGGTGGTGGACCGCGAGCATCAAACGGTCCGCTTTACCGGCGCGGCCGCGGACCGCGATGCTGTGGTGCAGAAGCTGCGCTCCATGGGCTACCCGGAGAAGGGGTCGCTGGACGGGATGGACGCTGGGCTTGCCAACGCCAAGTCACACGTGAGCGGCGCCGTTGGCCGCATGCCCTGATTCGCCACATTCAATCAACCCGGGAGATCATGATGAAAAAGTACCTCGTTTCCGCTCTGGCCATCGCTCTTGTCGGAGCCTCGATCGCGAGCATCGCGCAATCCGCGCCCATGGATCATTCTTCCCACGGCATGGGAATGGGCATGATGGGGGTGGACTCCCCCGACATGCAGGCCATGCAAAAGAAGATGAGCGCCGCCAAAACCGATGAAGAGCGCCAGGCATTGATGGCAGAGCAGCAGAAGCTGATGATGGAAAAGCGGGCCCACATGATGTCGTCGAATGCGAGTGGCCACGACATGAAGGGCATGCCGGGCAACATGGCTGAGCGCCAGCAGATGATGCACAAGCGCATGGGAATGATGCCCATGTAAGGCCGGGACTCAGCGGCCTGCGCCCGGGTTGGAGAGCGATTCGCCATGATGGGGTAACCAGCCGGGGAAACGTCGCCGCAGGCGCACGAGGCCGTAGTCGGCAGAGAACAGGTCAAGGGTCAAGACCCGGTGGCCAGGCTCCGTCAAAAAGGTCCTCGTACGGTAGTGTTGAACCCGGTCCGTGAGCTGCTTTTGCTGAGTCAGGCGTTATGAAAGGTGCCTTGCTGTTGACATATCAATCAAGGTGGGCGCGGCGATAGAACTGCCGCAAGGTGAAATCAATCGAGGAGACAGGAGTGAAGATTTTGAACGCGATCGCCTTCGCTGCTGTGGCTTTGGCCAGCGCCGCAAACGCTCAGAAAATGGAGGGGCAGGCGATGGATCATCAAAACATGGACCACGCCGCCCACATGAAGATGATGGCCGAAGCCAGGCGACAGGCTGAGGTCTCGCGGCTCGGCAAGGATGTCATGCCATTCGCGCTGGCCGCAACGACCCATGTCTTCTCCAAAAGCGATACCGGCGGTACGCAGCAGGTGGTGGCGAAGGCTGCGGGTGACGATGTCCAGATCAGGCTGATCCGACAGCACCTTCACGCGATTCAGGCGCAGTTTTTGAAAGGCAACTTTTCCGGGCCAAGCCATATCCATGGCCAGGCCATGCCGGGACTTGCCGAACTCAAAGCCGCCAGGCCTGGACAAATCGCCATCGGCTACCGGGACATCAAGGACGGTGCCGAATTGACCTACAAGACCCGGGATACCAAGATGGTCGCGGCTTTGCACAAGTGGTTCGACGCGCAGTTGTCGGACCATGGCAAGGATGCGGCAGAGGGGCACATGCACCATGATGGCATGAAGATGCAGTGATCTTCGGTGTTTGGCGAGAGAACGGAGACCGGCGATGAACGATCAATCGGCGCATTGGGAAAAGGTTTACCAGACCAGGTCGGCGGACTCGGTGAGCTGGTTTCAGGAGCACGCTTCGCGATCACTGGACATCATCCGCGCCATTGGGGCGGACAAATCTGCGGGAATCATCGACGTGGGCGGCGGCGCGTCGACGCTGGTCGATGATTTGCTGGGAGACGGATTTCGCAGCATCACGGTGCTGGACCTCTCCGGGAGCGCACTGGAGGTCGCTCGCGGCCGCCTTGGCGCGAAAAGCGCTTTGGTCTCATGGATGGCAGGCGATATCTGCAGCGTCGAGCTGCCCGAAAAGGCCTATGACATCTGGCATGACCGGGCGGTTTTCCATTTCCTGACCGAAGCCCGCGACCGCGAGGCGTATGTGCGGCAAGTGATGAAGTCGGTCAAGCCCGGCGGACACGTCATCGTGGCGACGTTTGCGCCCGACGGCCCCGAGCAGTGCAGCGGCTTGCCGGTGGCGCGGTACGAGCCCGACCAGCTTCATGGCGAGTTCGGTCCGGCGTTTGATTTGGTGGCGCACACGCTTGAAGATCACGCGACCCCCTGGGGTTCCATTCAGCACTTTGTCTACTGTCACTGCATCAAGCCGCAATGAAAACGTTCGCCAGGCTCCGTTGCGATCAGCTGCAGCAGCCTTTGCCTGGGATCTTCTCTCTTCTCTCTTCTCTCTTCTCAATGGACGAGCGTAGCACGTTGGTCTGCGTGGCGGCTGTCATCGAGCAACATCGTTGGCACCTGCGGCAGCAGCGGTCTGCGTGCGCAGCATGGCCTGGCGCAACTCTACGGCCATGGCACAGGTCAGCGTCAGCCGGCGCAGCAGCCAGGGCGTGAGGTCGTTGGCCAGCAGCGGGTCGGGTTTGGGCTGGAAAGGTTGGCCCGCTGTGGTGGGCAAGTCTGGTTCTGTAGGGATGGTCGTGCCTTGTACGGCCTTGCCGGACAGCTCGGCTTCAATGCGTTTGCTGGCCTGCTCAAGTGCAGGTCTGGCAATGTCCAGATTCAACTGCCCACGGCGCAGCAGCAACATCGACTTGACGGCGGTGAGCTGCGCGATCAACTGGTAGCTGCGCGCCTGCAGGGCTTCGAGCGGTTCGAGTGGTGGCCTGACCTGTTTGGGTTCGGCCAGGCTGCGCTGGGTGGCGAGCGTGAGGTCAGACAGGCTGTTGTAGGCCTCGCGCCGGGCCAGCCGCCAGGGCAGGTCCGATGTCTGTGAGCTGTCGAGCAAGGCCAGCGCCAGGCGTGCGTGGTCAAGCTGCGCCGCAACGCTGCGTTTGACGAGGGCCGGGATCTGGTTGCGCTCCCAGGCGGGCAGCACATAGCTGAAGACCCACGCGAGCAACGCGCCCAGCAGGGTGTCGCCCAGGCGTTCGGCCATCGCAAAGCTGGGCTGCACGCCAACCAGCAAAAGATGCGCCTGAAGCAGCCCTGCGACGGTGGCGGCAATCGAGGTGAACAGGTAGCGGCGCAGTGCGAATGCATGCGCCAGGCCCATGGCCAGTGACACCGCCAGAAAGATGCTGCGCGCGCCGGGATGCGTGGCGAGAATGGCCATGACCAGCACACAACCCATCAGCGTGCCGATGATGCGCGAATTGCGCCGCTCGACGGTCTGCGCCAGGTTGCCGCGCATCACGGCGGTGATGGTCAGCAAGATCCAGTATTCATGCGCTACCCACGGCAAATGCAGTGACACCCCATAGCCGACACCCACTGCCAGCGTGGCGCGCAGCGCATAACGCAGGGTGGGCGCACGCCAGGCGAGCTGGCCCAGCAGCGGCTTCCACGACCATACCGTGGTGCTGACGAACAGCTGCCACTGCGTGCGCACGGCGGCCAGCTCGGGCGCCACATCACCGCGGGCAATGGCCGCCATCTTGACGACCTCGTCATTGATGTGGCCGATGCGGTCGGCCATGTTGTGCAGCAGGGCGGCCGCGTCGGGCGCGCCCGTCTGCAGGTCGGGTGGCAGTTCGCTGGCTTCGCGCCTGGGCGGCATCACGCCGGCAAGACGTGGCCTCAGGTCCTGCAGCTCGCGTATGGGCCGGATCAGGCGGCCCAGCAGCAGCGCCATGCCCATGGCCTCAAGCCGGCTTGCGGTGGTCTCAAGGGCCTGTTGCAGGGCGGGCAAGGCGCCTGTGCTGTCCTGGTGTGCGAGCAACAAGTCAAGGTCGAGGTCGCAGGCCATCTGGTGGTCTCTAGCCTCCAGCAGGCTGAGCAGGATGGCGGCCATGCGCTGGCGGCGCGGCTTGGTGGGCGATTCGAGCACCACGTCGCGGGTGTTCTGCAACTGGTCGGCGAAAGCTGCCTGCTGCCTGAGCATGGTGGCCAGCAGGGCTTGCTTGTCGGGTTGGGGCTCAAACCGGCGTGCCTGGGTGCGCAGGATCTGCGCAAAGCTGTGCAGGCATTCGGCCGGCAGCTGCGCGCGGTAGCGCCGGTTCAGCAGGCTGGTGGTGAACACCGCCCAGAGCAGGTAGAGCGCCGCGCCGGTCAGGAACCAGAGGCCGTGCACGGCGATGGCTTCGAGCGAATCGACAGGCTGCGCGGCCATCGAGAACAGCATCGAAAAGATCAGTGAAAAACAGATGGGCCCGCCGCGTTTGCCCCAGGCCATCATCATGGTCGCGAGAAAGGTGCCGGCGACGATGACGATGCCCAGCAGCCAGGTGTCTTCACGCACCAGCTGGACCAGCAAAAACAGCGGCGCGCCGAGGATGGGCGCGGGCAGCATCTGCATGACCTTGCGGCGGCGCGGTGCGGGCACGTCGGGCAGGCTTGTGATCATGATGCCGACGGCGGCGGTTGAAGCGCCTGCGAGGCCGGCGGTTTCAAATATCGCCAGCATGATGAGCACCAGGCCGAACGATACCGTCAGGCCGTTGGTGACGTAGGGGCTGAGCGCGATGCGCAGAAAATTGTTCAGCCGGCTGTTGGCCTGGCCGATGCCGCGCATGATGAGGCCCTCCAGCATCATGGGTTTGCTGTCAGGCGCGGAAGTGTCGTGGGGCTTTCGGCTCATGCTTGGCACACTTTACCGAATTCGCGAATGCGGGGCAGTGCGTGAACATGCCCCGCCTGGTTCGTCTTAAAGCGGTGCGTCGGGCGGCGTTGCATCGCCGGCCTTGATGCGCCGTTTGGCCTTGAGTGTCGGTTTGGCAGCGGGTGCCGAATCAACCGGTGCGCTGTCGCCTTCTGCGGCCATGGCGGATGTCGCTTCCTGGAGCGCCTGGCGCACGGTGGCCTTGTCGCCTGCGCCTGCAAATTTGCTGTATTTGGTCAGCGTGGTGACCAGCTGACCGTAGATGCGCGGGTTGCCGGCGACACACTCGCCCTGGTCCAGGAATTCAGACTCGCCCGTGAAGTTGCCGATCAGGCCACCGGCTTCGGTCACCAGCAGCGAACCTGCGGCCACATCCCAGGGCTGGAGGCCGGTTTCAAAAAAGCCGTCGCTGTAACCCGCGGCGACATAGGCCAGGTCGAGTGCAGCTGCGCCGGGGCGGCGAACGCCTGCGCACTGGCTCATCACTTCGCCCAGCATGTTGAGGTAGCTCTTGAGCTTGTCGCCGGGGCGGTAGGGGAAGCCGGTGGCGATCAGGCATTCCTGCAGGCGGGTGCGCTTGGCCACGCGGATGCGGCGGTCGTTCATGTAGGCACCGCGGCCCTTGGTGGCGCAGAAGATGTCGTTGCGGGTGGGGTCATACACCACGGCCTGCTCGACCTTGCCCCTGACGGCCAGTGCGATGCTGACGCAGTAAACGGGAAAGCCGTGGATGAAGTTGGTGGTGCCGTCCAGCGGGTCGATGATCCACACGAATTCGGAGTCTTTGG
>JAZKCB010000088.1:0-3397 GCA_040388335.1 Pseudomonadota bacterium | reverse complement strand
ACGCGGCGCTCGCCCTTGCTCATCCAGACTTCGCAGGCAAAACTGCCCGCCAGTTTGGTGAGCTTGGCGGATGCGCGGGCATGGAGCCCCAGCTTATTGCTGATGTTCGTGCTGGTCTGGATCATGTTTTCTGCGGGCCTGATTTTGCGGGGCGGTAATGGCGACCTGCATCACACCCTGCGTGGCCCCGGCCAGCGCGCGGGTTACCAGCAGGTCGAGCGACTCATGCCGGTAAGAAACAGTGCGCAGCAGCATGGGCAGGTTGATGCCGGTGATGAGTTTGGAATTGACACCGTCGACAAGTTTTTGCGCGACGTTGCACGGCGTGGCACCGAACACATCGGTCAGCACCAGCGCATGCGATGTCGCCATCTGCTCAAACAGGATGCGTGCCTGCGCCAGGGTTTCTTCGGGCGGCATGTTGGGCTGCACATCGAGTGCGACCAAACCCGCCGGATTGTCCGGAAACACATGCAGCACGCACTGCCGGAAGGCCGAAGCCAGGGGAGCGTGCGCGATGATGAAAATGCCGTTCATTGCGGTGAATTATCGGCGGTGACGCTGGCGAAATAGACGTATGAGGCGATACAGCAACACAAAAACACGCTCATGGCCGCCTGAAAGCTGGCGACCGTGCTCCAGCCAAGGCCTGCAAACCCGTCGATCATCAGGCCAATGCCCCACTGGACGATAAATACCCCGCCGAAAATCCCGAGGTTGTAGGCTGACAGCGCGCGCCCCGCAAGCGCCGGCCTGAAGGCCAGGCCAATGGAGGACTGGGCCAGGCCAAGCACGCTGGAAGCCATGCAGAAGGCAGCCCAGCCGACCCAGCCAGTGCGAGCGCCACCCCAGATATTGACGGCCAGCACCAGCAGGCTGAGCGGCAGGCCCCAGGTCATCAGCCGATCCGCGCTGAAACCATTGCGCGCCAGCCATGGGCTGACCATGCCCCAGCTCCAGAAGGTCACCAGCATGGTCGCATTAAGGTAAAAAAGCCCGGTCGCCGCCTCCAGCGGCGTGTAACCCGCCACCCGGATCATCCAGGGTGTGGCCCAGAGTGTCTGTATGGCCACCATGCCGCCGTAGTTAAAGACAGCCAGTGGCAAAAGCTTGCGGAAATAGCGACTCGCCCAGACATCGGCATAGCTGCTGGACGCCTTGTCCTGCTGAGACGGGGCGGAGAGCTGCCAGGCAGGCGCCAGCCAGGCGATGGCCAGTATGGCCAGCAATATCAGGGCCGCGAGTATCCAGAACAGCGGACGCCAGCCCATCAGCGGCAGCAACCACTGCACGGGCAAGGTGGATGCCAGCATGCCCAGCGAGCCAGTCATCAGCATCCATGAGGTGGCGCGCAACTGGCTGGGCGCGTCAAACCAGCGGCGGTAACCCGTCATCGGTGCCATCAGGCAGGCACTGACGCCCACGCCCACCAGCACGCGCGCGACCAGCAGGCCGGTAAAGCTTGTGGCGACAGAAAACGCCAGGCATCCGATCACGGCAACGGCGAGGAAGCACACACTGACGCGCTTGGGGCCGTAGCTGTCCAGCCACTTGCCCATGGGCAACTGCACGGCCGCAAACCCCAGAAAGTAACCGCCCGCCAGCAGGCCCAGGTCGCGGGCGTGCAATGAAAAGTCCTGTGTCAGGACGGGCGACAGCGTGGCGTTGATGGCTCGCACGAGCGCAGAGCAGAAATACGCCGCGGCAAAAGCCAGGAAGACAATCGCGCCGGTTTTGCGGTCGAGCAGGTCGGTCTTGCCCGGGACAGGAAACACACCCGGTATTGCGCTCATGGCGTCACCCTGTAAAAACAGATCTTCATCATGCTTGTCTGGCGTTCATTCAAATTTGAGGCTGGAAAAAAAGGTCTCGCTGGCTTCGGGCGCAAGCTTGCCCGCATACATCACGACCTGGAAGACCTGCGTGCCTTTTGAAAAATAGGCGGCATGCCCGGTGACGGCCGAGCCATCGGCGCGCTGGCCCTTTGCCTTCATCAGCAGCGCAGGCGGCACGGCCGCAGCACCCGCCACCTTCAATGGCAAGACCTGCACCGCCGGAGAAGCTTTCATATTGGTCAGCGTCAGTTTTTGCCACTGAGCCAGCACGTCGGTCACTTTGGCCGCATCCCCGACGTCTGCACTGGCCACGGCAAAGGTCGCGCCGCCGGCATCACAGCCCAGCATGTTCAGTTCGGTCGGCGAGCCCCCCAGCGGCACCGTTCTTTGGGCCTTGTCGGGCTTGCAGGGCAGCAGCAGCGCCAGGCTGGTGCCTTCAGGTCGCACATCGCGCCAGTTGAGGTTGGGGCTGCAGCCCGCAAGCATCAGGGCAAGGATGGGCAATACAAATATGAAACTCGGACGTGGCATCGGGCGGCTGGACGGCTTGAAGTAATTCCAGTTGGAATAAGCTGAATATAGTAAGCAGGCATAGGACTTTAACCCTTCATGCGCCTGTGCGGTGCACCTTCCCGCCTGTTTGCACCAATCTGGGCATGATGTTTGCTCGCTGGTTGGCTCACCGACTCACCTGCTTGCCATTTTGGCCACCCCGAAAGATCATCACCCCATGACTGCCCCAGCCGCTACGCAAGCCGTGCCCACACACCTTCCCGCCAAAGGGCAGGTGGTCTGGCGCGACAGGCTGTCGCAGCTGCTGGAATCCACCGGCGAGGGCATCTTCGGCATCGACATGGAGGGCTGCTGCACCTTCATCAACCGTGCAGGCGCAGAGCAGCTGGGCTTTGCGCCAGAAGAGGTGCTGGGCAAAAACATGCATGAGCTGGCCCATCACACCCACGCCGAAGGTGCACGCCAGGGCCAACATTACCCCGAGCACCTTTGCCCCATCTTCAACGCCTTTCGCATGGCGCTGCCCTGCCGCATCGACACCGAATATTTCTGGCGGCGGGATGGCAGCGCGTTTGCCGTCGAATACTCCTCTTACCCCATCGTCGAAAGCGGCCAGGTACAGGGCGCGGTGGTCACCTTTGTCGACATCTCGGCACGCAGGCAGGCCGAAGCCGCCCTGCGGCAGGCGCATGCCGTGCTGGAGCAGCGCGTGAGCGAACGCACACATGAGCTGTCCGAAGCCCTGCAGCAGCTGCGCGAACTCTCCGCCTACACCCACACCGTGCGCGAGGAAGAACGCACCCGCATTGCCCGCGAGGTGCATGACGAACTGGGCAGCCTGCTGGTGGCATTGAAGATGGATGTCGGCTGGCTGGACAAACGCCTGGGCGAGCAGCAGCAACGCGACCCGGATGCAGCGCAGGCCATGCGCGAGACCATGCGCGGCAAATGCCAGAACATGGGCAGGCAGATTGAGACCGCTGTTGAAAATGTCGGCCGCATCATCACCGACCTGCGCCCCAGCATCCTCGACCACCAGGGCCTGTGGG
>JAZKCB010000087.1:0-6314 GCA_040388335.1 Pseudomonadota bacterium | reverse complement strand
GGTGCGCGCGATGACCGCTGCGACCGTGACATTGGGTTTCCATCGTGAGTTCATGGGGGAAATTATCGGTTTGGTTTTTGACAGTTTGCGAATGGAAGGCTCAGGCCGGCCGGGAAAATCCGTGCGCAAAGCTGATGCGCAGGTGTTCGACAAAACACTGCACGGCCTTGGGCACCTGCGGCGACCAGGGGCGCAGGGCATAAATGCGTTCGCCGAAAAAGCCCTGCACCTGCCAGTCTGGCAATACGGGTATCAGCTGCGGCTGCCGGCCAGTTGCCGGGACACTGAAGTCAGGCAGAAGACCGATTCCCAGCCCGGCCAGCAAGGCATCACGAAGCACTTCGCTGTTGTTCGCCTTGAGAATGCCCCTGACGTTGACGCCTACCAGCTCGGCGGGCGCCTTGCGTTTGCCCGGTCTTGCGAATGTCCAGTTGCCCGCATGGCCGCCCAGGTACAGCAGGCAGTCATGTGCCGCCAGATCAGACGGGTGTTTTGGCGTGCCATAACGCTTGAGGTAGTCGGGGCTTGCCAGCAGGATGGAGCGCGTTTCACACAGGGTCCAGGCCACATGGGTCTCGGGCGGGGTGCTGGTGTGGCGTATGGCCAGGTCAAAGCCCTCGTTGGCCAGATTGACGAAGCGGTCTGTGAGTTCAAGCTCTATCTGGATCTCGGGGAAGCTTTTGAGAAAGGCAGCAACGCAGGGCGCCAGGTGTTGCCGGCCCAAAGCTACCGGGGCGGTGACGCGGACCAGCCCGCGCGGCGTTCCAGCCAGGTCGCGTGCGGCACTGTAGCTGTCACTGATCTGCGTAAAGGCCGGCAGCATGTCGTTGACCATTTGCTGGCCGGCCTCGGTCAGGCCCACCGAACGCGTGGTGCGGCGCACCAGCGACACACCGGCAGAACGTTCCAGTTCGCTGATGCGCATGCTTGCCGACGCCTTGGAAACACCCAGGCGCCTGGCAGTTTCTGTGAAGCTGCGGGTGGCGGCCAGCACCGTGAGCAGGTGCAGGTCGGCCACCAGCGGGGCGATTTGGTCTGCGGACATGCAGCATTATTGTTCATTTATTTGAACAATGAAGTCAGCAAACACGGGGTTATCAAATTCGTCGCATGGCCATAGACTGGCGCGGTGGGGTTTTCAGCCCCAGTGCCTTCCCCGAGACAAACACCCTAGCCAAGGACAAATCATGAGTGCATCACCCACGGCCATTGGCCATTACATCAATGGCCGCGCAGTCGCCGGCACCTCCGCCCGTAGCCAGGATGTTTTTAACCCGGCCACCGGCGCTGTCACCGGTCAGGTAGCGCTGGCAGGCCTGAAAGATGTGGATGCCGCTGTTGCAGCCGCGCAGGCTGCGTTTCCCGCCTGGAGCGACCTGCCACCACTGCGCCGTGCGCGTGTGATGTTCAGGTTCCTCGAACTGCTTAATGCCAACAAGGACAAGCTGGCCCACATGATCACGGCCGAGCACGGCAAGGTGTTCACCGATGCCCAGGGCGAGGTTTCCCGTGGCATAGACATCGTTGAATTTGCCTGCGGTATCCCGCAACTGCTCAAGGGCGACTTCACCGACCAGGTCTCTACCGGTATCGACAACTGGACGATTCGCCAGGCGCTGGGTGTGGTGGCCGGCATCACGCCGTTCAACTTCCCGGTGATGGTGCCGATGTGGATGTTCCCGGTGGCGATTGCTGCCGGCAACACCTTTGTGCTCAAGCCCAGTCCTATCGACCCCAGCCCCAGCCTGTTCATGGGTGAGATGCTCAAGCAAGCCGGCTTGCCCGATGGCGTCTACAACGTCGTACAGGGCGACAAGGAAGCCGTTGATGCGCTGCTGGTGCATCCTGATGTCAAGGCCGTGTCCTTTGTCGGCTCCACGCCGATTGCCAATTACATCTATGAAACCGGCGCGCACCATGGCAAGCGCGTGCAGGCTCTGGGTGGCGCGAAGAACCACATGGTCGTCATGCCCGATGCGGATCTTGAACAGGCTGTCGACGCCCTGATAGGCGCAGGTTACGGCTCGGCAGGTGAGCGCTGCATGGCGATTTCAGTCGCCGTGCTGGTCGGTGATGTCGCCGACAGGCTGATCCCCATGCTGGAAGCCCGCGCCAGAACACTCATCATCAAGAACGGCACCCACCTCGACGCCGAGATGGGACCCATCGTGACATCGATTGCGCACAAACGCATCACCGGCTACATCGACATCGGCGTGGCCGAAGGTGCAAAGCTGCTGGTGGACGGCCGCAAGTTCACAGGCGCCGACGCGGGCGAAGGCTGCAGCAATGGCTTCTGGATGGGTGGCACGCTGTTTGACCACGTCACGCCCGATATGCGCATTTACAAGGAAGAAATCTTCGGCCCTGTGCTGGGCTGCGTGCGCGTGAAGGATTTTGCAGAGGCAGTGACACTCATCAACGCGCATGAGTTTGGCAATGGTGTGAGCTGCTTCACCCGCGATGGCCATATTGCCCGCGAATTTTCGCGTCGCATCCAGGTCGGCATGGTCGGCATCAACGTGCCCATCCCGGTGCCCATGGCCTGGCACGGTTTTGGCGGCTGGAAGAAGAGCCTGTTTGGCGACATGCATGCCTATGGCGAAGAAGGCGTGCGCTTTTATACAAAGCAGAAGTCCATCATGCAGCGCTGGCCTGAAAGCATTGGCAAGGGGGCTGAGTTTGTGATGCCAACCGCGAAATAAGGCCCCCACGTTCGCTCACTGCGTGTAGCTCTCTGCCCCCCGAGGGGGCGCTGCTCCTGCGGCCCGGCTGGGCCGGTTCCGCGGACCCTGCTTGCCTTGGGAAGCACTATCGCTCGTGTCTGGTGCTCTAGGTGTGCATGACTATTTGCCTTAAAACTAAGGCATACCCCGCCAAAAGCGTTAAAAAAGTCATGTAAGCTTCGCGACAGCTGCAAATTGGCCGCATGCGCCCATGCTGCAGACCACTCAATAACTAATGCACAGAGGAGAGACCCATGCTGATTGGGGTACCTGCCGAAATTACTGACGGCGAAACACGCGTCGCTGTCACGCCTGAAACCGCAAAAAAGCTCAAAAGCCAGGGCCACACGGTTCGTGTGCAGTCTGGTGCCGGTGTGGCGGCCAGTGTTCCTGATGAGGCCTACACGGCAGTGGGCGCAGAGATCACCGATGCAGCCGGTGCCTACGCCGCCGACATCGTGCTCAAGGTGCGCTGCCCGCTGGACAGCGAAGTGGCCCATGCCAAAGCCGGCGGCGTCATCGTCGGCATGATGAACCCGTTTGACGCCACCGGCCTTCAGCGTCTGGCCGCTGCGCAACTCACCTCTTTCTCCCTAGAAGCCGCTCCCCGGACCAGCCGCGCGCAGAGCATGGATGTGCTGTCGTCGCAGGCCAACATCGCCGGTTACAAGGCCGTGATGATGGCCGCCGAAAAATACCAGCGCTTCTTCCCCATGCTGATGACGGCTGCCGGTACGGTGAAAGCCGCACGCGTGGTCATTCTGGGCGTCGGCGTTGCCGGCCTGCAGGCGATTGCAACCGCCAAGCGCCTGGGTGCCGTGATTGAAGCCAGCGATGTGCGCCCCAGCGTGAAAGAGCAGGTCGAATCCCTGGGCGGCAAGTTCATTGACGTCCCTTATGAAACCGACGAAGAGCGCGAAGCCGCAGTCGGCGTTGGCGGTTACGCCAAACCCATGCCCCCGAGCTGGCTGGAGCGCCAGAAGGCTGAAGTCGCCAAGCGTGTCGCGCAGGCAGACATCGTGATCACCACCGCACTCATCCCCGGCCGCGCCGCGCCCGTGCTGGTCACTGAAGACATGGTCAAGGCCATGAAGCCCGGCAGCGTGATTGTTGACCTGGCCGCGCCCCAAGGCGGCAATTGCCCGCTGACCGAGCCCGGCAAGACTGTGGTCAAGCACGGCGTGACCCTGATTGGCGAGACCAACGTGCCGGCACTGGTCGCCGCCGATGCCAGCGCGCTGTATGCACGCAACCTGCTTGACTTTCTGAAGCTCATCATCACCAAAGAGGGTGCGCTCAACATCGACATGGCCGACGACATCGTGGCTGCCTGCCTGATGACGCAGGGCGGCGAAGTCAAGCGCAAATAAGACGGTAAAGAAGACAAGAAGGAATCGACATGGAAGTCTCACACACCATCACCAACCTCATCATCTTTGTGCTGGCCATCTATGTTGGCTATCACGTGGTCTGGACTGTGACCCCCGCACTGCACACGCCGCTGATGGCGGTGACCAATGCGATCTCGGCCATCGTCATCGTCGGCGCCATGCTGGCTGCTGCATTGACGGAAACCCCCCTCGGCAAAACCATGGGCTGGCTGGCGGTTGCGCTGGCTGCCGTCAATGTATTCGGCGGCTTTCTCGTCACAAGGCGAATGCTGGAGATGTTCCGAAAGAAAGAAAAGAAGGCGCCCGCCGCCGATGCAGCTGGATCGGGAGCAGCGAAATGAGCATGAACCTCGTCACGCTGTTGTACCTCGTCGCCTCGGTGTTTTTCATCCAGGCGCTCAAGGGCCTGTCGCACCCGACCACCTCCATTCGCGGCAACCTGTTCGGCATGGCCGGCATGACCATTGCTGTGGTCACAACCGGGGCATTGATCGTCCAGCTGTCTGGCGGCAAGGGCATGGGCATGGCCTATGTGCTGAGCGCGCTCGTCGTGGGCGGTGCCGCTGGCTCGCTGATGGCGAATCGGGTCGAGATGACCAAGATGCCGGAGCTGGTCGCTTTCATGCACAGCATGATCGGCCTGGCGGCGGTGTTCATCGCTGTCGCCGCAGTGGCCGAGCCTTACGCCTTCGGCATTGCCCTCAAGGGTGACCCGATTCCTGCGGGCAACCGGCTTGAACTCTTCCTGGGTGCTGCCATTGGCGCGATCACCTTCAGCGGCTCGGTGATTGCCTTCGGCAAGCTCAGCGGCAAATACAAGTTCCGCCTGTTCCAGGGTGCGCCTGTCACGTTCTCAGGTCAGCACATGCTGAACCTGGTGCTGGGGTTGGTCACCATCGGCCTGGGCCTGGTGTTTACCGCTACTGGCAACTGGACGGCCTTCTTCGCCATGCTGGCACTGAGCTTTGTGATGGGCGTGCTCATCATCATCCCGATTGGCGGTGCCGACATGCCCGTGGTGGTGTCCATGCTCAACAGCTACTCGGGCTGGGCCGCAGCGGGCATCGGTTTCTCGCTTAACAACGCGATGCTGATCATTGCCGGCTCGCTGGTCGGCTCGTCGGGTGCCATCCTCTCGTACATCATGTGCAAGGCGATGAACCGTTCATTCTTTAACGTGATTTTGGGCGGTTTCGGCGGCGAAGCCGGCACGGCAGCCACGGGCGCCAAAGAGCAGCGCCCGGTCAAGTCGGGTTCTGCCGACGACGCGGCTTTCATTCTGGGCAACGCCGAAACCGTGATCATCGTGCCGGGCTATGGTCTGGCAGTTGCCCGCGCACAGCACTCGGTGAAAGAACTGGCGCAAAAGCTGATCGACAAGGGCATCACGGTCAAGTACGCGATTCACCCTGTCGCAGGCCGCATGCCCGGCCACATGAACGTGTTGCTGGCCGAGGCCGAAGTGCCTTACGACCAGGTGCATGAGATGGAAGACATCAACGCCGAGTTCGGCCAGGCCGATGTGGCCATCATTCTGGGCGCCAATGATGTGGTGAACCCCGCAGCCCACGTCAAGGGCAGCGCGATCTACGGCATGCCGATTCTTGAGGCTTACAAGGCCAAGACCGTCATCGTGAACAAACGTTCGATGGCGGCGGGTTATGCAGGCCTGGACAATGAGCTCTTCTATATGGACAAGACCATGATGGTTTTCGGCGACGCCAAAAAAGTCATTGAGGACATGGGTAAAGCCATAGAGTGACTTTGGAATAACCTGAAATTAATTGCGGGAATTATTAGAGGGCTTCCCCTCCGTATTCCCTGTATTTCCTAGGGAAAACGCAATAGCCCCGCAGAGGGCGCGCCGTCAAAATGGGCGGCAGTCAACACAGGAATGGAGAAGACAAACATGAATGCAGCAACGCAGGAGCGCCCCTGGCTCAAGGCCTACCCACCCGGAGTTCCTTCGGACATAGACGCATCGCAGTATTCGTCGCTCGTGGGGCTGATGGAAGAAAGCTTCAAGAAGAACGGCGCGAAGGTCGCCTACAGCTTCATGGGCAAGGACGTGACTTTCGGCCAGACCGACAGCCTGTCCATCGCGTTCGGTGCCTATCTGCAAAGCCTGGGGCTGACCAAGGGTGACCGCATCGCCATCTTGATGCCCAACGTGCCGCAGTACCCCATCACGGTGGCT
>JAZKCB010000086.1:0-9257 GCA_040388335.1 Pseudomonadota bacterium | reverse complement strand
TTAGAATACAGAATGTAATTGATTTACTTGCCATTGGCAAGCTCGCATCCAAAAAGAACTCCAGCCCAATAACCACGGGCGCAAGCAGCTATTCTTTTAATAGCAAATCATCCGCCGTGCGCAAGCCCGCAGCCCCGCCGGCGCCCCACCTTGCCGCTGCCGGGGCTTCCCCGCAGCGGCGGTACGGGCCAGCCAGGCCTGGACGATACTCGGACCCCATGCCGAACACCCTGATCCCCCGCTTCGCCGCGCACCTGCGCAACAACTGGAAAAGCCATCTGGCCCAACTGGCCCTGCTGGTGGCGATCGTGGTGGCGGTGCAGGCCTGGCAGACGCGGCATGTGCCGGCCGGGCCGGCGCCTGACTTGGCCATTAGCGTCCTGCAGCCCGATGGCACGACGCACAGCACCACGCTGGCCCAGTGGCGCCAGGCCCACCCCGGCCAGCCGGTCGCCCTGCACTTCTGGGCCGAGTGGTGCCCCATCTGCCGCGCCGAGGAAAGCAGTGTCACCCGGCTGGCGCAGGACTGGCCGGTGCTCACGGTGGCCATGCAGTCCGGACCGGCCACCAAGGTCGGGCAGGTGCTGCAGCAGCGCCAGCTGCCCTGGCAAACAGCCGTCGATGCGCAGGGCGAACTGACGCGCGCCTTCGGCTTCCAGTCGGTGCCCTCTTTTGTGGTGATCGACGGGCAAGGCCGGCTGCGCGGCGCCAGCGCCGGCTACACCACCGAACTGGGCATGCGCCTGCGCCTGTGGTGGGTCAGGCTGTTCTGAGCCCGTCTTCGTCGCCGGCCTGGCGCCCAGCCTGTGTGATCTGAAGCTCAAGGTAGCCCGTCGCCGCATCCGGCTCCCGCGAGAACTCCCACTCCGGCAGCAGCGCCAGCAAGACCTCTGCCGTGGTGTGCACCGTGCAGCCCGGCGCCACGTGGCCGCCGAAGACTTCGCCACTCGCGGTGGACAGCGCCATGTGCAGGTGCGAGCTGCTGCGTGCGCCCTCCCCCGTGCCGTTGAACGCCACCGTGCCCGACAGGCTCAGGATTTCCATGTCGCCCGTCAGGCGGCGCGGCTGCTCCGCGCCCGCAAAGCGCAAGCCCGCGCTCGACAGGCTGCCGATGCCGGACAACACAAACGCCGCGCGGCAGTTGGCGCCGCGCACGGCCGCCTCGATGGCGCTGCGCAAGTCCTGGCCGGGGTTCAGGCGGATGGGCAGGGTTTGCATGGTTTTCTCAAAGGAAATTGGCTTCCAGCCCTTATACCTATTGCGCGGGCAGCTATCAAATCAAGAGCGAATCGCTGACCTCACGCGCCCTGCTCCGGGTCGGTGAGGTCCGTGTATTTCTGGCTGGAGCCGCGGGCACGGTCCACCGGGTATTTTTCGGCATTGACGGCCAGCTTGAGCCGCGCCGCTTCCAGCAAATCAATCTGCAGCTTGTCGCACAGCTGCAGCAGGTACAGCAACACATCGGCCGCCTCGGCGGCCACTTCGGCTTTTTTGGGCGCGGCCAGGTGGCGGCTTTGTTCTTCGGTCAGCCACTGGAAGTGCTCCAGCAGCTCCGCCGCCTCCACCGACAGGGCCGACGCCAGGTTCTTGGGCGAATGAAACTGCGCCCAGTCACGCGCCTGGGCGAAGTCGCGCAGGGACTGGGTCAGGGAGAGGATGTCGTTGTTCATGGGGTACGTCCTTGGTCAGCCTGACCATCAAGCCACCAGGCGCCGGATTCGACTATCGAGGCCAACACCGGTTCAGGGCTGCAGCGGCAAGTATGAGCGCCTTGAAGGCCGCCTCATTGATTTCATCACCCTCGTGCAGATCGATGGCGCGCCGGGTGTTGCCTTCCAGGCTGGCATTGAACAGCTTTGAAGGGTCCTTGAGCGAAGCACCCTTGGGGAAAGTCAGTTTCACCTTGTCTTTGTAAGTCTCGCCGGTGCAGAGGATGCCATCGTGCGACCAGACCGGAATGCTCCACTTCCACTCTTCGACCACCGCCGGGTCGGCCTGCTTAATGAGCGCGCGGACTTTGGCCAGCGTCTTGCCACGCCAGTCGTCCAAGGACTTGATCTTGGCGTCGATCAGTTGCGAGGGAGACTCTGCCCCCGCGCTTTCCCTGGTTTTGCTTTGACTCTTGCTCATGGGGTGTATTCCTTCTTCATGACGGCATCGCTGACAACACCAAACCGTTCGGGCGGAGCTCGTCGAAGCCTGTCCGGAGCCTGTCGAAGGGCCCTTCGATAGGCTCAGGGCGAACGGGGGTGAAATGGTTCACATTTTCTCGCCGGGCAACTCGCAGGCCTGCTTGATCCAGGCGATCAGCTGGGCTTCGTCCAGCGGGTCGTCCTCGCGGATGTCGAGGTAACGCGTGTCCTTGACCTTGGACGCGCCAGGCGGCACAGGACGCAGCGACTGCCCGCGGAAGAAGGTCACCTTCACGTACTTCTCAAAGCAATGGAAGCTGAGGAACCAGCCCTCCTGTCCCGGCACGCCATAAAACGGCGAGTTCCATTTGACAGCCTTGCGCACGCCAGGCACGGTTGCCACGACGAGTTCGTCCAGCCACCGCCCGACGCCCTGCTTCCAGCCCGGCATGGCCGCGATGTAAGCCAGCACCGGACCGTCGCCCTCGCCTTTGGGGATTTGCGGGTTGCCGCCGGACAGCAGCGCCGGTTTGCCGGGCATCGCTTCGGGTTGCAGTTTTGCTCTTGTCACTGCATGCGCCCCATGGCGACAATGGCCCAGGCCATCTCGCTGCGCGGAATGGGCAAGGCCACCCGAGCCACCCAGCGCCCGCGCGGCCCGGCCGGCGCCGGGCTGTCGGTCACGTGCTGGCTCCCCTGCTCAGGCGTCATGTGGTGCGGGACGCCGCCTTGAAGTTTGGCGTAGGGGTCGGGGGATGAGGGGACGATCGACCGGGTATGGTGAGAGCCGGAGTGTTGTTGGGCACGGGTGGCGCCTGCTTCGAAGGCGGCGGCGGCCAGGACCAGGTTTCTGCGTTGCATGTTGGTTGCCTCCCTGAAGAGAATGCTCAGTTGCTACGGTCACACCTATCTTCAATGTCTGTACTACATCAAGGCTATAAGGCATGATGCAAAAAAAAGGGCGGTATGAGTCAAAGTCTCGCAGATTTTTACAGCATCCCAGAACAACTGTTCGAGTCAACCGGAGCACTTGATCCGATTTTGGGTGTTGATACACGCCTATTCATTGATCCTGCCCTCCTTCGAGTCTCTACGGTTCCGGAGCTTGCTGAAAGCTATTCCCGGATAGTTAGTCACTTCGAGGATGTGTTGCGAATAGTTGCAAACATTGCCAATGAGGGCGACAGATTATGGCGACAAGCGGACAGACTTCTCACCTTCCCCGAAGTCCCGGGGCTCTCAATAGGATATTCAACTAGAGGCACACATGGCAGTGGCATGGGCCCTGGGTTGCGCAAGCATTTGCTGGCAACTGTCCGAGAAATAGTCCAAGCTGGCGTAAAGGATCCAGCGCTATTTGAGTTAGTAGGGATCTTTGAAGATGACATTGGACCTGATCGAATCAGCGATATGGTCGCTACCATCATCGCCGCTGATTTGGTGCGATTCACACAAAGGGTGTGCAGCGACTGTGGCATACCAATGCAGCCTCATAGGCTTCGAAACATTAGCTCGGAGGAAGACCTCCCGACCAATCCACTTAACAACGAGCCTCTAATACTCGTCCCAAAAGAAGTATTGTGCGACTTGCCGGTGGCTCTCGATTTTGCCGACGTCCGTTGGATAGCTCAGCACAATAATGTTTTGAGAGAGGAGCTAAACGCACTCGTGGGCTCAGCATGGCACAAAGTTACCGTGTCTGAACAAAAGGCAAAACTACGGGAAGACTTTTTGCGATTCCCACACGTTCTCAACGACATCATTCGGGCCTATATGTCTGAGGTCCCCGAGCAATACGACTTTGCGAATGACCCTGCAGGAGAAGTTCTTTGGTACAAGACCTCTCGCCAGTTACCTTCGACCGTGCCTCTCGAATTATCTCTTTCTTCTTCTCCGACGTTGGAGGAGGTAGAAGCAGTGGTACTGAAAATTTGCGAGCATTTCAAATCTTTGATAGAGGACAACCAACTAGCAAAAATTCTGTACGACACAGGAGGAAAACCAAAGCACGAATCAGCTTCTCAGCTATTGTTTTATGGCATAGCTTCCGCGTATTGTCGCGCGAACAATTTGGACTTATCGCCTGAAAGTGATGCCGGAAGGGGTCCTGTAGATTTCAAATTAAGCCGAGGCTTTGAAGGAAAAGTACTTGTCGAGATCAAACTAACTTCTAACAAACAACTCGCTCATGGATTCGAAACTCAGCTGCCTATTTATGAAAATGCCGAAGGTTCGCATCGCGGGATATATTTGGTGATTGATAACGGGGGAGTCTCGGATGCGCGCCGAAATTCTTTTTTCTCCAAGGTTGTTGCGGCGGGGAAGAATGCGCCTAAAGTAATTTGGGTCGACGGATCTATACGTGCCTCGGCCAGCAAAGCCGACGCCTAAATCGAGTCCGCGGAGCATCCTTATCTTGACTGCACTTCCCCGAAATCCTAAGCATCGAGAACCGCGATCATTTCCGCGACTATCTTGACTGAGTCCGCTGACTCGGGCTGAAAAACCAGCGATTTGAACTTTGGGTCCGTACTGTCGGGTGCTAACTTCACAGCCAAGTGGGACCAACTGCCATCAGCAGATTGAAATTTCTCACTCGAATAGATCTTGACCGTGTACGACCCGCCCGACTCAGGATCTTCAATGGAGCGATGCTCCGCAACAACAATCTTTCCTACACGTGTGCCTTGGGGATTCGCCCTGAACAGACACCAACTCCCATTGGGGATTCGACGGTTCATGGACTCGCCGACCACTTGTGCGATAAACATGCCTGGTTGAGGGCGGTAGATGTCGGGTAACGACACCCATTCAACGGCATCTTTATCGAAGGACTGCACGTCGCTGAACATGCCGGCAGCGAGCTTGAGGGCTACGACCGGAACCGCATTTTTGAATGGCTTGACGTGCTTTCGGTCTAATGGCTTGAACGGCAACACATTGGTGTGAGCCAGCGGTGGGCTAACCGACGCAGCGGCCACCACATCAACAATGGGGCCGGGCGTCTGGATACCCATACGGGACCGAAAGTAGTCCGCGGTTTCCTTGTCGGTGCAATAGATGTAGCAGCCCTTCATGCCGCGGGTCATCAATGTGCGGTAGGTATTCTTGATGATCAGATCAAGCCGGCGCTTACCTTCCACCGGTTCCTCCCTCAGGAGCCTCTTCCAGCCGAAAATTGACTTGTCGGAGGAAGCCCGATTCTCGGGCTGGCACACAACCTCCCCGTTTCGCACAACAAAGTCATTGCCGACGATCACGCCGACGTAGTCGACCTCAAGACCCTGGCAGGTATGGATGCAACCAATTTCTTCCACCGAATCGGGCGCAACGATCCATAAGCTCGCGTCCTCCACCAAATTCCAGCGCTTCTTGAATCCATGCTCGGGAATCACAACGTCAAAAGCCTCGGGCTGCGTCTTACTGGGCCACTTCCAGCAATATCCGGCCACAACACGCGCCTTGTTGTTGATCTTGTTCTTTTCCACGATTCGCTTATGCAGTTCCGTGGGTGAGTCGAATACCTGGAAATCGAAGGTGGCTCCCTCCAAAAAAGGATTCGCAGTGGGGCGGACACCGAGTGTGTTATCCAGCCAGGCCAGATAGCCATCTGACCCATTGCAGCGGAACTGCGACGCCAATTCCATCACAGACACTTTGGCACCAGCCTTTTCTGCCCATTCAGTAATGGCAGCCTTGCCCCCAATATCCTTGAGCGTTACGCGCTGGTCTTCATCGATAAAGAAAATCGTGCAGCTTGCAGCGTTAATGATTTCCTTGATCTGGTTTTCACCGAGGTTGCCATAGAGGCCGCTCTTCTCGTTCAGCCGGTGAGCCTCATCCACGATCAGCGTGTCGAAAATGCCCGGCGCTTTCTCTACAAACGCTCCGGATCCACAAAAGAAATTGGAGATTACGGATTTCTTGAAATGACCCACCAACTTGCTTTCATACACAGCACGTGGTGCGGCGTTTTTTGAAACATACCGGCAGTTCTGGCCGGACTTGGTTAAGGCAGCAAGAAGGTTGATAGCCACCACCGATTTACCGGTGCCCGGACCGCCCTCAACAATCACCACTTCTTTCCTACTCGGCGCCGCATGCCGCGCCGCAGCGAGTGCATTTTCGTAGACCACTTTCTGATCATCAATCAACACGAACTCAACCTGCCCGTTGAGCATCTTGACCAGACTATCGGCCAACATCTTTGACGGTCTAATGCGTCCGCACTCGATCTGGTACAGGAGATTCCTGTTGTCACCATACTTCACATGAAGCTTGATGAAGGCCCTGAGGTTGGCCAGCTCCGCTTCACCCTTCAAAAAAACAGGCGCGCGCTTTAAGTACGCCGCGTAGAAGTCATTCCGAATGACATCATCTTCTTTGTAGTTATGCAGATAGGCGCAAGGCTGTAACGCCATGGCGCCTGCATATACGGGCTCGCTGAACCCCTCAAGGAGAGCAGCATAAGACCAAGCCTGATATGAGGGATGATTTTCTTCCTTTATTCCACCACCGAGAAAGGTGGAAACGAGGCCATCTTTTTGAGTTAGTTCTGATTTTTCCCACTGCTTCAATTCGACGATGACGACGTTGGGAGATTGATCCACACCACGTCCAGTCAAAATGAAGTCAACACGTTTACGCGTTTGAGGAATGTTGAACTCGATCGCAACACCGACATCGGCGGGAATGTCATGATCTGTCAGAACAATCGCCATTGAACGCAGTGACTCTCGCCACGATCGAAGCTCTGATGGTCCAACTCTGTGACCTAGCTTTTCTTCGAAGTTTTCTCTTATGACTTCCGAAATATCGGTGGTCTGCGCATCCGATAAAAATTCTGACTTGGTTGCCTGATAAACAATCACTTGAGTTGCCCCCTTATTTATTTTCTACAAGCTCAGCTAATCTCCAGCCCGCAACTCATATCTCCGTATATTTTTTGCTAGAACTGTATGCGCGATCGACTGGATATTTTTTGCCGTTGACAGCCAACTTGGCGCGAGCCGCTTCTACCAGATCAATCTGAAGCTTGTCGCAAAGCTGAAGCAAGTACATCAGGACATCGGCTGCCTCGGCCGTGACTTCCGCTCTCTTATCGGCGGGGAGATTGCGGCTTTGTTCTTCTGTCAGCCATTGGAAGTGTTCAAGCAATTCCGACGCTTCAACCGTCAGTGCCGAAGCGAGATTCTTGGGCGAGTGAAACTGCTCCCAATCCCGCTCTTTAGCGAAATCACGCAGGGCTTGGGTGAGAGATTGAAGATCGCTAGTCATGAGGAGACTGTATAGCAGGGCCGTCGCTTCGCGACTCCATTGTTCTACCTAGCGTTTTAGCGCCACCCCAAACCCCCGCCCCACCCCATCCCGCGCCATCATCGCCCCGTACCACCTCAACACATGCGGAAAATCCCCCAGATCAACCTTGTGCCGCTCATGCCGCCAGACCCAGCCGACGATGGCGAAGTCGGCTATTGAGATTTCTTCCCCTGCAAAGAATGCGTGGTCGGCCAGGCGTCTGTCCATCACGCCGTAGAGGCGTTGGGTCTCGGCCATGAAGCGCTCCAGGCCGTAGCGGCGGTCGGCTTCGTTGCTCAGACCGTCGAAGTGGTGCACTTGGCCGGGCATGGGGCCAAAGCCGCCCATCTGGAACATCAGCCATTCGAACACCGGCACGCGGGCGCGCGGGTCTTTGGGCAAAAAGGTGCCGGTCTTTTCAGCCAGGTAGATCAGGATGGCGCCGGACTCGAAAACGCTGATGGGCTGGCCGCCCGGGCCATCGGGGTCGATGATGGCGGGGATCTTGTTGTTGGGGCTGATCTTCAGGAAGTCGGGCGCGGTCTGCTCGCCCTTGGTGATGTCCACCACGTGCACCTCGTAGGGCAGGCCCATTTCTTCGAGGGCGACGCTGATCTTGCGGCCGTTGGGGGTGTCGAAGGCGTAGAGCTGAATGGGCATGGGGTCGGTCTTGTTGGGTGGTGGGTTCGGGATGCAGTCTGCCACAGGGTGTTGGCACCTGCAGCCGGCGCGGCGATACTGGCGCCATGACGCGCCGCCTCCCCGCCCTTGCCGCCTGCTGTTTCGCCTTCATCAGCTTTTTGCTGGCCGCCGTCAGCAGCCTGGCCCTCGCCGCGCCGCCCGTCAACGACACGCTGCGCATAGGCTCCAAACGCTTCACCGAGTCCTACATCCTGGCGCAGGTGCTGGCGCAGACGGCGGCGCCGCACACGCCCACGCCGCCTTCGGTGCTGCAGGGCCTGGGCAACACGGCCATTGTTTATGAGGCGCTGCGCTCGGGCAGCATTGACCTGTACCCCGAGTACGTGGGCACAATCAGCCAGGAGATCCTCAAGGGCGATGCGGCCATGACGACGCAGGCCATGAATGCCGCTCTGGCGCCGCTGGGCCTGGGGGTGGCGGTGCCGCTGGGGTTTAACGACGGCTACGCGCTGGCCATGCGCGAAGACACGGCGCAGCGCCTGGGCATCAGCTCGCTGAGCGATCTGGTCAAGCACCCGGAGCTGAAGCTGGGCCTGTCGAACGAATTCATTGGCCGGGCCGACGGCTGGCGCGGGCTGGCGCAGCGTTATGGCGCGCCGCAAACACCGGTGGCGCTGGACCACGGGCTGGCTTATGACGCGATCACGCAAAAGCAGGTGGACGTGATCGACATCTACACCACCGACGCCAAGATTGGCCACCTGGGCCTGCGCGTGCTGAAGGACGACAAGGCCTACTTTCCGCGTTACGACGCGGTGCTGCTGTACCGGCTGGATGTGCCCACGCGTTTTCCGCAGGCCTGGGCGGCACTGCAGAAGCTGGGCGGCAGCATTGACGAGAACGCCATGATTGCGATGAACGCGCGGGCCGAGTTGCAGGGGGTGGCATTTGACGTGATCGCCCGCGACCATTTGGCGGCCAAGGCCGGCGGAGCGCCTGCTGCAACCAACACCACAACGGACCCAAGCCAGCGCGGCTTCTGGGCCAAGCTGTTCGGCCCCGACCTGGCGCGGCTGACACGCCAGCACCTGGCGCTGACCTTGATCTCGGTCGGGCTGGCGGCGCTGATCGGCATTCCGCTGGCGGTGTGGGTGTTTCCGCACCCGCGCCTGCGCGCGCTGGTGC
>JAZKCB010000085.1:0-28885 GCA_040388335.1 Pseudomonadota bacterium | reverse complement strand
TGATGTCGCTGACCGAATAACCCACGCGCAACGGCCCCTCGCCGGGTTGGCCGTCTTCCTGGCCCGTCAGGCTCATCAGTCCGCTCATGCCCTGAAAAATGGGGTCGTAGCCAGGCAGATGGCTGTACGGACCGCTCTGGCCGAAACCACTGATCGAGCAATACACCAGGCGCGGGTTGATCTGCCTGAGCGAAGCGTAATCAAGCCCGTATCGCGCCAGGTCACCGGCCTTGAAGTTCTCGATCACGATGTCGCAACGGGTGGCCAGATCGCGTATCAGCGCCTGCCCTGCGGCCTGCGACATGTCGACGGTGATGGAGCGCTTGCCGCGGTTCATCGACACAAATGAAGAGCGCTCATCGGTCTCGTTGCCTGCCTCGTCCTTCATGCGAAAACCCTGGTGGCGCACATCGTCACCGCGCCCTGGCCTTTCAACCTTGATGACATCCGCCCCAAAGTCGGCAAGCATCTGCGCCGCCCAGGGACCCGAAAAAACCCGGCTCAAATCGAGCACACGAACACCTGACAAAGAACCCATTAAGACATGTCTCCTGAAAATTTGAGGCGCAAGGCAGCCCTGGCGGACATTCGCAGCCTGGCTGGCGAAATGGCCTTTTGCGCTAGTTGACCGTCAGGTTCAAGGCGCGAATCACCGGCACCTGGCGTTTCTCGTCAGCCTTGACATAGGCGTCGAAATCAGCAGGGCTCATCACGGTGGAATCAGCGCCCAGCGGCAGCAGCGCCTCCTGCACCGCAGGCGATGCCATCACCTTGGCCATGGCCTTGTAGATCTTGTCGATCACGGGCGCGGGTGTGCCGGCGGGTGCGGCCAGACCGTTCCATGATTCGGACAGATAGCCCTTGAGCCCCGCTTCGGCCATGGTTGGCACATCGGGGAACAGCGGCGAACGGCGGCTGCTGCCGATGGCAATGGCTCGCAGCTTGCCGGCTTTGACATGCTGGATCTGCGGTGTGATGTTGACGAAGGACACCTCCACCTGACCCGACAGCACTGCAAGCACGGCCGGTGCTGCACCTGCATAAGGCACATGCGTGAGCTTGCTGCCGGTCATCTGGTTAAACAGCTCACCGCCCAGGTGTGGGCCCGTGCCTGCGCCGGCCGAGGCGTAATTGAGCTTGCCCGGGTTTTTGGCAGCATAGGCAATCAGCTCGCTGACTGAATTCACCGGCACGCTGGGGTGTACCGATATCAGGTTGGGTACGGTGGCGAACATGCCGACCATGGCGAAATCCTTGTGCGCGTTGTAGGGCAGGTTGGGGGCGATGGCCGGCTGCACGATGAGCGGCGCCACTGTGGCCAGCAGCAGGGTGTAGCCATCGGGCGCAGCCCTGGCAACAAAATTGGCGCCAATCACGGTGCCGGCACCGGGTTTGTTTTCAACAATCACGCGCTGGCCCAGCTCCGTGCTCATGCCGGCGGCCAGCATGCGGACGATGGTGTCGGACGGGCCGCCCGGTGCGTAGGGGTTGATGATGCGGATGACACGGTCCGGCCAGGCCACCTGCGCCCCGGCCAGCTGCGCCGCACACAGTGCTGCCAGCAAAAGGCCGCGCCTGAAGAGTTGTACCGGTTTCATTTGACTGTCTCCTTTGTCGTTGTCGATGGGTTCGGCTGCCAGCCTTCACCGCCCGGCGGTCGCTGCAACATCGGTCGGTGAAATATTTCGCCAAGACCTGCATAAAAAGGGCCGCCCAGCCGGGCCACGGGCCGCATCTTTGCGCTGTCCACCCGCTTGCCGTCAAAGATTTCGGGCGACAGGTGAAAGGCGATGATCTCGCCAATAAAAAGCGTGTTGATGCCCTTGCCCAGTACGACGATCTGGTCCAGCCTGCACTCCATTTGTACCGGCGAGAGCGCGATGCGTGGCGGCTTCACCAGCCGGCTGGGCAGTAACTCAATGCCGAGTGCATCGGCTTCACTGACACCCGGCGCATAGTTCTCGCCGCAGGCATGCATGAGTTCCATATTCGCTTCAGTCGCCACGTTGACGACAAACTCGCCGGTCTCGCGAATATTGCGCGCCGTGTCTTTTTCTGTACCTTCACGGCTGGCAATATTGATCGCCAGCATGGGCGGTGTCGTGGCCACATAGTTGTAGGAGCTGAAGGGTGCGGCATTCACGCAGCCCTTGCCATCAATCGTGGTGACCCACGCAATGGGCCGCGGCACCACACAACCGATGACCATACGATAGGCCTCTGCAGTGTCAAGCTCACGCGCATCCAGAAAAGTGAAATCTTTGGGGGACAAGTCAATGCCTTTCAAAATGCGGGTATGGTTTGTCGCCGGATGATGTCAACGCGGTACGGGCGACAACCCGCGCATCCACTGTGATACCGCATGGGCCACTGCCACAGGTTGTTCGGGAATCAGCGCATGGCTGGCGTCGGGTATGACGACGGCGCTCACACGCGCGCCAAATTCCTGACGGTTCTCATCGCGTGTCGCGGGCAGGCGGAAAGGATCTTCACTGGCCATGAGGTCGAGCATGGGGGCATTGCCCGCCCCCCAGAACTCTTCAGTCTTGATCGCCGCCCTGGCAGCACGCTGCACTTTTTTGACCTCGGGATGCCAGCCATGCAGCCATGGTTTGGGGTCACTGCACGGCGCAAAAAAAGTCATGCGCAGGTATTTCAGGCGCTCCGCGTCCGGCAGGCTGGCGTCCTCGCATTTGTCGATGTAGCCGCTCAGCCTGGGATCGTAGTTTTTTGATGCAGCTGCGGCAATCACCACACCCCGGACCAGCTGCGGATAGTCTGTGGCGACAGTACGAGCGACCCAGTTTCCATAGGCATGGCCGATCACCACCGCAGGCCCGCCGGCTTCGTGCTCGATGACTTTTGCGATATCCTGCGCATAGTGGTGCAGGCTCACCCCGCTCGCCGGGCCGGTGCTGCGCCCCATGCCCCGCGGTGCCGGACGCAGGACGCGATAACCGCCTTGTACAAAGGCTTCAGCCACCGGGCCATAGTCGTCCGAGTCACGGCCCAGCGACGGCAGCATGACGACCAGTGGCCCACGCCCTTCCGCGACGACCTCGATCTGCACATCGGCATAACGGACAAGGTGAGTGGCGCGCGTCGGCGAAAGCGAGGCGCAGGATGCCGTCAGAAACGCAGTGGCCGCCATCACGCAACCGAGAAAGGTTCTCATGAAACCCGCCGGGTATCAGTCGGGTTGGATGTTGGCGGACTTGACCAGCCCGCCCCACTTGGCACTTTCAGCCTGAATGAATTTGCTGAAGTCCTGCGGGGTGCCGCCGGCGGCCAGTACGCCCTGCGACCTGAAGAATGTCGCAGTCTCGGGGTTTTGCAAAGCCTTGTTCAGCGCGCCGTTCACGCGGGACACGACCTCGGGCGGCATTTTTGCAGGTCCCATCAGGCCGTACCAGGTGCCGCTGATGACAGTTTTGAAACCGGCTTCGGCAGTTGTGGGGACATCCGGAAGCGCCGGTGAACGGATGGGTGCCGCCAGGGCCAGCGCCTTGAGCTGGCCACCACGTATGAAAGAGATCACTGCAGGCACGTCCGCAAACATCACGTCCGCCGTACCCGCAATCAGGTCGGTCGTTGCAGGCGCCGCGCCGCGGTAGGGGATGTGCGTCATGAAGATGCCAGCGTCACGCTTGAGCAGTTCGGCGCCAAGCTGTGTGGACGTACCGCTGCCGGCAGAGGCGAAATTGAGCTTGCCTGGATTGGCCTTGGCGTAGGTCACCAGCTCGGAGAGCTTGTTGAACTTGCTTTTGGAAGACACCACGGCCACTGAGGGTGTGTTGACCGCCTGGCCAATGGCGACCAGATCACGTTCGGGGTTGTAGTTCTGGTTGGGGGTCATGGCAGGCACGATCACCATGGCGCCCGTTGATACAAACAACAAGCTGTAGCCGTCGGTCGATCTGATGACTTCATTGGCGCCCAGTACGCCGCCTGCACCGCCCTTGTTGTCGATCACGACAGGCTGGCCAAGTTCGGCCGACATCTTGACGGCAATGAAACGGGCCAGCGCGTCGGCGGGTCCACCTGCAGCGAAGGGCACCACAATGCGCACGGCCTTGGTCGGCCAGGCCTGTGCATGGGCCGCAGTCATGGGCAGGACGCCGGCAAATGCCATCAGGGCAGGCAAAAGAAGGCTACGGCGGGTTGGCTTGTGTTTCATGGTTTTGTCTCCTGTTTTTCGAAAAAGTCTTGCTGCTGGAAATGCCGGTTGCTTCAACCGTCCGCAGGCTCAGTGGATTTGACGGAAGGCTTTTTCTGCATGTCTGCATACCAGCGCGCCAAACCAGGTGCTTCATTTCGCCAGCCCAACGCATCAAAGCGGTAATCAAGGTAACCCAGTGCGCAGCAGAGGCTGACATGGCCCAGTCCAAAGGTTGCCGCTTCCAGGGCCGGCACTTCGGACTCAAGTCGCTTGAGGGCGGCATGGGTTTTGAGTTCAAACGCCTCCATCAGCACCTGTATCGGATGCTCGCGTTCCCTTTCATTGCGCCAGAGAATCAGCACATCCAGCAGGCCGTCACCGAAGGCTTCCCATCGCAATGCCTGCCAGCGCGCCGGGCCGGTGCTTGTAATCAGCGGACCCTGCACCAGCTCATTGAGGTACTGGCAGATCACGCTGGAGTCGAACAGCACCGTACCGTCATCCAGTACCAGCGTGGGGATCTTGCTGAGCGGGTTGTCCTGCATGATGGCCGGATTGGGCTTGAGCATGGCGGCCACGGAGCGGACCAGCGTCAGCCGGTCGGTGACCTGCAGTTCTTCAGCGCACATCATCACTTTGCGGACGTAGGGCGATTTCGGTGACCAGTGCAGTTTCATCAGGGATTTCCTTGGGTAACGAGGCGAACGTGCAACTCAGTCCAGGCGCACGCCCGAGCTTTTGACGACTGCCGCCCACTTGCGACGGTCTTTTTCAATCACGGCTGCAAACTCCTGCGAGCTGCTGTGAAGGGGCTCAATGCTGTAAGGCGCAAGGTAAGCCTTCATGGCCGGGTCGGACATGACTTTGACAGCCGCCTGGTTCAGGTACTTCACCAGAGGTTCGGGTGTGCCGGCAGGCGCGAGCATGCCGGACCACAGCGAAACGTCGAAATCTGCAAAGCCCGGCAGTTCCGACATCGAAGGGACATCGGGCAACACAGGGGAACGGTTGCGCGAAGTCACAGCCAGCGCACGCAATTTCCCGGCCTTGACCTGCTCGACAAAGTTGGATGTTGTGTCGAAAGTCATGGTGACACGGCCCACCAGAAGATCACCGACCGCAGCTGCCGTACCCTTGTAGGGAACGTGCTGCAGGTTGACTTTCGCCATGGACTTGAACAGGTCGCCCGAGAGATGGCTGCTGGTGCCATTGCCGGCAGAACTGAATGTGAGTTCGCCCGGTTTGCTGCGGGCCAGGGCCACCAGTTCGGCGACCGAACGTGCCGGCACATCGGGGTTCACCACCAGCAGGTTGGACGTGACGTGGGTCAGCGCTATCGGCGCAAAGCTGGTCGCCGGGTCGTACTTGAGACTGGCATACAGGCTCGGATTGATGGTCAGCACACCCATGGTCGAGTAAAGCAGTGTGTAGCCGTCTTTGGCCGCATTGGCGACGGCCTCAGCCCCCAGCGCGCCGCCGGCGCCAGCACGGTTATCGACAACGACTTGCTGCCCGAGCTCCAGAGAAAGTTTCTGGGCCAGGCTGCGCGCCATCAGGTCTGTTGCGCCACCAGCCAGGAAGGGCACGATCAGTTTGACCGGCTTGTCTGGATATCCGCCGGGCCCGTTGCCCGCGCATGCGCTGCTGCTGGCCGCCAGCACCAGCAAGGCCATAGCCGTGATCTTTCTTCTTTGCATGGTTGTCTCCGTTTTTTTTATGCTGGATTCTTTACACGACACCGCCGGCACGCAAGGCACTAATTTCTTCCTGCGTGTATCCCAGCGACTCCAGCACCATATCTGAATGTTCACCAAGCAATGGCGGCGGAAGGTCATAACGCAGCGAGGCCTCGGCAAACCTCATCGGACTGGCCACCTGCGGCACATCCACCCCCGCTGGATGCGCCATGGTCATCTGCATACCGCGATGAATGACCTGGGGGTCTTCAAAGACCTCGGAAATATTGTTGATGGGCCCGCATGGAACACCCGCCTCATCCAGCGCAGCGATCACGTCAGCGCGCTTGCGCAAGCCGAAGGCGTCGCGCAGCAACTGCCCCAGTACATCGCGATTGCGCGCGCGCTCGGCATTCACGGAAAAGCGGGGATCGTCAATCCATTCGGGATGGCCCAGCGTCCTGCAAAGCTTTGCGTACTGGCCGTCGTTACCCACAGCCAGAATCACGGCACCATCACTGCAGGCATAGACATCCTGCGGCTGGATATTGGGATGCAGATTGCCATTTCTCTTTGGAATCTTGCCAGACACCATGTAATTCATTGCCTGGTTGGAGAGCGTGGCGACCTGCACGTCGAGCATCGCAATATCAATGCTGTCACCGACGCCAGTTTCATTACGTCGTGCAAGGGCCGCAAGTACCGACACCGCCGTGTACATGCCGGTCATCAAATCAACGATGGGAATACCCACCTTTTGCGGGCCGCCACCAGGCTCCCCGTCACGCTCACCCGTCACGCTCATCAGGCCACCCATGGCTTGAATCAGGAAATCATAGGCAGGCTGATCCTTGCGCGGACCGGTCTGGCCAAAGCCCGTGACGGAGCAATAGATAAGCCTGGGGTTCAGCTTGCGCAGCGAGGCCTGGTCAAGGCCGTAACGTTCAAGTGAACCGGCCTTGTAGTTCTCCAGCACGATGTCGCTCTTCATGGCCAGCTCACGAACGATGCGTTGACCTTCGGGCTTGTCGAGGCTGAGGGTGATCGAGCGTTTCCCGCGATTGACGGCCAGGTAGTAGCCCGCTTCTTTTGTATCTTTTCCTGCAGCGTCTTTCAGGAAGGGCGGCCCCCAGGAGCGCGTATCGTCCCCAACGCCAGGTCGTTCAACCTTGATGACTTCAGCACCCAGGTCAGCCAGTATCTGGCTGGCCCAGGGCGCTGCCAGGATGCGGCTGAGGTCGAGCACCCGGACATGGGAAAGGGGACCAGTGGATGAATTCATGAGGACGCTTTAATCATGTTCGCAAGTCTATGGATCTGGATGGATGGTGCCTACTGCAGCAGACGCAATCCTGTGATGCCTTATAGGGCATACCGGGGTCTGCCATGCTGATGAAAAAATGCAGCTTCAGCGTACGCAAATCGCGTTCAGGCGGATCACCGGCCGGTGAACACGGCAGCACGCTTTTCACGGAAAGCCGCCTGCGCCTCTTTCGCGTCATCGGTCTTGCCAATCTGGGCCGTCATGTCCTGCTCATACCGGTAACCATCACGCAGGCTCATGTCTTCAATCACGTTGAGGGTGTGTTTGCCCATGCGGGTAGACACCGGGCTCTTGGACGCAATCGTCACGGCCAGTTCCATCGCCGCAGGCATCAGGCCTTCAGGCGTTGTGCAGGCTTCAACAATGTCCATGCGCAGCAACTCGGCCCCTGAGATCCTGTAGCCCGTCAGCATCATGCGGCGCAGATGCGAGTGCGTGAACAGCCGCATGGCATGGCGGCAACCGCCCAGCAGGCCCACATCCACTTCAGGCAGGCCCATCGAGGCCTTGTCTGAACAGATCAGGATGTCTGAAGAGGCAGCCATGGCCAGCCCCGAACCCAGCGCCGCGCCGTTGATGGCGCAGATCACCGGCTTGGCACATTCACGGATGGCATGAAAACACTCCCGCGTACGGCGTGAATGGGCCACGAGGTCGCCAGGCCCCTTGATGTTTTCAGCGCGGCCCTTGAGGTCAGCACCCGCGCAAAAAACCTTGCCCGCGCCGGTAAGAATGACCACGCGGATGTCATCCATCTCCGAAATCTGGTCAAGCGCCCGGGTCAGTTCGTCGTTCAGGGTGCGGGTCAGCGCGTTGACAGGCGGACTGTTCATGGTGAGCGTCGCGATGTGCGATGCCACGTGAACCTGCAGCTGGGTAAAGTCGTTCATGGTGAGGCGGCCTGGGGCCGTGTAGGTTAAAAATCTGGGGCGACAGGGCCACTGCACGATGGCCCCTGCCAGTCTAGATTTTTTAACCCGCGCTTGCCCGGTATCCGGAAGCAGAGCTGCTATGCAAACTACTGCATGACAGTGGCCGTCACCCGGGTAAACCCGCGGAGGATTTCAGGATTTGTCTGGACTCGCCTCCCGGCGGCATGGATTTCAATTGGCAAGTCGTTGCACGAGCAAACCCACCAGCGCGCGCAGCCTGGGCACCCTGCGCAAATCACGGTGATAGCCCAGCCACACATCCCGGCCCGGCGGCGTCTTGCTGATTTCAAGCCTTTGCAGGCCAGGGTGTGAATCACCCAATGGGCAAGGCAATACGGCCAGTCCCGCGCCCGATGCGCATGCCACTGCCTGCACATGCCGGCTATTGCTGCGAAATGCGATGCGTCCCAGCGGGAAGACTTCCCGCAGCCACAAGGCGTCAGGCATCTCGCTGAAACCCAGGTCCATCGTGATAAGGCGAATGTCAGCGCTTTCCACGGGCAGCTTCGCACCGCGCTGGATATACAGCGCATACGGCACATGCATCAACCGCCGCTGTATGACATCGGGCTCATCGAAAGGAACAATGCGGGCCACCAGATCGGCCTCCCGGCGGTGCAGGCTGAACAGGCGCGCATCTGTCAACAGTTCGATCATGACCCGTGGGTGTTCCCTGGTGAACGCCGCACAGATGGGCGCCATCACGTGCAGACCAAACCAGTCCGAGGTGGATACACGCAGGCCACCCTCCAGCTGCTGGTCAGCACCATCGAGCTGCCGCGCGAAGGACAGGGCCTGTGACTCCATGGCCTCGGCGTGGCTGAGAACGGCGACACCCTCGTCCGTCAACACGAAACCTTCAGAGGTTCTCTGGAAAAGGGTGTGCCCTACCGAAGCCTCCAGGGCCTTGAGCCTGCGGCCCATGGTTGGCTGGCTTTGCCTTAGCGCCCGGCCTGCAGCACCGAGCGTGCCGTGCCGGGCAATAGCCAGAAACACCTGTACGTCGTCCCAGTTCATCGATTGAATCATACATATATGAATGAAAGGATTTCAATTATGTGGCTTTCCATTCAGAACTGAAAGGCGAATACTGGCGGCACCGTTTCACTTCAAGAAAGTACACCCGATGTCGAACTCTCCCACCAACATCAACACCACCAACACAATGCAGGCACTGGTACTGGAATCACCCCAGGGCGCATTCAAACCCCGGATGGTGCCCCGCCCGCGACCCGAAGCCGGCCAGGTTCTGGTGCGCATTCACGCCAGCGGCGTGAACCCCCTGGATACCAAGATTCGTGCGGGAGCAGCCGCACACGCGCAACACCCCCTCCCTGCTGTCCTGGGAATGGACCTCGCCGGTGTCGTGGACGATGTCGGACCTGGCGTATCACGCGTCCAGGTGGGTGACGAAGTTTATGGCTTCACTGGCGGCATTGGCGGCTTGCAAGGCAGCCTGGCGCAGTATGCCGCGGTCGATGTGCGACTGATTGCACGCAAGCCAGCCAACCTGACAATGCGTGAAGCCGCAGCCGTGCCGCTGGTCTTCATCACGGCCTGGGAAGGACTTGTGGATCGCGCGAATGTCCGCAGCGGACACAAGGTGCTGGTGCACGGCGGCGCCGGGGGCGTTGGCCACATGGCCGTACAACTCGCCCGCGCCCGCGGTGCCGACGTGTTTGCCACGGGGACTGCAGCGCAGGCTGGCTACATACGATCCATCGGCGCCACGCCGATCGACCATGAAACGACCTCCGTAGAAGCCTATGTCCATGAGCTCACGGATGGACAAGGCTTCGATGTCGTGTACGACACAGTCGGCGGCCCGATTCTGGACGCCTCATTCCTGGCGGTCCGTCGTTACTCCGGCCACGTGGTCACCGCTCTTGGCTGGGGTACTCACCAGCTGGCACCACTTTCGTTTCGGGGCGCCACCTTCTCGGGTGTGTTCACGCTACTGCCCATCCTCACGGGTCAATTTCGGGAACACCACGGGGAGATCCTGGAGCAGGCAACCCTGCTGGCGGAATCCGGGCAGTTGAAGCCGTTGCTCGACCCGCAGATGTTCACTCTCGACACGGCCGGTGAGGCCCATGCCCTGGTCGCAGAAGGTCGCGCCCGCGGCAAGGTGGTGGTGAGCGTGCCCGCATGAGCGAACCTCTTGCGGAAGCGCATACCCTCCAGCAGGTGTGACGCCACGGGAAATAATGCAATGATCCAGACGAACGAACACATTCGCCAGGTGGCTGATGCCTTGATGGCGGCAACGAATGCCTTTGATGCTGATGGTGCGTTGCGCTTGTTCGCGCAAGATGCGGTGATCGACGATCCATCTACCGGCCACCGCTTTGACGGCCATGCCGGAATCCGCGACTACATCGAGCGGTATTTCGTCGCTTACCGGACGGTGGCCCGTTTCCTTTCAATCAAGCGCCTCGGCTTCAACCGGGCGAGCGTGAGGGTCGATTTCACCGGTAACTTCGGTCACGAGATCGGCAGACTCGATATCACCGTCAATGCCAAAGGCATGATTACAAGGATTGACGCTGATCTTGAATAACCTTCGCCGTCCTCATGGGGTGGAACTTTCAAGGTGGGTGTCATGGTCGAGGTCAGGCCGCCGCCATGGGTCTACATGCGTCATCAAATTGAGTACGCGATGACGTTGAAGGACGCGTTGCCTGGCCGCTACCGCAATATCGTGGCCTTTTTCAACGGTGATATTGGCGTCCACCTCCAGGTGAGCGTCGACGACAATCATGTCACCCATCTTGCGCGTGCGCACATCGTGCACATCACTGACGCCCGGTGTTTCAATCAGGGTTTGCCGAATGGCTTGCACTTCCTTCTCGTCGACAGATCGGTCCATCAGGTCATGTAGCGCGTCCCACGCGAAACCCCAGCCCATTTTGGCCACCATGAAACCCACGATCAGTGCGGCAATCGGGTCCAGGATGGGGTAGCCGGCAAGGTTACCCACGATGCCCAGGCCAACCACCAGGGACGATGCGGCATCTGAGCGGGCATGCCAGGCGTTGGCTACCAGCATGCTCGACTTGACGCGCTTGGCAACCGACAACATGTAGCGAAACAGCAGTTCCTTGGAGACCAGCGCGCCACCGGCGACCCAAAGCGCAACCATGTGCACCTGCTGCACGGTCTCGGGGGATTCGAGCTTGCGGGCCGCTGACCACAACATGCCCACGCCGACCGCCAGCAAAAGCAAACCCAGCGCGAGCGACGCCGCCGTCTCAAACCTTTGATGGCCGTAGGGATGGTCTTCATCCGCATCTTTTTTGCTGTGGTGGCTTGCAAACAGCACGACAAAGTCGGCCACGAGGTCAGACAGCGAGTGAATGCCATCGGCGATCAGGCCCTGTGACTTTGCGAAGATACCCACCGCAATCTGGGTCATGGTGAGGACGAGGTTGACGCCAACGCTAACCCAGGTACTGCGGGAAGCGGCGGCCGACCGTTCCGCCGGGGTGTGGTCGGTATCTTCGGGGTCGTCGGCAAGTTCGTTGAAGTTCATAGACGGGCGCTGAAGTAGTTGGATTCGCAGGTTCGAGACAAGTAGGGGAGTTTGCACCAGGTCGGTGACAAAAGCGCACTTGCGCGCCAGGAGATCCATCGAAAATCAACGCGTCCGCTCGCCGCGCCGTATTCACCGCTGTTCCGTGCAACTAAAGTCGTAAACAGCGTTGCATGATCCATGCGTGTTGATTCCAGCGTCAAACTGAGCCGGATTCCAATCGGATATTGAGGCACCTGGTTTAAAGGTATTTTGGCTACTCGATTGTGGATAAGTCTACATCTGGCGCGTCTCCTTTCTGTGTTTTTGTCTTGCCAACCTTGCGTGCTGGTTTGACTTGCGCAATGAAATTCTTAAACCTCCAACTGTCATTTCCAGTCTCCACGATGTGGCAGTGATGGGTCAGCCGGTCCAATAGCGCGGTGGTCATCTTGGCGTCCCCAAACACGTTGGCCCATTCCGAGAATCTCAGGTTGGTGGTGATCACCACGCTGGTTCGCTCGTAGAGTTTGGACAGCAGATGGAAGAGCAAGGCACCACCAGACTGCGTGAACGGCAGGTAACCCATTTCATCCAGGATCACCATATCCACGTACATCAGTCGGTAGGCCAGTTGTCCTGACTTCCCCTGCGCCTTCTCCAGTTCCAGGGCGTTGACCAACTCGACCGTGGAGAAGAACCGCACCCGCTTGCCATGGCTGCGTATCGCTGTAACCCCAAGACTGGTAGCCAGGTGTGTCTTGCCAGTGCCGGGTCCGCCAATAAACACTACGTTGTGCGCCGACTCCAGGAACTTCATCTGGTGCAGTTCATGCACTAGGGTCTCATCCACATGGGCTTGGGTGAAGTCGAACCCTGCCAGATCGCGATGCGACTGGAAACGCGCAACACGCATCTGGTAGGCCAGGGAGCGCACCTCGCGCTGTGCCGACTCTGCCTTGAGCAACTGATGCAGAACTGTTTCATGGTCCAGCGTCTTCAGGCGTGCTGTGCCCAACACCTCTGGCCATGCCGTGCAAGCTCAGGGCCTTTAAGGCAGCAACTATGTCATTGGAAATGGCGGGCCTCCTGGTTACGCAGACTGTCGTAGCGCGAGACATTGGCCAATGGCGGGGTCTGCAAAGTCAGCGGCGTATCAATTTGCAGCACTGCCAACGGGCGTGCGCCATCCTTGAGCCGGGCCAGCGTGTTGATGACATGCTCGGCGCTCGCACGTCCTCCTTCCAGGGCAATCTCGATGGCCACCAGAACAGTGTCCAGGCCATGCATAGGGATGGCACTGAGCAGCTGCGCCATCACGCGGTCGCCACCAGAATTCTTCAACAATTGCCGCTGCAATTCTTGCAGTGGCTCAGGCATGGTCTTGAAGGGGGCGCCGTTGCGCAGGGCTCCTGGCTTGCGCTCTATGAGACTGATGTAGTGGCGCCAGTCATAAAAGGTCTGGTCACGCTCGAAGCTGCGAACCAGATCAACCACTTCGCTGTGGCTGTCCACCACGCGCAGGAATTCTGGATACGCCCGCAGACTCACTACCGTGTTCACCCATTCGCAAGGCACGCTGTAGCGGTTGCGCTGGAAGTGGATCAGCGCCGTGGAGGTGACGCGCAAAGGTTGCTCCACATAGCCATCAAATGCCTTGGGCAAGACCATCAGGCGGCTACGCTCATCCCGCATGACGTCCGCCACCGTGAGCTCCGGCCAGTCCGGGTGGTTGAGTTCAGCCCAACTGTCCTGGCAGGCCTGCAGCAACCATTTGTTGAGTTCTGCAAGACTGGCCCGGCGTTTCTCTGTCGCCTCGCGCCAGATGCTGAGGTTCCCACGTCTATCACTCCTATGTACCCCTGCTTAAAAAAGAAGCAGGGATTGTGGATGACGTGGTTCAGTTTCCGACTGGAATTTCTATTTTTTTGGCCCAGATTTCATTTGGAATCAACAAGCCGTAGACAGAATGTCGGGATACGGCGCGTTTTGCAAGATTTAATGCCCCTGTGCAGCACTCAGCGGCGGTTGGATACCGGGCGACAGCGGTGCTGCAAGCGCGGGCGGCGCGATCAGCAATCCGACCATGACCAGCTGCAGGCCAACGAAGGGCACACGCGTTGACTGCGAGGTTGAGGGCACCCACGGTGCGAGCACAGCACAGCGCTGCAGGATGTGCGCTGGTCACAACTTCGTTTCCGGGCGATGGCGTGCCTTGGGCTTGGTCGGCGGGGACCTAACGAATTCGAGGAGCACGTTGCCGCAGTGCTGCGGTGGCACCAGCAGGCTGCCGCTCGGGCTTTCCTGGCACTTGATCCCATGAACGACCCACAGGGATTCGAGCTGCGAGAACAATGGCGTGCTCACGCTGATGGCGATCCCGTGCGGGGCCGGGTCTGCGCCCCAATCGGGCAGCGGAACGTCACCGAACATCTGCCGCGCCCGCACCGGCGACACCGCGCGCAGGGTGCCGCAGCCTGTGTCAACCTCCAACAACTCGTTGCTGTAGGCCACATCGCCGTAAAAAGCGAGGAAACGCGGCAGAAGATCCAGCGGGTTCTCGGCGAGATAGGTCACAGCGGACACCGCCTCGACCCCGTTGGGGTGATGCTGCCACTCCGGCATCCAGACCAGGTCGGGCCGGTGCTGATGGCAGATGAACTGCGACACGTCGCGCTGCTCCTCGTTAAGAAACAGTCCAAGCGTTACCACCGCCTCGTCGGGTGAACCGTCGGGCTTCTTCAACTCACGCCGAAAATCGATCAGGCCCTGGGACTTCAGGCCCTGCGCGACCAGCCGGGCGTGGTCCCTGCGGCCATCCTTGCTGTGCAGCGCGACCAGACCCAGGCCTTCCACGCGCTCCAGAAAGCGACTCACGTTGCGGCCGTAGCAGAAGCCGCCGGAGTGACTACCGAACTTCGAGGAATCACTCACCGAGATCAGCTCTATAAAGTTGTCCTTGAACATCAGGAGCGACAGCGTCGTGCCCCAGGGGTGGAAGCCCACTGGATTGGGCGCGAAACCCAACCGGCGGTACTGCTCGCGCGCCCTCGCTAAGTCGCGCACCGTCACAACAGGGTGATCGATTCCGAGTGAGACCTTGGACATCTCTTCGCGCCGCGCCGTGCTCAAATGCCCAGGTACGTGGCCGCCACCTTAGGGTCGCGCGCCAGTTGCGCCGACTCGCCATTCATCCGGATGCTGCCGCCCTCGAGAATGCATGCCGTGTCGGAACAGCGCAGCGCGAAGCTGGCGTTCTGTTCGGCGATAAGGATACTCATGCCGCCGGCCGCCAGTTCGCGCACCGCGTGTTGGATCTCCTCAATGATTATAGGCGCCAACCCCAGCGTGGGCTCGTCCAGCAGGAGCACCAGCGGCGCCGCCATCAGGCCGCGGCCGATGGCGACCATCTGCTGCTCGCCGCCCGACATGGTGCCCGCGCGCTGCTTGCGGCGCTCCTTCACGCGGGGGAACAATGTGAAGACGCGTTCCAGGTCCGCAGCGACCGCACCGCTAGCCCGGGTAAAGGCGCCCAGCACCAAGTTCTCCTGCACGGTCATTCCGGGGAAAATCTGGCGCCCCTCCGGCACGAGCACCACGCCGGCGCGCACCCGGTCAGGGGTACTCAGGCGCGCGATGTTTCGCTGACCCAGCCACACCGAACCGGCAGCCAGCGGAATCAGGCCTGCCGCACAACGCAGTGTGGTGGTTTTGCCCGCCGCGTTGGCGCCGATAAGCGCCGCCACCTGACCCGGTACAAGCACCAACCCCAGATTCTCAAGCACCATACGTTTGCCGTACGAGACGGTTGCATTCTCAAGCCGCAGCATGCGAAACTCCCAAGTAGGCACGCACCACGTCCGGACTTTGCAAGACATCCTGGGGACGACCGTGCGCGATTAGACGTCCATACTGCATCGCGATCGCTTTGTCCGCAACCTGCGAAAGAAAGGCGATGCGGTGATCGATCACGCAGATGGCCAGGCCGTCGGCGCGCAACTGATCCAGCAAGCGTGTCAGGTTTTCGATCTCCGCCTTGCCCAGTCCTGACGCGGGCTCGTCCAGCAGGAGCACTCGCGGCTCGCACACCAGCGCCATGGCCACGCCGAGCATCTTTTCCTGACCGTAGGACAGGTCACGAGCCGGCTGTTGCAGGGCGCCGCTCAAATGGCAACGCTCGGCGCACTCGGCCACCATTTCCGATAGCCCGCCCTCGGCGCGAAGCAGGCCTCGCACGCTCCAGCGTCCAAGGCCGTGCAGGCGCTTTAGGCCGAGGTGCCCGGCGATGCGCAGGTGCTCTTGCACTGTGAGTTCAGGAAAGAGTTGCGGGTTCTGGAATGTCTTGACGACCCCCGCCGCTGCAACGTCCGAGGCTCGACGGCCTACCAGGGATGCGCCTTGCCACAGCACATCGCCCGCGGTGGGCTGCAGCGTACCGGATAGGAGGTTCAGCAAGGTTGTCTTGCCTGAGCCGTTGGGTCCGAACACCGCCACAAGTTCTCCTGGATTTACCTGGAAGCTCACGTTGTCCACGGCCTGCAGGCCGCCAAAGCGCTTGCCGACGTTTTTGACTTCAAGCACGGGAGTCTCCTTGCGGGCGCGGCATTAAACGGGTGAGTCCATTGGGCAGCAGCAAGATTACGACGATGAGGATCCCGCCATAGGTCATCGCCCGCAGCTCCGCGCCCATGTGGATCACGTGTGGCAGCCCGGTAAGCAGGAAAGCGCCCAGCAGCGGCCCGATCGTCTTGGTGCGGCCACCCAGCAGCACCATCGCGATGAACGATAGCATCTGCTCTACCGACAGGATCGACGGGTCGGCGAAACCCAGGAAGAAGACATATAGCGCACCCGCGACGCTGGCGAAGGCTGCGCCCACCACAAAACCCAGCGTCTTGTAGCGCAAGCTGTTTATGCCCAGGGCCTCGGCGAGGTCGTCGTTGATCCGGATCGAGGCGAAGGATTGGCCAAGCCAAGAGTTGGCGACCAGCCGGTACACCACCACGGCGAGCCCGAGCGTGGCCAGGCACGCGAAGTACCACGCGGCGGGAGACTGCAGGGACCAACTGCCCATTCCCGGCACACTCAACGCGGGTTGCTCGGCGATGGTGATACCGAGGCTCCCATTGGTCAGGCTGTGCCAGTTCAGCATCACAAGTCGCAACATTTCGGAGGCGGCCATGGTGGTCACGGCGAAATAGAAATCCTTGAGCTTGAAGCGAAAGCACACCACGCCTATCAGCGTCGACAGCGCCATTACTATCAGCGTAGCCAGGCTCATCGCCGCGAGGAAACCCAGCTCGAGATGACGCATGGAGAGCACCGTGGCGTAGCCGCCCAGCCCAAAGGCCGCGGCGTGGAACATGGTGAGCTGCCCACACAGACCAAACGTGATGTTCAATCCCAGCGCAGCGATGGCCGCGATGGCGCCGAAGGTGAGCAGGACAAGCAGCAGGTTGCCCGGCACGAGCGGCGCGGTCACGAGGGCCAGCGCGGCCAGTACCCATAGGAAGTGGCGGGATTTCATCGGCGCGCTCCAAACAGGCCCATCGGCCTGAACAGCAGGATGAGGATCATGGCGAGCAGGCCATACGCGTCGCGGAAAGCCAGCGGCAGGTGCAGCGACGCCACGCTTTCGATCGTGCCGAGACCGATGCCTGCCGCAAGCACTCCCAGCGTACTGCCGATACCCGCGAGCACCGCGCCCTCCACCGCCTTGAGCACGTACACCGCGCCCATGGCAGGCTCGATGCTGTACAGGCTTGCGTAGAGAGCACCGCCGAGACCGGCGATAGCCGTGGAGCCCACGAAGATCAGGCGTTGCAGGCGTGCACCCGGAATTCCGACGACGAGCGCACCCTCACGGTCCTGCGCAAAGGCGCGGATCGCGCGCCCCACGCGAGTCCAGTTCAGCATCCCATAGGTTGCCCCCACGCAGCCGCACAGCAGCGTCAGCACCACCAGGCGCATGGTGGGCACCGAAGCGGCGCCCACGCTCACCGAGCCGGTAACCACCGGATCCAGCACCTGCGGCGTGGTGGTGAAGATCATCTGCACGGCAGCTTCCATGATGAAAACCAGGCCAATCGACACCAGCAGGCCGTTGACGAGGTGGTCGCGGGTCAAGCGGAAGAGCAGCAAATCAGCGACCCAGCCTAGCACAGCGGTGAGAGCCACCGCCGCAGCGACTGCCAAAGGGTAAGGCCAGTTGTACAAGGCGCACATGGCCCAGGTGCAATAGGCGCCCACCATCATGAAGCTACCCAGGGCGAAGTTGACTATGCCGGTCAGTCCGAAGGTCAGGCTGATGGCCAGCGCCAAGATGCCGTAGATCGCCCCGATGATCGCGCCGTTGATGAATTGTCCAATAAGGAGAGAGTCCATGGGAAGCTCAGCGTGCACCGATTTTGGTCACGGTTACGGCGCCGCCGCGGCGCAGGCGCACAATGTCGCCTTCGAAGATGGCTTCGCCGTTTGCGTCGTACTTGATGGTCCAAAGCCCGCGGTAGGTCATACCCAGCAACGCCTTGCGGATCCTCGGTAGGTCCGACACGGTTTGCGCCAGCTTCATGGCCTCGACCAGCATGTACACGTGGTCGTAGCAGGACGATGAGCACAGCGGCGCCTGGTCGTAGGGGAAGTCTCGCTTGTAGTGAGCCTTGTAGGCGGCGACGAAGCGCTGGACCTTTGGCTCTGTCTTCTCGGCTTCCTCGAAGTATTTGTGGGCGTAGGCCACCACGTCGTCGACCTGGTCCTTGTACCGCATGGCTGCCTGCATGGAGCCGCGGACCAGGAAGAACTTACGGAAGAAATTGTTCTCGGTGGCCTGGCGGAAAATATCATTGAGCGCCGCGTCCGTGTAACCCGGAAACAGGTAATCGGGCTTCTCAGCGGCCAGCTTGGCCAACACCGCGGTGTAGTCGCGCGTGCCCGGCTCGAAGCGCTCGACGATCAGCTGGATTCCCTGCGCGGTAAAGAGCGGATGGTAGATGTCATAGAGCACCCGGCCGAACGCGTCGTTCTGGATCAGCATGGCCACCTTCTTCACGCCCAGCGACTTCATGTAGGCCACCATGTGCTTGCCGTAGCCCTCCTCTCCCGCGTCCCAGTTCCACGTCCGTAGCAAGTGCTCGTTCCCCGATTTCTGGATGGCGGCATGCATGGACGTCGCCCCCCCCATCAGCAGCACCCTGCCACTGGCCTGCTTGGCCAGTGGCTCGATGGCATTGAATATATTGGTGAGGAAGGGGCCGAAGATGAAATTGTGATTGCTGTCCAGCAGCTGCTTGAACTGGATGACCGCTTCTTGCGGCTGACCGCGATTGTCAAGTGCCGTCAGGGACAGTTTGTACTTCTTGCCGGCTACCTCGAAGCCGCCGGCGCTGTTGATTTCGTCCACGGCCATCTTGATGCCCTGGTGGCTCATCCAGCCATAGGTTGCTAGCGGCCCGGAAATGGCATCGAGCTCGCCGAGTTTTACCACCTCTTGGGCGGCGGAAATAACGGCCACGCCGGATAAGGCAAGGCCGATCGCCAGGTGGCGCAGGCGGCCCCAGGGCCGATTGATCGAATTCGTCATCACTGTCTCCTTGGTTTGTTGAAATGGTTTCCGATTAGCGGGCGAAAGGTGCGGCCCCGGTCGGCGCCGCGACGTGTAGCACTGAATAGCCCGTGGCGTCGCCCACCAGCTCGGGCAACTCTTCGGCCCACATCGCGAAGCGCGTGAGCTGCCAGTCGCGTATGTCCAGGATCGCCGCAGAAAAGACTGCGCCCTCTCTCAGGGTCTGAGCCACAACGTCGCTTTCCGTCTGACGCAAGGCGCCCAGCGCCTGGTCGCGACGTACGGCCAGCACGGTCTTGCTGGCAAACTTTGCGGTGGGCAGGCTGTCCTTCGCTTCCGCACGCAACACTGACCAGGTTTGCACGGCGGGCCGCCCGAAGGCGTTGGCCACGCCCGCGAACATGTCGCCCGAAAGGAAATCAGCCAGCGCCGTGGGTTGCTCCCAGAAATAGATCGGCGCGTAGAGGTTTACGGGGCCGGAGCCAGTGGCGGTTTCATCGCGGCGGGCGCTCAGAAAAGCCTTGAAACCGAGGCCGCGCACGCTGTCGAAAAGGTGGCCTCGCTCCTTGACGCGGCGCTCGACAATGCCCATGTCGTAGTCCGAGGGCAGTTGGAAGGAGTATTGGATGGCGAGCATGGCGGTGTCTTTCGCTGGTAGTGCAGGTTGATGGAACCGCACGAAGGATGCGACAATCACAATCTAATGAAAAGTTAATTCTTTAAAGTCAATTCATTAATTATCTAAATATGTTGTGCACCCATCCCCCCGCCGCCACGCTGCTCCCGCGTCGCGTCAACTTAGACACCAACTTGCTGCGCGCCTTCGTGGCCGTGGTCGAAATGGGAAGCGTGGCGCGCGCGGCCGATTGGGTGGCGCGCTCGCAGCCCGCCGTAAGCCTTCAGCTCAAACGGCTGGAGGAGCAGATCGGCCAAGCGCTCTTCCGCAAGAGCGGTCGACAGCTTGAGCTGACCGAGGGGGGGGTCCTGTTGCTGCGCTACGCGCAGCGCCTCCTGGAGATGAATGATGAAACAGTGGCAGCGGTATCCGGGCTTGGGCTATCCGGCTCCATTCGGCTGGGCATACCACAGGACTTCGCGGAGGGTTTCCTCACCACCGTGCTCGCACGGTTCGCGCGCGCGCACCGTCAGGTGGTCGTGGAGGTGCGGGCGGACCGTAACGCAGTGCTGCTCACGCAACTCTCGCGTAAGCAAGTGGACATTGCGCTGACTTTTGGCGATGCTGAGGGCGAGAATGTCTCGGTGCTTGGCACGGTGCCCGTGGTGTGGATAGGCGGCGACAACGCGGTGGCGCTAGACAGCGGCCCGGTGCCGCTGGTAGTTTTCGAGTCGCCCTGCGTATTTCGCCAGGCAGCGGTCGAGGCTCTGGATCAGGCGGGCAAGCCTTGGCGCGTAGCATTTTCCAGCCCCTCGCTAGCCAGCCAGTGGGCGGCAGTGGAAGCGGGGCTGGGCGTGGGGGTGCGCACGCCCATCGGCCTCAAAGGGCCGCTGCGTCCGCTCAAGCGCAAAGACGGCTTTCCCCCCATGCGGCCGATCAATGTGTGCTTGCACCTGCAAAGTGCCCAGCCCAGCGCCCCGGTGTCCGTGCTGCGGTCCATTCTGGTAGACAACATCCGCGAGGCGATCGGTGCCAGCCGTTAGCCGTTAGCCGTTAGCCACTTGCGCTAGCGAACGCGGCGTGGCACGCGCTTGCCGGCGTCGAAAGCCTGCATGGCGGCTGGAAGATGCAGCAGCAGTTGGTTGGACGCGCGCGGCAGCTGGCGGCCCAGGCGCGTAACGATGTGTGCCTCGGCACCAGCCAGCACGGCCTGGTCAATGGGGATGGCCAGTAGTTCGCGGGCAGCGATCTCTTCCGATACGGCGAACGCCGGCAGTAAGCTGACGCCGAGTCCGCCGCGCACGAAGTGTGTGATGGCGGAGATTGAATCCGTCACCATCTTGGGTGCCAGTCGCGCCCGCTCCATGTGTTCGGCGAGTTGGACCAACTGCCGGGCGCCGAACGCGGCTTGCATCAACGCGACCGGGTACTCGGCGAGCTGCTTGAACTGAAGAGGCCGCTTGAGCCGCGCCAGAGGATGGCCGAGTGGCGTGATGGCGCACATGGGTTGGCGCACGCCGGCGCGCGAGCGAACTCCAGGCGCGGTGGGAGGGTTGTAGACCAGGCCAATGTGCGCCTCATCCTGCGCGATGCGGCGGATCACCTCGTTGGTGCCTGCTAACTGGATGCTGATGCTCAGACCGGGGTACTGCCGCCAGAAGTCCTGCAGGGGTTTGCCCATCAGATCGGAAAGAAAGCCTTCGCCTACGACCAAGTCGATGTGGCCGCGACCCAGCCCGCGAAGCTCGTGCAACTTCGCGGCCAGGTCATCCTGCGCCGCGCTTTGCTGCCGGTAGTGCTCAACCAGCATATGGCCCGCTTCGGTCAGCATGACCTTGCGTCCGTGTCGCTCCAGCACGACGACCTGCAGCTCCTCTTCAAGCTTGGCTATCTGGCGGCTCACCACCGAGGGGTTCATGTCCATCTTGTCCGCTGCCGCGCGAAGCGAGCCGGCGACCGCCGTCTCGTACAGGTAACGAATGCGCCGGGTGTTGACTGATGTATCCAAGTGGGAGCCTTCCTGTTTTGTTGACTAAAGGTCAACAAAATTTTACATAACCTGACATTGATTGCCGGAGCGCCATGCCTCATCCTTCCGCATCTATCAACAAGGAAATACCATGATCAACGAAATTCCCCGGCCCGAGTTCACCGAGATGCTGATCGGCGGACAGTGGCTCGGTGCGCTCGGCGGGCAGACATTCACCGTGAACAACCCTGCGCGCGGCCAAGACATCTGTGAGGTGCCACGCGCCGGCGCTGCCGATGTGGACCGGGCGGTGATCGCGGCCGCGCAGGCCTTCGAAACCTGGAAGAAATTGGCGCCGCGTGAACGCGGCAAGCTTCTACTGGCCATCGGCAACGAGATTGACGCGCAGAACGAATCGCTGGCGCGCCTGCTGGCGCTCGAGACCGGAAACGCGCTGCGCACCCAGGCACGCCCCGAACTAAAGACGGCCGCCGAGGTGTTCCGCTACTTCGGTGGGGTGGCGGGCGAACTAAAGGGAGAAACCATTCCCATCGACGAACGCATGCTCAACTTCACCGTGCGGTCGCCGATCGGCGTGGTGGGCGCTATCATCCCCTGGAACGCCCCTGCCATCTTGGCCAGCGTCAAGATCGCGCCGGCTCTTTGCGCCGGTAACACCATGGTGCTCAAAACCGCCGAGGATGCGCCGCTGACGGTACTGGCCATTGCCGCGATCTGCGCTAAGCATCTGCCGCCTGGCGTACTGAACGTGCTGACCGGCTTCGGGGCCGACTGCGGCGCTGCGCTCACCACGCATCCGGGCATCAGCAAGCTCTCATTTACGGGCTCGACCGCAGTGGGCCGTAGCGTGATGCGCGCAGCTTCCGAGCGCATCGTGCCGGTTTCACTAGAGTTGGGCGGCAAGAGTCCCAGTATCATTTTCCCGGACGCCGATCAGGACTGGGTGGCCGACGGGGTGATCGCCGCAGCGCGCATCAGCCGCCAGTCGCAGTCCTGCACGGCGGGCACCCGGCTGTTCGTGCACGATAAGGTGTTCGATTCATTCGTCGAGCGGGTCGCCGGCAAGCTCAAAGCCATTCGCATGGGTGACCCGCTGGACGAGCAGACCGACATGGGCAGTCTCATTAACAGCAAGCAGTACGAGCGCGTCTGCAGTTTCATCCAGGAAGGCCTGGACAACCCGGCCATCAAACTGGCGGCTGGCGGCCTACCCGCAGCGGGGGGTGCGGGCTTCTTCACGCCCCCTACACTGTTCACCGGTGTGGACAACGGCTGGCGGCTGGCGCAGGAAGAGATCTTCGGACCTGTGCTGTGTGCCATCCGCTGGAGCGACCCCGATGAGATGCTGCGGCAAGCCAACGCCACGCACTACGGTCTGGCCGCTTATGTGTGGACCCACGACATCGGTGCGGCGCTGCGTACTGTCGACGCCATCGACGCCGGCTTCGTACAGGTAAACCAGGGCTTTGGGCAGTTTCCGGGGCAGGCCTACGGCGGCATGAAACAAAGCGGCATCGGCCGCGAGTATTCTCTGGAAGGCATGTTAGAGAGCTTCACCGCACGCAAGAACGTTTGCCTCAACGTGCGCACGCCCAGCGCCGCAGCATGAACGCGGCGCCCCAGTTGATTGAGCGACCCTGGCTGCCTGCGCCATCCAAGGCACGGGTGCGGGCACTGGCCCAGGCCACCGCGGCGTCCTCTTTGCGGGAGCTGGAGAGCGCCTTCGCCGAGGCCACCGAGCAAAACCGGCGCCTGCACGAGCACGGCGCGATCAACCTCAACCCAGCCTCGAACGTAATGAACCCACGCGCCGAGGCGCTGCTGGCGGGCAGTCTTGGCACCCGCCCGTCGCTAGGCTACCCAGGCAGCAAGCACGAGATGGGACTGGAAGCAATCGAGCGCATTGAAGTGATGACACAGGAGCTCGCGGCGCAGGTATTCGATTGCGGTTACGTAGAGTACCGGGCGCCCTCGGGCACGCTGGCTAACCTTTGCGCCTTTATGGCGCTCGCCAAGCCAGGCGACACTCTTCTCGCGCCTCCCGCTTCCATCGGCGGCCATGCCTCGCACCTCGCGCATGGCACGGCTGGGCGCTATGGCTTGCGGGTCGTTGAGATGCCCGTGGATGCGCAGCGCTACGCCATCGACGTGGACGCCTTGCGCGCGGTTGCCCGCAGGGAGTGTCCAGCGCTCATCTCGGTAGGCGGCAGCATGAATCTGTTTGAACCGGCTCTAATCAAGATACGGCAGATCGCAGACGAAGTGGGGGCAAAGCTGCTGTTTGACGCCGCACACTTGGCGGGGCTGATTGCCGGGGGCGCTTGGCCCAATCCCTTGGCGAACGGCGCCCACCTGATGACGTTGAGCACGTACAAAAGCCTGGCCGGGCCACCCGCAAGCCTCATCCTCACGGACGACGCCGAGATCGCCCGCCAGCTCGAAGAAGCCGTCTTTCCCGGACTCACGGCAAACTTCGACGTCGCAAAAACCGCGGCACTTGGTGTGTGCCTGCTGGACTGGCAGGCCCTGGGGCGCGCTTACGCAGACCGGATGAAGATATGCGCGCTGGCGCTGGCGCGGGAGCTTGAGCAAAGGGGTGTAAACGTCTTTGCCGCCCGGCATGGCGCTACGCAATCGCACCAGCTCGCGGTGGTGCCGGAAGGCCTGGACGGCCGCGGCGCGGCTGTTCTACTGGGCCGAGCGGGGCTGCTGGCAAGCGCGATCGGTTTGCCTTTGACGGGCGGCGCCAACGCGGGGGTTCGGCTGGGGACGCCGGAGATCGTGCGCTGGGGAATGAGTACGGAAGACATGCCCGAATTGGCCAGTTACATCGGGGACGTTTTGATGGCTCGTCGAGCGGTTGCAGATGTCGCAGCAGACGTCGAAGCCATGAAGCGTCGATTTCAGACTCTGCATTTCATCCGTTGATCGAAGCGATCAGGCGCTGGGCCTGGTCGTTGGTAAGACACAGCGACAAATGCTGTCGCGAAAAGGGTGACATCGATCAGCCTAAGTTCTAGGAAAACTAGCCCATCCTGAATTTTGTGTGCGCCATGACATGACCGATCCGGGCATTTGTGCCAAGCAGAACGAAGCAGAAGAATGCGGAGATCACCGCGCGCAGCGCGGCCGAAGATACCCAAGGAGGTCATTACCCTATCGGAGCCGAGACCATCACGGGCGAGGAGGTCATCGCCGCGACGCAGACGTTCAAGGCCTGATCGAAAGCGTGATGGGTGTCGAGTTGGACCCCCACCCGGGCCAGACGCAGGCCTAAGCCGGCAACCACCGTAACGGCCCCAGTGGCAAGACGGTAATCACGGAGAGGGCCCTGTCCGCCTGGACGAGCCGCGCGACCGCGAGGGTAACTTCGAGCCGCTGCGGATCCCCAAGCACAAGCGACGCTTCACCGGGTTCGACGAAAAAATCATCCCAATGGTCGAGCGCGGCATGGCAATGCGCGAGATCTTGGGCTTCCTGCTGGAGAGCTACGGCGTGAAAATCGCTTCACCCAGGGTGGCGCGTAAGACGAGAACCCACTGGCGGTCGCATGACGCATGCCCTGGTTGCCCAGGGTCACTGCGGACTGCGAATCACTGAACTTCAGGCGAAGTGACGCCGTTCGCGGCAACCCAGAACTAGCATATTAACCAGCTCACTGGTTTTCATAAACCAGCGGCACTCGCTTGATGTTGCAAAGCAACTCATATGCAATGGTTCCTGCTCGGCGAGCAACCTCGTTCACCTGCACCTGCCGTCCCCAGAGCTCAACGTCGCTGCCGATTCCCGCATTGGGTACCTCAGTGAGATCTACCGTCATCATGTCCATAGATACTCGTCCAACCAGTCGGCAGATGCGGCCGTCCACTGCAACGGGGGTCCCCGACGGTGCGGCGCGAGGGTAGCCATCGGCGTACCCCGCCGCGACAAGACCAACCCGTGTGGGCGCGGTCGCAACAAAGTCCCCGCCGTAGCCCAGCGCGTCGCCCGGTTGAAGCCAGCGAATTGCGAACACGCTGCTTTCGAAGGTCATGACGGCCTCTATCCCCTGCGAGTCTGCCTGGCCCTGCGTCCGCAATGGACTCGCTCCGTACAAGACGATGCCCGGACGACCCCAATCGCGCCGTGCGGTTGGCCAACCAAGAATGCCGGCGGAATTGCTCAGGCTATGGTCACCCGCAAGACCAACGGTCGCGGCGTCGAAGGCGGAAAGCTGCTGGACTGTCACGTCGCTGTCCGGCTCATCGGCCCTTGCAAAGTGCGTCATCAACACGATTTCCGCGACCTTGTCGCATGCACGCAGGCGCTCATAGGCGCCTCGCAATTCGCGGAGCGCAAAGCCGGCCCGGCCCATGCCAGTGTCTGCCTTGAGCCAGACGTTAAGCCCTCCCCCGCGCGCGTCGCGTTCGATCATGCACAGTTGTTTCTCGTGGTGCACAACCAGCCAGAGGTCTAATGCGCGCGCACTTTCGAGTTCGTCGGCATCGAACACGCCTTCCAGTATCAGGATCGGCAAACGAATACCGGAAGCGCGCAGGGCCTGCGCTTCTTCAAGGAATGCTACGGCATAACCATCGGCATGCCCCTCCAGTGCCTGAGCGCAACGGACGGCACCATGACCGTAAGCGTTGGCCTTGATCACCGCAAGCGAACGCCCGCCGTGCAGCCGACGTGCCAGCTCATAATTGTTGCGTAGCGCAGACAAGTCAACGCGCGCTCGGGAAGGCCGCGTCATGTTCGTGTGCTCGCAGTCCGCGCCGCACGCCTGCGTGATCCAGTCGCCTCGTAGCGCTCGATGCCGAGGCCGCTAGCGCTGATCTCGGGTCGCTGGCCAGTGACCATGTCTGCGACCAACTTCCCTGCGCCGCATGCCATTGTCCAGCCGAGTGTGCCGTGGCCTGTGTTCAAGTAGAGGTTGGGGTACTTTGTCGCACCGAGAATCGGCGTACTGTCGGGCGTCATCGGCCGAAGTCCGGTCCAAAAGGTAGCGCGCGTGACGTCGCCTCCTGGGAACAGGTCGTTAACGACAAATTCCAAGGTGGCACGCCGACGGGGGTTTAGGCGAAGATCGAAGCCGCCTAGTTCCGCCATGCCACCCACCCGGATCCGGTTATCAAAGCGCGTAACTGCCACCTTGTATGTTTCGTCAAGCACTGTCGACTGCGGGGCGAATGCCGGGTCAACCAGCGGAACAGTCAGCGAATAGCCTTTCACGGGATAGACCGGCAGATCTAGACCCAACGGAAGGAGAAAGCTACGTGAATAGCTGCCCAAGGCGAGCACGAAGTGATCCGCCTGCAGGAAGTCGGCGCCGATCCGCACACCGGAAACACAGCCGCCTTCGGTGGCTAGCCCCGTCACCGACTGCCCGAAGCGTAAGTCCACGCCTAAATCGCTTGCGCGCTCGCAAAGCTCGCTTGTAAACCGGTAGCAGTCGCCTGTCTCATCCTTGGGGAAGCGCAGCCCACCGGCCAGGCGGCTCCGAGCTTGGCCAAGGCTGGGTTCCACCGAAGCGAGCTCATCCGCGGACAGCAACTGGTAGGGTACGTTACATTCATCAAGAACGGCTATGTCGCGCTGAACCGCATCCACCTGAGCCTGCGTCCGGAACAGTTGTAGAGTGCCACGGGTGCGCTGCTCGTATTGAATGCCGGTATCGTCACGCAGTTGCTTCAGGCAGGCACGGCTGTACTCGGCAAGACGCATCATCCTCTCCTTGTTGACGGCATAGTGCTCGGCTGAGCAGTTTTGAAGCATCTGTGCCATCCACTTCAACTGGAACAGACTACCGTCTAACCGGATCGCAAGTGGTGCGTGTTTCTGGAACATCCACTTCATCGCCTTTAGAGGAATTCCCGGAGCGGCCCATGGCGTGGAATAGCCAGGAGATATCTGGCCCGCGTTCGCGAAGCTGGTTTCCAGGCCTGGCCTGGGCTGCCGGTCGACCAGGGAGACCTCCGCTCCGGATTTAGCAAGGTAGTAGGCAGTGCTGACCCCAATAACGCCGCCGCCAAGGACAATAACTTTCATGGAAATATAGTTCGAATCAATGATTATTAGACTTTATTAGCGACGGTGCAGTTTTTTTACCTGTTTTTTAATAGCTTGGCCAATAATATAGCTACATCATCACTGGCAAAAACCGCTATCGGAGTGAAATGGCCAATCTCGACCGCATCGACCGAAAAATCCTTGATATCCTGCAGCGGGATGGACGCATTCCGATGACCGAATTGGCGCAGCAAATCGGTCTCTCGACCTCACCCTGCTCTGATCGGGTGAAGCGAATGGAACGCGAAGGCATCATCATGGGTTACCACGCGCGCGTGCTGCCCCAAGCGCTCGGCAAGACATTGCTGGTTTTTGTTGAAATCACGCTGGCGTCAAAGTCGGGCGAGGTCTTTGACAAGGTCCGCCAGGAATTGCTACACGTGCCCGATGTGCAGGAATGTCACTTGGTGTCCGGCAGTTTCGATTACTTGGTCAAGGCCCGTCTAGGCGGCATGGATGAGTACCGCACTCTACTCGGCGACATCCTCAAGAAATTGCCCGTCGCAGCGCAGTCGCACAGCTACGTGGTGATGGAACAGGTGAAGGAATCGCTGGCGCTGCGGACGGACCGGTAGGACATTCAATCGCGGAGTTTGGTGTTGATTCCCATCCAATCCTGACCCCGGTTTGTTGATTCCAGCGTCAAACTGAGCCGGATTCCAATCGGATATTGAGCCACCTGGTTTAAAGGTATTTTGGCTACTCGATTGTGGATAAGGCTGGACTTGACCCGTTTCAATTTCGACCTTATCAGGTGTCTATTGAAACGGGTCAAGTCCACTACCACCCTCCGCTTGTGTTCTTAGTGCTTGTCTCAGCAGCAGGACTAAGCCCGAGCATGCGGCGATGCGCATCCTTCTTCTTGAGGAGTAGACAACGAAAAAGCTATCTGAATCGCCGCCGTATGATGATTGTTCCGTCTAACCTTCGGTGATGCCCAGAGATTTCACATTATGAATAATGCCCGACGGACTTTTATTTAACCCGACGTACTTTATTCCTCGCAATCACCGCGCACTGCGTGCGCTGACCGTCATTCGACGGTCACTGACTTCGCCAGGTTAC
>JAZKCB010000084.1:0-11713 GCA_040388335.1 Pseudomonadota bacterium | reverse complement strand
TGGAGGTGACCTACACCAAGGAGTTCAGCGACATCGTGCACGAGCTGCGCGGCCACATTGGCGCCATCCGTCAAACGAGCCAGACCCCAGCCGTTCCCGCCTGACCCCACCACCCACTTCCCAAATGTCAAAAAAACAACTCGAACGCTGGGCGCCCTGGGTGCTGCTGGTGGCTGTCATTGCCCTGTGGCAGTTCATCTGCGCGGCCTTTGACGTCTCTGAATTCATCTTCCCCAGCCCCTGGCGCATTGCGACCCAGACCTGGGAGTTCAAATGGGTGATCCTGGGCCATGCCTGGCGTACCTACTGGGTGACCATGGCGGGCTTTGGCCTGGCGATCGTGGTGGGGGTGCTGCTGGGCTTTGTGGTGGGCTCGTCCCGCCTGGCCTATGCGGCTGTCTATCCTTTGATGACGGCCTTCAATGCGCTGCCCAAGGCGGCGTTTGTGCCGATTCTGGTGGTCTGGTTCGGCATTGGCATCGGCCCGGCGATTCTGACGGCTTTCCTGATCTCGTTCTTCCCCATCATGGTGAACATTGCCACAGGCCTGGCGACGCTGGAGCCTGAGCTGGAAGACGTGCTGCGTGTTCTGGGGGCCAAGCGCTGGGATGTGCTGATGAAGGTGGGCCTGCCCAGGTCCATGCCTTACTTCTATGGTTCGCTGAAGGTGGCCATTACTTTGGCGTTTGTGGGCACGACCGTTTCAGAGATGACGGCGGCCAATGAGGGGATTGGCTACCTGCTGATCTCTGCGGGCTCTGCGATGCAGATGGGGCTGGCGTTCAGCGGCCTCGTCGTAGTCGGCGCCATGGCCATGGTGATGTATGAGCTCTTCAGCTACATCGAGAAGCACACCACGCAGTGGGCGCATCGCAGCACCAACAACGAATAATCTGCAAATGTGCAGAGCAAAAAAAGCGGCCCTGGTGGCCGCTTTTTTATTGGCTGATTTATCTGCAAACTTATCTGTGGATCTCTGCCTCACCGTGCCTGGCCAACAGTTCCATCAGCTTGCGCCGTATCAAAATGCCGGGCCGGTCTGAATCCATGGAGAACTCGACACCGCGCCTGCGCAGATCGATCACTGCATCGGGGTCAGTCGACTCAAGGATGTCCTTGTCTTCAAGCGTGATCTCCGCATCAAAGTCAATCAGCATCTGCGCAGGGCAATCCGCCTCGGTGTCATTGCGAAACAGCCACTGGCACAGCTGCATGTTGCCATCATCAATCGGCGTGAAGCAGTTGATGATGATGTGACGAATGCCAGACGGGTACTCAATGTCCAGCCGCCGCGAGAACGGCAGGAAGTAGGCGTTACGCATGTGGCGTGTCGTGATGGGGTCGCTCACGCCACTGATACGCTGGTAGCGCTCGGGGTTGGCGGCGTCAATCACGGTTTCAGCGTAAAAGCCGAGTTCGTTTTCAACCAGTTCGTACTTGCTCGGCTTGGGACTCGCCGCCACGCCAAAAGTGGCGCGGTGCACAAAACTGAAATGCGAGTTGTCGAACGAGTTTTCAAGCGCCCGCATCGGGCTGGTTTGCCAGCGTTCGTAAAACTGGAAGATGGTGCGATAGGCCGGGTCCGAAAATTCGGGGATGTTGGGGATATCTGCAACCGGCTCTTCCAGCGCAACCCATGCATAGCCATAGCGCGCGGTGCAGTGATAGGCAGTGGTTTTATAGTCCGGCATGATGGCCCTGCCGGCCTCATACTGCGGAATCGCCACCACCTGCCCGGTACGGTCATACGTCCAGCCGTGGTAGCCGCACTGTATGCGGCCCTGCCCGCAGGCCTTGCCTTCATCATCCACACACCAGCCCTTCGAGAGCTTTGCCGTTCGGTGACAGCAGCGGTCCCGCAACGCGGCGGGCTCGCCCTGTGCATCAATGAACAGCACAATGTTTTCACCCAGCAGGGTGAAAGGCTTTGGCCCATCGGACAGGGCTGTCAGTGGCATGACAGCATGCCAGTATTTACGAAGTACGGGTTGTTGGGTTACCAGCATTGAAGCGCTCCTTGAGTGGAAAAAACAGGAGCAATTTCCGAACAACACCATTGCGGTACTGCTTGAACGCTTCTACTCCTGGGGGGACATTTTAATAACAATCAAAACGAAAATGATGAACAGCCTGCAGTCACGCATGCGTTTTGAGGTGCATGGCGCGCAGGTGCTCGCCCACTGTGCAAGGCTTAAAAGCCGAATGGCCGGCCACAGGCGGGCAGGTGGGAACGGGCTGTACGAGCGCCTCATAGTCAGGGTTGTAAAAGAACGGGATGGAATGGCGCGGCTTTGCACCGCTAAAGGTGTTGCGCACCCGGTGCGGATTGGAGTGATAGTGACCGTTGGTCCAGCGCGGAATCATGTCGCCCAGGTTGACCACCAGCGTACCGGGAATCGGCGGTGAGGCGACCCAGCTGCCATCCGGCATGCTGACCTCAAGCCCGCCATGCGCGTCCTGTGCAAGGATGGTGATGGCGCCCCAGTCGGTGTGCGCGCCTGCACCAAAGGTCTTGTCGTCCGCATCGGCGGGTTGCGGCGGATAACGCAAAAAGCGCAAGGTCACCATGGGTGAGCCATGCATGTGGTCAAAATAATCTTCGGGCAGTTGCAGCGACAGGGCCATCAGTTGCATCAGGCGGACGGCCAGCCTGCACATGGTGCTGATGTAAGCCGTTGAAGCTGCTGCAAGTTCAGACAGACCTGCCGGCCACTGGTTCATGCCGTAAGTGTGGTACTTCCTGATTGCATAGGGGTGCTCTGGCGGATAGTCGATGCCGCAGTAAAAGCTTTCCTTGAGATCAGGTCTTGCACCAGGGTCCAGCGTTTGCGAACCCAGTGCTTCATAACCCCTCGAGCAGCTGGAATGACGGGTGGACACCGCATCTTTCTGTTCACCCGACAAGTCAAAAAGCTGTTCCACCAGGGCAAACTGCCGCTGGATCACATGCGGCTCCATGCCGTGATTGGCGATGTAGAAAAAGCCTGCTGACTCTGCAGCCTGGCGCAGCTGTACGGCGACATCTGCGCTGCGTCTGCCGCCAGGCAGTAGCGCGCCCGACAAATCAATCAGGGGAATCGTCATATCACCGCCTCTGAAAAAACAGGGCAACGAACAACATATACAGCGTGTGGGGTAATCAGCATGAAGCGCTCCTTGAGTGGAAATCAAGAGCAATTTCCCACTTGCACCGTTGCAGTGCAGGTTGAACGCTTCTACTCTCGTCAATGAATCATGAGCAACTTCCGCGCCAATACTGTTATTCGGTGCAATCCGTACGCATCGGCAAACAACCGACTGCTATATGTATTTAGGCCGCTTCCCAGAAATGCCAACACAGGATCGAAGGCATGAACGATTGGCACGCGAAATGCATGTTCCTGCGCAAGAGTAGAAGCGTTCAGCCCCCATGCACCAGCGTGGGATGCCCGGAAATTGCTCTTGAACCGTCCGGCCATGCACGTCAGTGCGCCGGTGTCTTCAAGTGCCTTACCGGAGTTGACATGAACCGTCCCCTGCAACGGCGAGTATTCCTCGCATCTCTCGCTTCCGCATCTTCCCTGGCTGTTCCTTCTGTGTGGAGTCAGCCAGCACGCCTGACGCCCGTCAAGTTCACGCTGGACTTCCGGGTCACCGGGCAGACTTCACCGTTCTTCCTGGCACAAAGCAAGGGCTACTACAAGGACGAAGGCCTCGACGTCAGCATTGATGTCGGCGCAGGCTCGGTCACCTCCATCACCCGCATTGCCAGCGGCGTATACCAGATGGGTCTGGGCGACATCAGCTCACTGGTCGAGTTCAACGCACAAAACCCTGGCACGCCCCTCGTACAGGCCGTGTACCAGTACTACAACCGTGCGCCCTTCGTCATAATTGGCCGCAAGGACAGGGGCATCACCAGTGACTTTCGCAGCCTTGAAGGCAAAAAGATCGCTGCAGCAGCGGTTGAATCCACACGCAGGAGCTGGCCCATGGTAGCGCGCAAGTTGCGCCTCAAGCCAGACCTCTTCAGTTGGTCCACCACAGATTTCAGCGCACGTGACAACGTGGTTGTTCGCGGCGATGTCGACGGCGCAACCTACTTTCATGACTCGGCTGTGTCGCTGTTCGCACGCATGAAACCGGAAGAACTTTCCGTGCTTCAGTACTCGGACGCAGGCGTCAACCTTTACGGCAACGCCATCCTTGCCAGCAGCAACCTGATTACCCAAAACCCAAAGGTTGTAGCGGCTTTCCTGCGTGCAACCAACCGCGCGATTGTCGAGACCTTTGCCAACCCCACCGCAGCCATCGCAGCCACGCGCCAGCGCGAACCCATTCTTGACGAGAAGGTTGAGCTGGAGCGCTGGCGCGTCACGTCACAGTACGTCGGCGCCGCAGACACGCGCGGGCATGGCCTTGGCGATATCCGCAAACTGCTGCTAGAGCAGCAGGTCGATGAAGTGGTGGATGTCTATGGACTAAAGACAAAACCCAGCGCAGACGGTCTTTTCAACCTGTCGATGTTGCCTTCAAAGGCTGATCGCATGGTGAAGGTCTGAGCATGAACAAGGCGACAGCCCTGCTCGACGAACGCGAGGCAGGCTATATGGGCCAGGCCATCGCATGGGCACATACTGCACGTGATCGCGGCAACCGGCCCTTCGGTGCGATCATCGTGTCTGCAGACGGTGCCCTGCTGACGGAGGCGTATTGCAACACCGGCGAAACCGGCGACTGCACCGGTCACGCAGAGACGAATGCCGTACGGCTGGCGTCCAGCAAGATCAGCCGCGAAACCCTGCAGACTGCAACGCTGTACTCATCGGCCGAACCCTGTGTGATGTGCGCCGGTGCCATCTTCTGGTCCGGCATCAGTCGGGTGGTGTTTGGCATCGATGCGGTGAGCTTGCGGGTGTTTCGCGGCGAGCGTGCCGAGCAGCGTGATGCAGAGCTGTCCTGCCGCGATGTGTTTGCAGCTTCACCCCATGCGATCGAATGCATAGGTCCTGTCATGATGGAAGAAGCGAGTCAGCCCCACAAGGGATTCTGGAAAATTTGAGCGGTCAAACCAGGGCGGGTGCCGCTTAAACTCGACGCATGCCCTGGCACGCCCAACTCGACCTCGATTACAGCCTTGAAAATGGCCGGTGTGTGGCTCGCCACAAGCACACCGGCCCGCTTCGCATTTTGCAGAGCCTCTACCCTGAAGGTGATGGCATCTGTCATAACGTGCTGGTGCACCCACCGGGTGGTCTGGTGGGCGGCGACACGCTGGACATCGGCATCACGAGCAAGGCAGGCACCCACGGGCTGATCACCACGCCGGGCGCCACACGCTTTTACAGATCCGACGGTGAACCCGCCATACAGCGCACATCCATCACCCTCGATGCCGGTGCACGCATGGAGTGGCTTCCACTTGAGGCGCTTTGCTACAGCGACTGCCTGGCAGAAAATCATCTGCGCATGACGCTCGCCCCTGGCGCTGAGTTGCTCGGCTGGGACGTCACGGCGCTTGGTTTGCCTGCCGCAGAAAAATTTTTCGACAAAGGCAGTTTTCGCCAACGCATTGAAGTACCTGGTGTCTGGCTGGAAAGCGCGCACATCAGGGCGGCAGACACACTTTTGATGAACGGACCACTGGGCATGGCCGGGCATCGCTGCATCGCCACCCTTTTCTTTGCGGCGGGCAGCAAGCTGGACCGCAACCGCCGCCAGTCAGCGCTGGACATCGCAAGGGAAGTCATCGAGGCACACCCACTGCGTGCAACTGCAGCCGCAACCAGCCCGGATGGCCAGATCGTCCTTGTACGCGTGCTTTCTCCGGTGGTAGAGCCCGCCATGGGCCTTCTCAGGCAGCTCTGGCTGGCCTGGCGTACCCACCTCTGGGCCCTGCCCTCTTCCAGCCCCCGCATCTGGTCAACCTGATCACCTCACGTCACCACTAAGCCAATTCCTACAGACATACGGGCGCACGGGCAGTCCCGGCTGTCGCATTGGCTGTCACGGCCGGTGAAAGCTGCAACCTACATTGCATTCACAGGTCCACAAATGGACTAACCAAGGAGTCAATGATGAACGCACCTACCCCATTCAAGTTCAATACCCTCGCCAAAGGCGTCGCGGGTTTTGTTTTTACCGCCGCGCTGGCCATGACAGCCGCTACCGCCCAGGTCGCCTCTGGCACCACCGGCATTGACGCTACAGGTAATGCCCAGAGCGAGGCCGCGGCCTGTAACTCGGGCCGTACGCAGCAGGACCGTGAAACCTGCTTGCGTGAAGTTCGCAATGCCAACGCCGACAAGCGCGCGGGCAAGCTGGACAACGCCGGCGCCCAGTTCAACGCCAATGCCGTGCAGCGCTGCAATGCGCTGACAGGTGAAGACAAGGTTGCCTGCGAAGCACGTATCGTGGGCTACGGCAGCACCCAGGGCAGCGTTGCCGGTGGCGGTGTGATCCGTGAAGTTGAAACCGTCGTGCTGCCTGCAGATTCCACCAACGTGGTTATCAAGCCACAAACCAGTACCGATGCCATTGTTGTGATTCCTGCACCGCAGTAATCACCCACCTCTGCTTAAAACTTCGCTTGCGGGTGTGATGAACGCCCCAGATGGAGCTATGCAGTAGGGCCGCCTGGACCATCCGGGCGGCTTTTTTTTGGACTTTTTGGACACCCCCGTCCAGGCTCACTGCGTGTAGCCCGTTCCCCCTTGCAGGGGAGACGCCCTGTGCCCCGGCGGAGCCGGTTACACGGCGTCCGCTTACCTTGGCAGTTAGATGGCTACCAATTGCCTTACGCCGTTGGCTTCCATGTCCTTGCCCTGGCCGCGTGCGATGAATTCGCCGCGCTCCATGACGAGATAATCATCGGCCAGTTCCTGCGCGAAGTCGTAGTACTGCTCGACGAGCAGGATGGCCATGTCGCCCCGGTCTGCCAACATGCGGATCACACGTCCTATGTCCTTGATGATGCTGGGCTGTATGCCTTCGGTCGGCTCATCAAGAATCAGCATCTTCGGCTTTGCTGCCAGAGCACGCGCAATCGCGAGTTGCTGTTGCTGCCCACCCGACAAATCGCCACCGCGGCGGTTCAGCATTTGCTTGAGTACCGGGAACAGCTCATACAACTCGGCGGGTATCGGTGTACTGGCACTTTTATAGGCCAGGCCCATGCGCAGGTTTTCTTCGACTGTGAGCCGGGCAAATATTTCGCGCCCTTGCGGCACAAAACCTATGCCGGCACGGGCGCGTTCATAGGGGGTTGATGCCTGGATCTGCCTTCCATCGAATTCGATAGTACCGGTCTTGATGGGCACCAGACCCATCAGCGATTTAAGCAAGGTGGTCTTGCCTACACCGTTGCGACCGAGCAGCACGGTGACCTTGCCCAGATTTGACTCCATGCTCACATCGCGAAGGATGTGGGAGCCACCATAGTATTGATTGATATTTTTGACAGTTAGCATGCGCAGGTTTCTCCAAAGCCAGTGACCGCGTGGAACCGGCTTCGCCGGGCCACAGGGGTCGCCCCCCAGTGGGGAAGGCGGCAAAGCCGCGTCGGGGGGCGTCTTTATCTACCAAGATAGACTTCAATGACACGTTCATCGGCCTGAACCTGATCCAGCGTGCCCTGCGCCAGAACAGATCCATCACACAGCACCGTGACGATCTCTGAAATGGTGCGGATAAAACTCATGTCGTGCTCCACGACCATAAGTGAATGTTTGCCCTTGAGGGTCAGAAACAGTTCAGCCGTACGCGCCGTTTCTTCGTCGGTCATGCCGGCAACGGGCTCATCCAGCAACAGCAGTTTGGGGTCCTGCATCAGCAGCATGCCTATCTCCAGCCACTGCTTTTGCCCATGGCTCAGGTTGCCCGCCATGCGGTTCACGCTATCAGCCAGGTGAATCGTCACCAGGATTTCTGCAAGCCTGTCACTCTGCGCCGAATCAAGCCTGAAGAACATGGATGACTTCACGCCTTTGTTGGTCTTCAGCGCCAGCTCCAGGTTTTCAAATACCGTCAGGTGCTCAAAGACCGTCGGCTTCTGGAACTTGCGGCCAATGCCCAGCTGCGCAATCTCGGCCTCCTTGTGGCGAAGCAAATCAATCGTGCTACCGAAATACACGGTGCCTTCATCGGGCCGGGTCTTGCCGGTGATGATGTCCATCATGGTTGTCTTGCCCGCACCGTTGGGACCGATGATGCAACGCAATTCACCCGGTGCGATGTCGAGCGACAGCTTGTTGATGGCCTTGAAACCATCGAAGCTGACGCTCACATCTTCAAGATAGAGGATGCGGCCGTGGGTAACGTCCACCTCACCTGGCGTAGCGACACGGCTGTTGCTGGCGTTTCGCCCGCCTGATTCGGTGTTGCTCTTCGCTGCTTCGATCGCAGCAAATCGCTCCTGAATTCTTTGAGCGCCCTGCTCAAGCAGATCGGGAGTCATTCTGATCCTCCCTTGCGCAGCTTCTTCACCAGGCCGACCACTCCGTTAGGCAGGAAAAGCGTCACGCAGATGAACAAGGCCCCGAGAAAGTAAAGCCAGAATTCGGGGTAAGCCACCGTCAGCCAGCTCTTGGCACCGTTGACGATGAATGCGCCGACGATGGGGCCAATCAGGCTGGCGCGCCCGCCAACAGCTGCCCAGATGGCGATCTCAATGGAGTTGGCGGGGCTCATTTCACCCGGGTTGATGATGCCCACCTGCGGCACGTAGAGGGCACCTGCAACACCGCACATCACGGCAGAAATCATCCAGATCGTCAGCTTGTAGCCCAGCGGGTTGTAGCCAGAGAACATGACGCGCGTTTCTGCATCCCGGATGGCCTGCAGCACGCGGCCAAACTTGCTGCCGACCAGCCATTTGGCAAAAAGAAAGAAGCCCAGCAAAGTCAGCCCCGTCATGACAAACAGCGTCATGCGCATGGATGGCGTGGCAATCGGAATATTCAGGATGCGCTTGAAATCTGTAAAACCGTTGTTGCCGCCAAAGCCGGTTTCATTGCGGAAGAACAGCAGCATCGCCGCAAAGGTCATGGCCTGCGTGATGATCGAGAAGTACACACCCTTGATGCGTGAGCGGAAGGCAAAGTAGCCAAACACAAAGGCCACAATGCCCGGCACCAGCACAATGAGCAGCAGCGTGGCAACAAAGCTGTCGCTGAAGGTCCAGTGCCATGGCAGGGTCTTCCAGTCGAGGAAGACCATGAAATCCGGCAGGTCGCTTTTGTAATTGCCGTCACGGCCGATCTGGCGCATCAGGTACATACCCATGACGTAACCGCCGATTGCAAAAAACACACCGTGTCCCAGCGACAGGATGCCGGTGTAGCCCCAGATCAGGTCCATCGCCAGTGCACAGATGGCGTAGCACATGATCTTGCCGAGTAGCGCGACAGCATAGGTACTCATGTGGAACATGCCGGTCTCGGGCACCCAGAGATTCAACACGGGGGCGAGCGCACAGACCACGATGAGCGCCACCATGAAGGCGGTCCATCCGGTACGGGTAAGTAGCGGGCCTTTGGAGGGCAATACAACAGGATTTTTCAAGGGCGTGTTCATGATCATGCCTCCGCCGAACGGCCCTTCATCGCGAAGATGCCTTGTGGCCGCTTCTGGATGAAGATGATGATGAACACGAGCACGGCAATCTTGGCCAGCACCGCACCCGTCCAGCCTTCGAGGAATTTATTCAGGATGCCGAGACCCATGGCGGCATACACAGTGCCTGCCAGCTGGCCAACACCACCCAGTACCACGACCATGAAGGCATCAACGATATAACTTTGCCCAAGGTCAGGGCCCACATTGCCCACCTGGCTCAGCGCGCAACCTGCCAGACCGGCAATGCCGGAGCCCAGTGCAAAAGCGTAGGTATCGATACGCGCCGTGTTCACGCCCATGCAGGACGCAATCGGCCGGTTCTGCGTGACGCCGCGCACAAACAAACCGAGGCGGGTCTTGCTGATCAGCCAGGCCATGCCCAGCAGCACGGCAATGGCAAACCCAATGATGACCAGCCGGTTGTAGGGCAAGGACAGGTTGCCCAGCACCTGCACACCACCGCTCATCCACACCGGGTTTTCAACACCGACGTTCTGTGCGCCGAAAATGGAGCGCACCAGTTGCTGCAGCATCAGGCTGATGCCCCAGGTGGCCAGCAGGGTTTCAAGCGGTCGGCCGTATAGAAAACGAATCACGCTGCGCTCCAGCGCGGCGCCCATCAAGGCCGATGCCATGAATGCGACGGGAACAGCCGCCAGCAGGTACCAGTCAAACGCACCGGGCAGGTATTTCTGGAACAGCCCCTGAACGACATAAGTGGCGTAGGCCCCTATCATCATCAGTTCGCCGTGGGCCATGTTGATAACGCCCATCAAGCCATAGGTAATCGCCAGGCCCAAGGCCACGAGCAACAAAATGCTACCAAGGCTGATGCCGCTGAATACGGCGCCCAGCTTGTTGCCCCATTCAAGTGATGCCTCAACCTTGGCCAAGGCAGCTTGCAGCGCCACCTTCACGTCGGCATCGGTTTCTTTGGCTATACGCTCAAGCAGCACCGTCTTGGTCGCAGGATTCTTGCTGTCGGCCAGCTGGCCCGCCGCAGCCAGACGTTTGGTTTTGTCAGCGCTGCCCAAAAAAATGGCAGCGCGCACCATTTCAAGCTGGCTCTTGAGCGCGGGCACTGTTTCAGCTCCGTAGGCTTTTTCAATCAGCGGCAGGCGTGCTTCGTCGTTCTCGTCAGAAAGCGTCTTGATGGCATCACGGCGGACTTTCTCGTCCTTGCTGAAGAGCTTGAGTGCGGCCAGTGCCGTATCCAGCTCACCACGCATCAGGTTGGGGTTGATGACGTCTTCAGCATCGGGCGGCAAGGGCGTTTCAGCGCCCGTGACGGGGTCAAAAGCCTTGTCGTCCTTGACGACAAAAACCTTGTCGCCTTTGGTCTTGACGGCATCGTCAGACATCGCCTGGATGAAGGCGACGGTCTTTTCATCCGCATTGGCGGCGGCCTTGTTCAGCGCTTCAATGCGGGTGTCGGTCTCGCCAAGCGTCATGCCCTTGACCTCTGCAGGCGTGAGGGCGTGAGCGTGGCCGGCGATCAAAAGCGCGGCAATAAAAAAGGTTTGTCGAAGCAGCATGTGAAAGAACCTGTAGGGTGAGCACCGCGTGCCATGCGCACTCTGCAAGTCCCGGGCCGGATCAAAATCAGATCAGGCCCAGAACCATGAAAAAGTCATCCCGGACCTGATCCGGGATCCATGACGGCGAACCCGGGGGCTCCGAAGACATGGATTGCGGGTCAAGCCCGCAATGACAGATTTACTTCTTGACAGGCTCGTCCGGCTTCTTGTCGTTGCCTTCAATGAACGGGCTCCATGGCTTGGCCTTCACGGGGCCAGGCGTTTTCCACACCACATTGAACTGGCCGTCGGCCTTGATCTCGCCGATGAAGACAGACTTGTGCAGGTGATGGTTTTTCTCATCCATCTTCGAGACGATGCCCGAAGGTGCGTTGAAGGTCTGGCCAGCCATTGCTGCGATGACCTTGTCGGTGTCAGTGGACTTGGCTTTTTCGACAGCCTGCTTCCACATGTTGATGCCGATGTAGGTCGCTTCCATCGGATCATTGGTCAAGGGTTTGTCGGAGCCAGGGAGCTTCTTGGCTTTGGCGTAGGCAGACCACTTCTTGATGAACTCGGTGTTGGCCGGGCTCTTGATCGAC